>DATCHE010000213.1:0-11150 GCA_036508535.1 Bacteroidales bacterium | reverse complement strand
AGCATACTTGCCGGAATAGTTCTAAGGAATTTGTTGATTGTCGCGAAGATTCAGCCAACTCCGGGCTGGGTACTTATATGCGTTGGAATAAGTATGTTGCTTTTCTCCCTGATCTATTGGATCATTGATATTAAAAAAAATATCAGGTGGTCATTCTTCCTGAAACAAGCCGGAGAAAACTCTTTTACAACTTATATCACAGCCTCGGTTTTATATTGTCTGATATCGCTGACCACAATACCCATTCTGATATACAAACAGTCGGGAGTAACTCTTCTGGTGATCGGCGGTTCTTTGATATGGGCTCTGGTGTCAGTCGGATTAGCCTCAATATTAGCGCGGTATAATATTAGACTGAAAATATGATTAACTTAAAAAATTAAGTTCAACTTCATTATTTTCTCAAAAACTATCTCAGGAGTCTGCCATTTCATACAAGCCAGATCTCCTCTTCTGCACTCACCTTTCCCAAAAATTGTACACGGATGACAATCCAGTTCATCAAAAGGAATTTTCATAGAATAATCTTCCGGTTGGCTCCATGCTCCAAAACCGGTAATAGGATCTGTTCCTCCCCAGATAGAAATAACCTTTGTACCAACCAGTGCTGCCATATGCATATTTGAAGAGTCCATAGCTATCATAAAGTTGAGTCTGCTCATTAAGGCAAGCTCTTCCTCAAGACTCAACTTCCCTGCAAGATTGAAAGAACCCGGTATCCGTAACTGAAAAGATTTCAGTTTTTCTGAATCTTCTTTACCACCAAAAAGCCAGAAATTAGCAATTTGTTTTTCTGAAATCAGTTTCAGAAGCTGAATCATATTTTCCTCAGGCCACATTTTTAATTTATGTTTGGCATAAGGTGCGACTCCTATGTTTATCTGGTCAGGAGGGCCAGTCATTGAGCTGACTTTTAAAAGTGAAGCAGCAGTTGGAATAATCCATGGCCCTTCAGCAGGCGTTACAGGAAACCCTGCTTTTCCAAAAACATCACAATAACGTTCAACTGAATGCTTAAGCTGAATGCTAATCTCCCTTTTTATAACAGCCCTCTTTTCTCTTCTTCCTTTATCAATAACAGATGCTGGCACTCCTGATAATCTGAACAAAAATCGCAGCATTTTTGATCTCACAACATCGTGCAGGTCTATTACATAGTCAATTTTACCTTTCTTGCTGATATCTCTGAAAAGTGATATCAACCCTAAAAAGCCTTTATGTCTTTTTTTAAAATCAGGGAAGAAAAGATTAAGTCCCTCAATAGATGAAAAAAATGGTTTAAAAGCAGTTCTCGTAAGAAAAATCAACTCAATATCAGGATATTGCTTTTTCATTCCCATTAGGACAGGAGTAGTGAGAGCAACATCTCCCATAGCTGAGGTTCGGATTACCAGAATGCGCATTTCAGTATTTTTCGTAAGATTTTTCCTCCATTAGTCCGGAGGATGTCTTTATATTAATCTCTCTCTTCAATTCTGATCTTTTATCGTTTTTAATATATACGGCTCGGGCGGTAGAAATAAACTCATCGCCAAAATCCTTTTTTCGCTCGAGGTCGCGAATCAGATCTTCTATATCCCATAATTCACAATTCACTTCATAAAGAGCTATATATAAAGGATCAGAAGGACTCATTATCGAAGATGAAACAGCGATAAGCTTGTCGTATTCAGTTTTCAGATTCATGAGTTTTGATTTATCCTTAATCCGTTCGAGTTTTATCTGAAGGATAGTGAGTTTATCAATAATCTCACCGTTTGATACTTCTATTTTCATTTTGAGTTATATAATAATTCAAAAGTAGTAACTTTTATCTTTTTACTTTTGTCTTTTGTCTTTTTCAATACGGATCCACATCAATAGCTATCTTAAGTGATGAGGCTCCCTTTTCTTTTTCAAGTCTTTCAATTGATTCGACGATCAGGTGTTTTGCTTTTGCCGGTGGTTTTTCTCTTTCAATCTTTATAAGAATTGTCTTAATATACCATAACTGAACCTTTGAAATAACGGGTGATTCAGGGCCAAGAACCCTCTTCCCAAATAATTCTTTCAGGTCTCTTCCTAAAATATCTGAGAAATAGTTTAATAATGCCAGATCTTTATGCTTTATGCTGATCTTGACCATACGGCAAAAGGGCGGATAATTGAACGTAATTCTTTCATCAGCCTGCATCCTGAACATGTTTACATAATCATGCCGAAGAACGAGTCTGATTATCTTGTTTGCCGGATCACCGGTCTGGATCACAACTTTACCCTGTTTTTGTCTGCGACCTGCCCTCCCGCTCACCTGCTCCATCAATTGAAAACTTCTTTCGTGAGCCCTGAAATCAGGATAGTTTAACAGGTTGTCGGCATTTAAAACTCCGACAACTGTAAGGTTTTCAAAATCAAGTCCTTTGGAAATCATTTGTGTACCGATCAGAATATCTATTCGTCTCTCTTCAAAAGCTTTAATTATTTTATTAAATGAATTTTTATTTCTTGTTGTATCCTGGTCCATTCTTGCTACCCTGGCAGAGGGAAAAACGATTTTTATCTCATCTTCTATTTTCTCTGTACCAAATCCCCTTGTTACCATGCTTGTTGAATGACAGCTACCGCATTTGGCTGGCATATCTGTTGTGTAGCCGCAATAGTGACATACCAGTTTGGCAATTCCCTTATGATAAGTCATGTTAACGGCACATTGATGACAAACCGGAATCCATCCGCATTCCGAACATTCTATATAAGGAGAAAAACCTCTCCTGTTCTGAAATAGAATTACCTGTTCCTCTTTACCCAGGGCGTCGTCGATTGCATGAAGTAATTCAGGAGTAAAATGGGAAACCATGAGTTTCTTCTTATATGCATCGCGGGTATTTGCAATTATAATTGCCGGTAATTTAATCAGACCAAATCTCTCTTTTAAATCAGTCAGCCCATACTTCCCTTTTACAGCATTATTATAACTTTCAATCGAAGGGGAAGCAGAGCCAAGAATTGTTTTGGCTTTATGAAGACCTGCCAGGATTATTGCAGAATCGCGGGCATGATATCGCGGCGCCGGATCATGCTGTTTATATGATCCGTCATGTTCTTCATCCACTATTATCATACCCAGGTTACTGAAGGGCAGAAAAAGAGATGATCGCACTCCGAGAATGAGCCGATAACCATTTACCGGGTCATTTTCTGCAACTTTTTTCCATATTTCTACCTTTTCCGAGTCGCTGAACCGTGAATGGTAGACTCCTGTAACAGAACCAAAATGTCGCTTAAGTCTAATAATAATCTGTGTTGTGAGAGCTATTTCGGGAAGCATATAAAGAACCTGCTTTCCAAGTTTTAACTGTTCTTCAATCAGGTGAATATAAATCTCTGTTTTTCCACTGGAAGTAACTCCATGAAGCAATACAACGTCATTGTGTTCAAAATGATCTTTAATTGATTTGTATGCAGTCGCCTGAACTTCACTCAATTTTTTAACCGGCTCTTTATGAATATCCGATTCATTAAGCCTGGTAACAGTAATTGAAATCGTTGAAAGTATTTCTTTATCTATAAGAGCATCAATTGAATTTGAGGATGATCGGGATTCTTTCATCAACCATGCTTTACTGACAGGCTTTATTTCTGAACCTTTTGTATAACCTGTTAACCGGATATAAGATGATAGGAGCTCCTGTTGCCGGGGAGCTTTTGCCAGATTATCGAGCTTAACATTCAGCTCATCTTCATTAAAGTTTCGGCTAAGCTTAATAAATGTCTCTAACCTTGGTTTATAACTATTAAGAGAATTATCTGATGGTAATGCTGCTCTCATTACCTCTCCCTCATTGCATAAGTAATATTCCGACATCCATTGCCACAGTTTTAGCTGAATATCATTTGTTACCGGAATAGTATCCAAAACATCTAATATCGTTTTAACATTTTTAGTTTCCGGCGGTATATTATGAATATTGCAGACAATACCCGAATAGATGTTTTTTGTGCCGAATTGAACAGTGACTCTGACACCCGGCTTAACATCTTCCTGAATCTCTTCAGGGATTATGTAGGTAAATCTTCCTCTTAATGCAAAGGGTAATATAATATCAGCAAACTGCATAATTGTCATTTACTAAAGCAGAATACAAAGTAAGGTAAAAAATTTGTTTACCTGATCGCTCCTAAATTTACGAATGGCTATCTGGATTTTAAGAAACTTGACATAACAGTTTTTTTATCGCACCAGCCGTTTCAATACCGTTCATCTCAGGCATTTGCATATAAAGAAGTACAACATCTATATCAGGGTTACTTTTTATTAATTCTATAGCTTCAATGCCCGATCTTGAAGTAATTATATTTACTCCGGTATCAAGAAGTATTCTGTTAAGATATATCAGTACATCCTTATTATCATCTACAAGAAGACATTTTCTTGAACTCCAGTTGAAAGTAAATTATTACGCTACTTTGCAATTATCCTAAAGTTTCTTTACTTTTATATTGTCGAATTTGGTTCTTTTTCAGATAAAAAAAAATAGTGATTAAAAAGTAAAAGTAAAGTGACAGAAAAAGAGAATACTCAATTTTCAGGAGGCAGAAAATACAGAAACGATGATATTACTGTTTATTGGAAACCATCAGCATGTGTTCATGCATCATACTGTTACAGAGAGCTTATAGAGGTTTTTGATCCAAGTAGGCGACCCTGGGTTGATATGACGGGTTCTACAACAGATAAAATTATTGAAGTTGTAAATTTATGTCCCACAGAGGCCCTTTCCTGGAAATGGAATGATGATAAAAAAAACAATTCTATAGATAGTGATCAACTGAATCATGTTAAGTTCAGAAGACCTGAACTTATGACTTCCAATGAGTCGGTTGCAACAGAAACTCCGGTATCGGTTAAGATAATGGTTGACGGTCCTATAATAATTAAAGGTAATTTCACTCTTGTATATAATGGTATAAGAAAAGAAATACAAGACAGTCTGATTTCATTATGCCGGTGTGGAGTAAGCGACCACTTGCCATTCTGCGATGGGAAGCACAGAAAAATCGATTTTTACGATTAATAAATCAAACATGGAAGAGAATAAAGAGCATAAATCGCAGGCAGTAATCGAGGTAATTGATTTCGGACCATTGAAAATTACCGGGAATTTTATATTAAAAGATTTGAAAAGAGATACTGAGAATTCACCTGGCGAAGTTCTACTCTGTTTATGTGGAAAATCCGGCACCAGACCATATTGCGATGATTCTCACAAAAAATAGAACCCTCGTTTAAGATTAGAAGATCATCTTAATACTACATGGTAACAACTCTGTCCTTTTTCATAGGTAGCCCAGCATTTCCCCTCTTCTCTCAATTCCCATATAACCTCTCCAAGCGCATCTTTTAAGAATTTTTTATCGCAATTCGTCAAAACCCACTTTCGCACAATAAACCTTTTATAGGTTATATCGAATGCGTTCCCATAGAGGTGGGGACTATTTTCTGAGGCATTCTGGTTGTTTCTTCTCAGACTTTTCATACTCTCTGTTTTCCTCGTCATGGAAGTTACAATAAACCGGCCCTCTTTTAATCCTTTTGCTGAAGTTTTGTCCCGGAACCTTCTACCTATCTCGTCGAGTAGCATTTTACTTTCCTTAGTAATTGCCGGGTAACTGTAAGTCATTCTTTCAACCAGGTATTTATTCCCACTGTTCACTTTTACCAGCCTTCCCTCTGAAATTCTTTTTCTCAGCTCTTTTTCGTCCTTACTCGGAGAGATTCCTTTCAATTTGGCTTCTGCCGAGTAGTCTACTATCCTGTCGTTAAGTTTTTTGCTAAAATCTTTCTGCTGATAATCTAAACAACGGGTACTGAAGTAGATAAACAAATGGCTTCTTCTATCTTTATTAAAAAGGTAATAGATTGAAAAAAAAATAAGAAAAAATACAGCAATGATTTTTAGTATGAAGAAGAGACGCAATTTATCGAATATCATTACCCGTTTTGGATTAAATGCAGCTAAAAGCAGCTAAATGCAGTTAAAATTTAATTAGAATTGTCGGGGCAAATTATTTTAAAACTTTTGTAACCAGAGCTGCTGCCTCGCTAAACGAAACTGCTGAAAACACTTCAAGGCCGGAGTTATCAATAATCTTCTTTGCTTCTATTGCATTAGTACCCTGAAGTCTTACAATAACAGGCACCTTAATTTCTCCAATAGATTTATATGCCTCAACCACTCCATTTGCTACCCTGTCGCATCTGACAATCCCGCCAAAGATATTTATCAATATTGCTTTTACCGCAGGATCTTTAAGGATAATCCGGAAACCAGCTTCAACAGTCTTGGGATTGGCACCTCCACCAACATCCAGAAAATTTGCCGGGGAACCACCAGAGAGCTTAATAATATCCATTGTAGCCATTGCCAGGCCAGCTCCATTGACCATACAACCAACATTTCCATCGAGTTTCACAAAATTCAGATTATGTTCTCCCGCCTCAACCTCCACCGGGTCTTCCTCATTCAGGTCTCTCATACCAAGTAGTTCCGGATGGCGATACAGAGCATTATCATCAAGGACCAGTTTGCAATCGACTGCAAGTATTCTATTATCGCTGGTCTTCAAAACGGGATTGATTTCAAGTAGCTGTGCATCGCAGCCCATGAAGGTATCGTAAATACCTGTAAGAAACTTTTGCATGTTTTTAAAAGCAAGCCCTGACAATCGCAGATTAAAAGCAATATTGCGGGTTTGGAAAGGCTGCAATCCGATACCCGGTTCTATCTCTTCTGTAAAAATAAGCTCAGGTGATTTTTCCGCAACCTCTTCAATTGACATTCCACCTTCTGTAGAATACATAAATATATACTTTCCGCTATTTCTGTTTAACAGAATACTTATATAGAACTCTTCTGTTTGAAATTCGCCTTTATAATAAACGTCCTGTGCAATCAGGACTTTGTTTACCTTTTTTCCTGCAGTACCAGTTTGTGGAGTAATTAACTGCATACCCAGAATCTCACCAGCAAGCCTCCCTGCATCTTCTACAGACTTTGCCAGCTTAACACCTCCGCCCTTGCCTCTGCCTCCGGCATGTATCTGAGCTTTTACAACAAAAAACTCTGATCCGAATTTTTCATGTATCTGATTGGCAACCATCATAGCCTGATCGGAAGTTTCTGCTACAAATCCTTCCTGAATGTCAACATTATAAATTTTGAGCAAAGACTTTCCCTGAAATTCATGTACATTCATTTTATCACTGTTAATTTAATAACAAACTCTTAATCATATAATTCACTTCCCGCAAAATAACAATAATTACCAGAATTATTATTTATTTTCGCATAAAAAAATAATGCGGAAACTTCTTAATAATGAACTCGAAAGAAAAACAGTAGAGGAATTCAGAAAATCTGAAAAATCACCTAATATCGTTGTTCTTGACAATGTCAGGAGTCATAGTAATATCGGATCAATTTTCCGGACTGCTGATGCTTTTCTTACCAGGGCTGTTTACTTATGCGGCATAACGGCAACTCCTCCTCACAGAGAGATTCAGAAAACCGCTCTTGGAGCTACCGAGTCGGTAGAATGGAAGTATTATCCAAGTACCAACGATGCAATTCAGGAATTGAAAGAAGCAGGATATCTGATTATAGGTGTTGAACAGACAGAAGGTTCAATTGAGTTACAGAATATGCAGGTTGAAGAAGGGAAACTATATGCTCTTGTCTTTGGCAATGAAGTAAACGGAGTTGACCAGGAAATTCTGAATCTTTGCGATTATTGTATTGAGATTCCGCAGTTTGGCACCAAGCACTCATTCAACATAGCAATTAGTGTTGGGATTGTGTTGTGGGAGATGAGCAGAGGACTTATCAAAACCTCTTAGTTCTTGCACCCCAACCCCATAGCCGTCAACCTAAGAGTAGAGTCGTAAATATAGAGTGAAGAATTTTCCCCTCCTTTTTGAAGGAGGGGTGGCCGCACCACAATGATCGCAAAAGTACTGCAAAGGCTGGTTGCGGCCGGGGTGGTTGATTGGTTAATCAGATAGATTCTCTTTTTTATTGATAACTTTACTTATCTCACTTATTATATATTCAGGTTCCTGGAATACAAATCTGTTTTCAAATCTTAATACAATGAATCCAAAGCTCTCCAGGTATTTATCCCTGTTTCCATCTTCCTGTATTTTATGATATTCACCATGAGGAGCTCCGTCTAGTTCAATTACAAGTTTTTCAGCAGGACAACAGAAGTCAACAATGTAATTCCCAATGCTGTATTGTCTTCTGAATTTTCTTCCTTCAAGTTTTCTTGATTTTATCATCTCCCATAATGCAGCCTCAGCAGAAGTGGACCTGTTCCTGAGAGATGATCTGAAAGTTTTAAGACCTTTTCTATTGAAGATGATTTTGCTTTTCATTGATATAAAGATATAGAGAAAGCAATAAATCAACCACCCCGTCCGGGAAATTAACATTGTATAAATCAGATAATCAGCTATCCCGGCCACCCCTCCTTCAAAAAGGAGGGGAAACTTTTTCCAATCCTGTATTTCAATACAAACCTTAAGTTGACGGCTATGGGGTTGGGGGGCGATAGGGATGGGGTAAGTCAGCCGTGAAAAAACTCTTTAAAATTTCCCAGGATTATTGATTGAAGTTCTTCCACAGAAATATTCATGTCGCCTGCAACTTTTTCATAAATAACCCTTATATCTACCTCTGCACCATCTGTCTCCAAAAATATCCTGCTTTTTGGAAGATTCAGTAATAGTTTTGAAGATTCCGGTCTGAGTGCAAATTCGAACCAGAAAGAGAGATACATACCTTTTAATAAAAGTTGTGAAGCCAATTCAGTATTCCCTCTGAAGCCATGTATCAGCCAGGGTGTTTTTGGTTTAAGTTTCTTATGCACTGAAAGTAACTCTTCCCAGGCTCTTACACAATGAATAATAACCGGCTTCCTATGGGCATCGGCAATTACAATCTGTTCCTCAAAAGCCTTACGTTGCAGTTCGGGTGAAGGTCCGCGAAGCCTGTCAAATCCTGCTTCACCTATTGCAATAACATTATTGTGACCAACTGAATTTTCGACTGAGTTAATTTGCTGCTTATGATTTTTTTCATTCAGGAACCAAGGATGGATCCCAAATGTGTACGTAATACCTGGCAAACTATCCGGCAATCTCCCTTCATGCGCCATTAGACTATCTATTATGAATATCCCTGATGCCGGTTTTGCACCATGTGTGTGTATGTCAATATAGTCTCCAGCCTGTGGAAGGTTCATTTTTCTATTTGCCGATTACAGAAAGTCCTTTATCGATTCGTTTAATGGTTTCAACTTTTCCAATCCAGCTTATGATATCGTACATATGGGGCCCGCGTGATGCACCTACAATAACAAGTCGGAATGCATTCATAATAGTCCCCATATTATATCCTTTTTCTTCAATCCATGCTTTTACAACAGCTTCAGTAGAAGCCGCAGAAAAATCGTCGGTTTTATCCAGCAATTCACTTAATTCCTTAAGCAAAACCGGAGAATCACTATTCCATCTTTTTTTAATAACCTCCTTATCGTAAGATTCGGGGGCCTTAAAAAAGAAATCTGTCTGGTCCCAGATATCCTTCACAAAACTTACCCTTTCCTTTACAAGACTAATCAGCGCTTCAAGATTTTTAATGTCGAGGTGATATCCTTTGGCTCTCAGAAACTCCCTGAATTCCATTGCAAGCTGATTATTACTCCTCTTTTGTAAATATTGGTGATTGAACCATTTTGCTTTCTCGGGGTCAAACCTCGATCCGGACTTATGGACTCTTTCGATTGAAAAAGCTTCAATAAGTTCCGCCATTGTAAAGATCTCCTGCTCAGTACCGGGGTTCCATCCCAACAGAGCCAGCATATTTACAAAAGCGTCGGGGTAATACCCTTCCTCGCGGTATCCTTTGGCTGTTTCTCCATAATGCCAGAATAGCGGAAATACCGGAAACCCCATTTTATCGCCATCACGTTTACTCAGCTTACCTTTTCCATCCGGTTTAAGAAGTAAAGGAAGATGAGAAAAAAGAGGCGGATCCCAGCCAAAAGAACGGTAAAGCATTATGTGAAGAGGTAGCGAGGGCAGCCATTCTTCTCCCCTTATAACATGACTTATCTCCATCAGGTGATCGTCGACAATGTTAGCCAGGTGATACGTTGGCATACCGTCCGATTTAAACAAAACTTTATCATCGAGGGTGTTGGTGTTTACAACAATATGACCACGGATAATATCCTCAAAATGAATATCCTCGTTAAGTGGCATTTTGTAGCGGATAACATATGGTTCACCTTTGTTAAGTTTTCCCTTCCATTCGGATTCCGGTAAAGAAAGTGAGTTATCGAGCTTATCCCTTACACCAGCATTATAAATAAAGGTATTGCCTGCTTTTTCAGCCTGACTTCTTAATGTATCGAGCTGTTCTGTAGTATCAAATGCATAATAGGCGTGGCCCTTATCGATAAGCATATCAGCGTATTGCCTGTAAATTGTTTTTCTATCGCTCTGGCGGTAAGGACCATAGTCTCCTCCCTCTTTTATTCCTTCATCTACTATTATTCCGCACCATTTCAGCGACTCCATAATATATTCCTCTGCTCCTTCAACAAATCTTGCCTGGTCGGTATCTTCTATCCGTAAAATAAAAGTTCCGTTATTCTTTTTTGCGAAAAGATAGTTGTAAAGAGCTGTCCTTACACCACCAATATGCAATGGGCCGGTCGGACTTGGTGCAAAACGTACTCTCACTTGTGCCATAGAATGGTTAAATCAGTTTAAATTATCTGCAAAGATAGATAAACCCGTGTATATATAATAGTATAACGAAAATCAGGTTTTGTTGAAAAGAATTGTGTTAATTTTGTGGGATTAAAACAGGAAGTTGCAATAAGTATAAAAATATCGCGGACCGGGTAGCTCAAAAATCAATTTTTTTACCCCATCCCCAAGGGGAGTAAATTGATTTTCTTCGGCGAAGCGGAGCTCGACGAAGTCAAAATCAAAGTATGAAGAAGATGAAAGCCCTTGTAAAAGCCAGACCCGAAAAAGGGTTGTGGATGCAGGATGTTCCTGTTCCGGAACCCGGACTTAACGATGTAATAATAAAGGTAAA
>DATCHE010000212.1:0-4338 GCA_036508535.1 Bacteroidales bacterium | reverse complement strand
CATAAATCTGGTATCGGAAAAGATAAAACTTATACCAACATTAGGCGACCCCCATACAATTCTTATGCCCGTTGAAGCAGTTTGGGGAACTAAATACCCCGAGCCTGGAATGATCAGGTTGTCAGTGGGTTTTGAAGAGTATAGTGAATTGGAAGCAAATATTAATAAGGCTTTAAAAGCTTTATAGACTTTACAGACTTTAAAGACTTTCCCACTCTTAACTCCAATCAATCGCCTCAATACCATTCTTTATAAGATATTCGTTGCATTTGCTAAAATGATGGTTGCCAAAGAATCCTCTCGATGCCGAAAGAGGAGAGGGGTGAACAGATTCTAAAACAAGGTGTTTCGATCTGTCAATAGATTCACCTTTTTTCTGGGCATAAGCGCCCCATAGAAAAAAAACCAAATTCTCCTTCTCATTATTAAGAACTCTTATTACGCTATCAGTGAACTCTTCCCATCCTTTTTTCTGATGAGAGCCAGCCTGATTTGCTCTTACTGTAAGTGTAGCATTAAGAAGCAATATTCCTTGTGAAGCCCATCTTTCAAGATCTCCGGATATTGGCCTGGGAATACCTGTATCCATTGAGATTTCTTTGAAGATATTTATCAGGCTTGGTGGGAAGGCAACACCATCCCTGACTGAAAAACACAAACCATGTGCCTGTCCCGGACCATGATAAGGGTCTTGTCCGATTATGACAGCTTTGACATTTTGGAAAGGACAAAGATTGAATGAATTGAAAATAAGGCTTCCCGGAGGGTACACTGTGTGCTTTTTATACTCATCATGAACAAATGCTGACAGATTGATGAAATATTCCTTTTCAAATTCATCTTTCAGTTTTTCTTTCCATGACGGCTCAATCTTTACATCCATATTTCTTTTTTAAAGCCTCGTTAAATTATTTTAGAAACAGCTAATGTAATAAAAAAGGTATAGGTTAAGACAAAAGACAAAAGGAAAAAGACAAAAGTTGAA
This sequence comes from Bacteroidales bacterium, assembly GCA_036508535.1. Classification (GTDB taxonomy): domain Bacteria; phylum Bacteroidota; class Bacteroidia; order Bacteroidales; family VadinHA17; genus LD21. The sequence continues at coordinate 3,353 of DATCHE010000212.1, read as the reverse complement.
AATGTTATGGCGTTATGATGTTATGATAGTTCGAAGAGCATCGACATAACAACATAACAACATAACGGGTTAAAACAAAAGGAAAAAGACAAAAGTGAAGAGTTTTACTAAAGAAATGCTATAAATATTTGGTTTATCTTTGAAATAAAAATGGCAACTGAGACTGAACGAAAGTTTTTGGTAAAGGGTGAATTCAGACATCTCGCTGTAAGTGAGGTAAATATAACTCAGGCATATCTGTCTGTTAATCCAAATAAGACCATTCGGTTAAGAATTGCTGACCAGAAGGCTTGGCTGACAATTAAAAGCAGTATACGTGGGAAATCTTTTTCAAAAAATGAATGGGAATACCAAATACCTATGGTAGATGCATTGGAAATGATTAGTATTTGTATCCCGGGAAAGATTGTAAAAACCAGATATTTAATCCCATCCGGGACTCACACTTTTGAAGTAGATGTATTTCACGATAAAAATGAAGGTCTGATAATTGCAGAAATAGAACTTTCGTCAGAAGACGAGAAATTTTCAAACCCGGACTGGCTGGGAGAGGAGGTAACCGGAAAACCTGAGTATTATAATTCGAACCTTATTAAGTAAAGCTATTTCTTAAAAATAAAATAAACTGCAAGGATTAAAAATACAAAACCTATAAAATGATTTATTTTGAACTGTTCATTTTTGAAAACCAGCAGGGTAAATACTGTGAAAACCGTGATTGAAATAACTTCCTGAATAACTTTAAGTTCAATAAGTGAAAAAGGTCCGCCGTTTTCTTTGAATCCAATTCTGTTTGCCGGTACCTGAAGAGAGTATTCAAAAAAGGCTATCCCCCAACTTATTAATATCACAACTATGAGACTAATATTTTCAAACCGGCTCATTGTTTTTAGTTTCAGATGACCATACCAAGCAACTGTCATAAATGCATTTGACATAATAAGAAGTAACACGGTACTCAGAGTTTTCATAACTGATGCAAGATATGAACGTATTTAACAGACATACAATCAGCTGTTTAAATCGTCAATGATTCTTTGTATAACATCAATAAATGGAAGTCCGGCTTCCCTTGAAGCGGCGACAAACCCGCCATCAGGTGATATGCAGGGGTTGGCATTTATTTCTATAATAAAAACATTCTCGTTGCTATCGATTCTGGAGTCCACTCTGGCATAACCTTTTAATCCAAACAAATGCCAGCAGGCAAGTGCCGTTTCCTTAAGGTTTTTCTCTAGTTTATCACTTATGTTTCTCCCGGGAAACTCCCTGACTGTGTTTGTATATTCAAAGCTATCCATTTCCCATTTTGCCTTGAAATCAACTATTTTTGGTTTTGTTTCATCAAAATCAACGAAGACTATCTCCGCGGGAGGCAATACTTCAGGGCCCTCCTTTCCGGCTAATACGCTGATATTAAACTCTCTTCCATCTATAAAATCTTCGATAAACCAATGAGAATCATCAAGACCCTTAAGTTTTTCTTCAAAACCAGGTTTGCACTCAAAAACAGAGTCACCTGTAATACCGAGCGACCCATCTTCCCATATAGGCTTAACAATATATTTATGTCCGGGCTTTAGAAGTTTATACTGCGATGGCAAATATGACGACGGGTTATTAATACCGGCATCTCTCATAACCTTGCTTGCGAGGGTTTTATTGCTGGTTAGGAAAATTGCTTCAAGCGGATTACCTGAATATGGAATCGAATACATATTCAGTAATGCCGGAATAAAATAATTTAGTTCTCCTTTGTTATTTATCGATTCTACCAGGTTGAAAACAAACTCAGGCTTCTCTTTTGACAGAGCAGCTATTTCCTCCATAAATTTGGTGGTAATCCCTTTTCGGAATACTGCTATTCCAAGCTCATTAAGGTGCTTCTCAATATGCTCCACCTGATCAAGAACATCCAGTTCATCTGCAAGAGCACCCTCAAGAGGTTCATTGTATATAATCCAACATCTCTTCATAATCCAAACCCTTTCATATCTCGCACCTTACCACTCAGAATTAGAACCTTCCAAAACTATTTTTCAACCTCAACCTTAGTCTTAACCTCAGCCTTTTATCCTTTTCATAGCCGCCTTCATAATCATCTCCATTAATGTTTGGTATTCAATACCATACATCCTGGATAAGATGGGCAGATCAGAATGAACAGGATTTAGACCGGCAAGCGGGTTTGCTTCAATGAAACATATCCGGCCTGAACGGTCAGCTTTAAGATCGACTCTTCCGGCATCAACCGCATCAAGAGCTTTCCAGGCTCTGACAGCAACTGATTTACATTCGTCAACTATATCATTGTCAAGAGTTTTGTATGTACAATAATTCTGATAATTCTCCTTGACTTCAACAGAATATGGCAGATTGTTTGCACAAATCACCTCCATTCCTCCAATTGCTACAGCTTCTTCTCCGTATCCTATAATTCCTACAGTAAACTCCCTGCCTGGTAAATATTCCTCAACAAGCGCAGGTTGATTGAATTCGCTGAGAATCCACTCTACCATTAATTTCAATTCTTCAGGAGACCTGACAAGACTTTTTTCAGTGATACCTTTCCCGGTTCCTTCAGAAACCGGCTTAACAAATAGAGGATAATTAAGGTTTAATTTATCTAAATCTTCAAGTTTAGAAACCAGAGAACCAGGGCTAACCGGTACACCAGTGGCAGCAACTATGAGTTTTGCAAGGTGTTTATTCAGCGAAAGTCCCATAATTATGGGACCGCTGAATACGTATGGGATTTTGTACTGATCGAGGATTGCAGGTACAACTGACTCTCTTCCATCACCATATAATCCTTCTGCGATATTAAAAACCATATCCCAACGCTTTCCTTCAGCAAGTGCCTCAATTAGCTGAAAAGTATTCCCAATGGGTTCCGTTTCGTACCCCATTAATTTCAGGGAATTCTCTAATGCATCAACAGTATCCTGCTTATCAAATTCGGCAGTTTCATCCATGGAATATCCCCGATCAATGTACCATGACCGAAGATCGTACGTCAAGCCAATTTTCATTTATCAGACCTATTTTTCAGGATATTCGCATAAAACACCCTTGTAATTACGCATAACTATACGTTCACTATTATGTTCTACAACATAATTTGGAAGCAACGGAATTTTTCCGCCACCACCGGGAGCGTCAATAACAAAAGTAGGAACTGCATAGCCACTTGTAAAACCTCTGAGTCCTTTTATTATTTCAAGACCTTTTTTAACGGTTGTCCTGAAATGTCCCGATCCGGGTATTAAGTCACATTGATAGAGATAATATGGTCTTACCCTTATTTTCAATAACTTATGCATAAGTTCCTTCATTATTGGAACTGTATCATT
>DATCHE010000211.1:0-10666 GCA_036508535.1 Bacteroidales bacterium | reverse complement strand
GATAATTTTGAAAACAAGATTGGCTTTGACAGAATTCGTACGCTGTTGATCGAAAGATGCTTGAGTCCGATGGGACTTGAAATGGTAAATGAGATTGGCTTTATTAATGACTTCGATGTCTTAACAACTATATTATCTGCTACCCATGAATTTCAGCAGATACTTCAGTTTGAAGATTTTTTCCCGTCGGAACACTACTATAAAATTTCGGATTGTCTTAACAAAATAAGAATTGAAGGTACTTTTCCAGAGGTTACTGAGGTGTTTGACCTGAAACGAACACTTGAGACAGTTAAAACTATCCTGAATTTTTTCAGGAATAAAGATGTGATTAAGTATCCTGTTCTGAGCGCAATGTGCAGCTCTGTAAAAACTTATCCATATGTGCTTGATGCAATTGACAGGATCATCGACAGAAGAGGAGTGGTAAAGGACAATGCTTCTACCAGATTGAAAGAGATCAGGTCTGAGCTGGTTAGTAAAAGCATTCATGTATCAAAAAGACTTAATGCTATTCTGAAGCAGGCACAGTCTGATGGAATTGTTGATTCAGATACTTCAGTCTCAGTGCGAAACGGGAGGGGGGTAATTCCTGTAAGCGCTTATGATAAGAGGAAGATCAAAGGTCTTATTCATGATCAGTCGGCTTCAGGTAAAACCGTGTTTATTGAACCGGAGGAGATAGTTGAAATAAATAATGATATTGTAGAGCTTGAATATGAGGAGAAAAGAGAGATAGTCAGAATCCTGACTGTATTTGCCGATAATGTAAGACCATACATAGACGACCTGCTTGAATCAAATATCTTTCTTGGGGAAATGGATTTTTTAAGGGCAAAAGCAATTCTTGGGAATCACCTTCATTCAATAAAACCTGTTTTAGTCGATAAGCCCTTTATATCATGGAGACGGGCAGTACATCCTTTGTTATCACTTACATTTGAGAAAGTCCAGGGAAGAAAAGTTGTTCCTCTTGAAATAATTCTTGATGAGCGTGACAGAATATTGCTGATCTCCGGCCCGAATGCCGGTGGTAAGTCGGTGTGCCTGAAAACTGTCGGGCTACTTCAATACATGCTTCAATGTGGTCTTACCATACCTGTGGCAGAAGGATCAGAGACCGGTATGTTTAAAAACATATTAATTGATATCGGTGATGAGCAAAGTATTGAAAATGATTTGAGCACTTATAGTTCTCATCTCATTAATATGAAGTTTTTTATTAAGAACGGTAATGACAAGACGTTGATTCTTATCGATGAATTCGGAACTGGTACCGAACCTATGCTTGGAGGCTCAATAGCTGAAGCAATACTTGGAGAGCTGAACAGGAAAAAGGTGTTTGGTGTAATAACTACTCACTATACTAACCTGAAGCACTTTGCATCGCTTACCGATGGTGTTATAAATGGAGCAATGGCTTTTGATAACCATCTTATGCAACCTCTCTTTCAGCTTACAATTGGCAAACCCGGTAGTTCATTTGCATTTGAAATAGCCCGAAAAATAGGCCTGCCTGAGGAGATATTGGCTGAAGCCGCCGGAAGAGCAGGAGTAAAAAATATTGATTACGACAGACACCTGAAGGATATAGCACGTGATAAACGGTATTGGGAAACAAAACGCCAGAGCATAAGGCAACAGGAAAAACGCCTTGAGGAGTTAATGTCTGAATATGAAAGTGAACTTTCCGGAGCTAAATCGCTCAGGAAAGAAATAATTTCCAAAGCAAAAGATGAGGCACAGCAGTTGCTTAAAGATTCCAATAAAATGATTGAAGGAACCATTCGTCAGATAAAGGAATCTCAGGCGGAAAAAGAGAAAACAAAAGATGTCCGGCAGCAACTCGAAGATTTTAAGAATTTAGTTGATAAGCAGACAAAGCCTGTAGAGACTGAATCGGAAACGAAGATTAAAGCCCTTAGCTCAAAAGCAAAAAGTATAAAATTGGATCCACAACCCCAAAAAGTTAAGCCCACAGTTGTTCCATTATCTTCTGAACCATTAAAGCCAGGTGATTCTGTTAGAATGAAGGACACTCTTGCAGCCGGTGAAGTAATTGCAATCAGAGATAAGATGATTGAGGTTGAAACGGGGAGTCTGAGATTTTTTGTACCGGTTGACAAGATTGAAAGAATCACCAGATCAGAACTTAAGAAAAGCCTTAGAGCCAATCAACCACTCAGGGTAAATGATCAGGCAATAGTCCAGCGCAATATTAATTTCAAACCGGAAATAGATATTCGGGGTGTACGTGGAGAAGAGGCTATAAATCAGGTCCGTGAACTGATTGATAATGCTCTGATTGTACAACATCGTAATCTCAGAATATTACATGGAAAAGGTAATGGAATATTGCGTCAGCTTGTACGACAATATTTAGATACTGTAGATGTTGTAAAAACCTTCCGCGATGAGAATATAGAGTTTGGTGGTTCTGGTATTACAGTGGTCGAAATGGATTTTTAATATCTTATAAAGATGAAATACAAACCTTTAATCCTTGCAGCATTATTTATCTCAGTTATGTTCCTTATTTCCTGTAAGAATATGAATAGACCTAATGATAAACTATCTCCTGCTTCATTATCCGAAAGACAGGAGTGGGCTATTGTCATACATGGTGGTGCAGGGGTTATTACCAGGGAAAAAATGACCCCTGAACTGGACAAAGAATACAGAGCTTCTCTTACATTAGCGCTGAATATCGGCAGGAAAATTCTTATTGAAGGTGGAACTGCACTTGAGGCTGTTGAGGCCACAATAAGAGTAATGGAAGATAACCCGCTTTTCAATGCCGGGAAAGGCGCTGTTTTTACCCATGATGGTAAGAATGAAATGGATGCAGCAATTATGGATGGATCAAATCTGGCTGCCGGATCAATAGCCGGGGTTACCGATATAAAAAATCCGATTACTGCTGCACGATATGTAATGACAAAATCAGAACATGTTATGCTTACAGGTGCCGGCGCCTCACAATTTGCAAAAGAGCAGGGACTTGAGATTGTTCCTCCGTCGTATTTCTACACTGATAGAAGATTTAACGAGCTCCAGGAGATATTAAAAAAGGAGAAGAATGGAACTGTAGGGTGTTGTGCTCTCGATAAAAACGGGAATCTGGCTGCAGGAACATCTACCGGAGGAATGGCAAATAAGAAATATAACAGGGTAGGGGATGCCCCTATTATAGGTGCGGGTACCTATGCAAACAACAACACTTGTGCTGTATCTGCCACCGGACATGGGGAGTATTTTATAAGGTGGACCGTTGCTCATGATATTTCTGCACTTATGGAATATAAAGGACTTTCGCTTAAAGAGGCTTCAGAACTGGTCGTAAATGATAAACTCGTAAAAGCAGGTGGGAGCGGAGGTGTGATATGCGTTGATAAGGCAGGTAACATCTCAATGCCATTCAATTCGGAGGGAATGTTCAGAGGATTTGCTACGTCAAATGGGAAAGAGGGCGTGTTTATATATAAGGATGAAAAATAAAAGTAGAGACGCCATGCTTGGCGTCTCTACTACAATTAATTTACACGTTTCTGCCGTTATTTTTATTTTGAAAATTTATCAATACAGTTTTACCGACCCATAGGAAGCAACTACATTAACCTGAGCCGACGGAGATTCAGCTTTTCCGACAACTCCGCTTACTTCTTTAGAATTATTCTCAATATTTCGTCTCTGGTTCTTAAAGTTATCCTCGTTATATTTTAAGCTGCCATACGATACTTTGGCGTCTAGTTTATAACTTGCTGATTCCTCAATACCGAGTTTTACACCCATATAATGTGTTTCAACGTCAATCGATTCAAAACCCGACGGTATGCGGTCGATTGAAAAGGAACCATAGCTTCCGTTATAAGTAAGTTTCTTTGTCAGTGTTCCAATATTTACTTCAGTATATCCATTATCGAGCACCAGGTTGTTTATAGATTCTATCCTGATATTGTCATACTTGCTTTCGCCAACCATTGAGCTGGTTTCTCCGAGCGATAGTTTTGAATATTTACTATCAAGAAGTATTGCCTGACTTTTTATAATTTCAAAACTGCTGATATATCTTACAGTAAGATCGAGCCACCCGGCTTCATCAATATTTCCTTTTCCGTAGGCCAGGTTTATGGCATTTAGCGGTTTTACATTCCCCCTTGTAAGCTTTCCTGCAGTAAGGTTTCCGTATTTTATATTAAGATTGATCAACCCGTGAAGTTCATTTATGTCAGTATTGCCATACTTGTTTGAAAGAGTCAGGGCAGTACCAACGGGCATCTTTATATTGTAATCAATACTGAATTTTTTTGAATCAAAACCCCATCCGGTAAAGTTAAACTTGTCATCAATAATTGTTTTTGCAGAGATTAGATTTTCGCCTTCTGAGAACTGAACATCAATATACCCTAAAAGCTTCTCGGCTTTTTCCTTATTTGGCAATTCAACAGTTACCTTTACATCTATAACCACCTGATTCTTATCCCAGCTCTCTATCACTACATCACCATATCTGTTGCTTATTTCAAGAGTTGTATTTGCTCCGGCAGAATATTCCTTATGGAATTCCTTGGTAACTTCCTGAGCTGATAAAGCAAATGAAACAAATAGAATGGGCAGGAATAAGAGCCTTCCTGATTTATAATTTGACTTTTTCATTTTCTGTACTTTTTTGATTATCATTTTTGACTGTCTTAAGCTGATTTACAATGTATGTCATGACCTCGACTTTTGTCTGGTAATGTTCAATCATCGCATTTATAATTCTTTCATCATTAGGATTTGCTTTGAGTTCTTTTTGAAGTGATACATAAATAGAATCCATACTTTTCATCTCATTAAAGAGCATAGCCTTCTGATCTGGATTGTTTTTAAGATCGACATTTACGATTTCGCTTTCCATCATATTAACCTGATGAATATAGTAGTTCTCCACTTCTTTATATTGTGGTGATACCTGACTAAGAGTCATTTTATTGTTGGAGGGACGAATAAAATGATCCCATGTCCATAATGAGGAAAGGGTAACCAGTAATGTAACAACTGCAGCCCTTAAGAGGTATGGAACAATGCTTCTTTTGTGTAAACCGACCCGGAATCTGTTTCCAAGTTTTCTGTTGAACCTTTCAAAGTGACCTTTCGAAGGTTCCATATCTTCAAACCGATCCTTATTATCCCTGATTATGTCTTCTATATTTTTCATGACCAATAATTTTTTATTTTCCTTTTAATTCTCCGATGAGCTTCTGTTTAGCCCTCGATAGTTGGGATCGTGAGGTACTGCTATTGATTGAAAGAATTTCAGCTATTTCATCATGATCGTATCCTTCAAGAAGGTATAATGAAAGAATTACCCGGTATCCATCAGGAAGTCTTTCAATAGCTCCCTTAACCTCTTCAACCTTGCTTTCAAGTTCTTCATATCTGGCTGAATCGACGCCACTTTCATCTCTTATATCAACATGCGACTCAATATCTTCAAAGATTGCTTTCCTTTTATTCAGAGAGTCAAGTGACCGGTTTACAACTATTTTTTTGAGCCAGGCGCCGAAACTTACTGTTCCTGAATAAGTATCAATTTTTTCAAAAGCCGACAGAAACGATTCCTGCATAATATCTTCAGCTTCCATAGTGTCAGAAACAATTCTCAGACTGGTATTGTACATCGCTTTGTAATACAACTTGTAAATCTGAAACTGTGCTTTCTGGTCGCCAATTTTACACCCGTTCAGAAGATCCTGGTGCAGATTTTTGAATGCCGCTTCTACATTTGACATCTTTACGTAAAGACTGGTTTCTATATGTGTTGCCGCACCCACTTTCTATTAACTTTTAATTAATAGACGTGGTATTAGTTTAAATGATGCACCTAATTTAAGAAAATTAAATAAAATGTCAGAATAAGTTTAGGATAAATCCCTGAGTTACTTCTCCGGTTGTGTAATCTAATTGTGAACCAAATAAGCTGTGTGGAATTGAAAATACCAGAAGCAGGACAAGTGCAGCGATAGCTGTGTAGATAGGTCTATCTTTCTTTCTGTTCATAACAACAGCCAGAATCCAGAATATTAGTGCAATAAGTGTTTTATTATCAGTAAGATCCCATCCGAATGGAATTCCTGTCCAAAGATCTCCAAAGGCATCGAGCTGTACAATAGGACCAAGTATCATTCCACCCGCAGTGAAAAGGATAAGAGTCCAGATTGCATATAATTTGTACCTGGGTTCTTTTACAAGACTCATCAGTCCGGCAAGAGTCGAAAAAAGCATAGCCATAAACATCAGAAGAATATGGGGAACAAGGATATATGCTGGAACTCCACCTTTAAATCTTATAACTATTGGTGAATCTTTAAAAAAAGTCTGGGTCCCCTTGGAATCAGTTATTTCAAAGTAATACTGAACCTTGCCTGCAGGCGGTTGCTGAGGCACTAAAGCAAATAATCCTTCATCTGCATAAATTTTAAATATCTTGTTCATCAGAAAAGACTTAACAGGATATACTTTATACGAAAACTCATTAACCTGATATTCTTCCTTACTGCCTAAACGTTTAAAAAACAGTCTTGCCTTGACCGAAGTATCTGTTAATGCAAGTTTTACTTCTGGTTTTTCATCAAGCGACAGACTTCTGACAAGCTTAAGTTCGTACAAATTATTATTAAGAGTAACATTCAAATCCTTTGGGTAGGTTGGCCCGGTGTGACGCTGATAAATAGCAGCAGTTACGGTAATTATAATTGCCAGCGACCACAAGATTAATTTTTTCATTATTACTTTTTTATAATTGAATCAACAAAACCACTTTCTTTCCGTCGCGTATAACTTCCACACTTATTGTCTGACCATGTTTGAGTTGTTTCATTCTAAACATGTAATCCTCAATATTGTTTACCGGCTTAGTTTCAATAGCAACTATAATATCTCCTTTTTTCATTCCTCCGAGAGCAGCGGGCTTTCCCGGAGTGATGAAGTCGGCTCTTAATCCGTTTTTGATAACGCCGGCAAAATCAGGCATAATACCGAGAGTTACACTTTTTCCACGAACTGACCTCACTGCTTCTACTTTGGGACCTGATTCTTTAAACTGAAGTCTGGATTCAGATGTTGCAAGTTCCTTCGAAACATTGAATATAAGTTCTGAAATGGTTACCATTCCATTATAGTTAATCTTATCATAAGTATCTGAAGGTGTATGATAGTCGAGATGAGCCCCTGTTGAGTAATAAATAACAGGAATATTCTTCAGATAGAAAGAGGAATGATCTGATGGTCCATAACCTTCAGGTAAGAGACTGAGTTTTATTACTGAAGTATCAGTTTTGGCATATATAAGATCTTTTAAACCGGTTGCTGTACCAACTCCGAAAATCTGTAAATTATTTGTCTCGTTTAACCTACCCACCATATCTAAATTAACCATTGCGTTAACTTTTGAAAGATCAATTCCCGGATCATTTGTAAATTGTTTAGATCCAAGCAGTCCTTCTTCTTCTCCGCTAAAAGCAACGCAGATTATGGTTCTTTTGTGACTTCCTTTTGTGCCGGCAAATTTCTCTGCAAGTTCAAGCATCATTGCAACACCTGATGCATTGTCGTCAGCTCCATGGTGAACAGCAATTGTATCAACAGCTCTGCTTCCGGATCCGGGTCCGCCCATACCCAGATGGTCAAAATGAGCACCAAATATTAAATATTCATTTTTAAGCGTTTCATCTTCTCCGGGGAGCATCATAACCACGTTGCGTGTTGCAGCGCTCTCCCTTACAATTTCAGCATTAGCATTAACAGAAACTTTAATAGAAAAAGAGTTGGCCTTTCTTGTAGTATTCAGCTTTTTTTCAAGGTTTTCGATGGTATTTTTTGACTTTGAAAGAATAATATCTGCTACATCCCTTTTTATTCTTAGCACTGGAATACCTACAGAGAATCCTTCAGTATTCAGTGCTTCGAATGTATCCTGCGAATCAAATACCTTACCAGATACCATAAGCACTCCTGCAGCACCCATGTCTTTTGCAATAATCGCTTTGTCTCTGTCACCGCTAAATGGGATAAAAACACTTTTGTTATTATCAGTCTCAGGATCGGCACGGAGTATCATTACCCATTTACCTTTAACATCAATACCGGTATAATCATTCCATTTTAAGCTGTCTTCATTAATATTGAATCCATAACCAGCAAAAATAACTTCAGATTCAAGTCCCGAATTTGAACTAAAAGCCAAAGGCATAAAATCTTTATCCGGAGCGTAGTTAGTTCCGTTGACCAATAGAGAGTTATCCTTTCCCGGAAGAACTCTTTTAGTTACTTTATACCGTTGAAATCCATCACCGGATAAGGGTTTAAAACCATACGTGGCTAATTTGTTTCTGATATATACAGCTGCAAGACTATCGCCTTCTGATCCGGTAAGTCTGCCTTTGAGTGAATCTGAAGAAAGATATTTTATCTCTTCCTGAAGCTCTTTAACAGTAACATTCCGGTTCCCGGTACATGATATAAGAAATAGTAATATCAGAAGCTTAAGAGAACTGAAGATATGTTTTTGTGAATTATTTATAGCCATAGTAAGTTTTATTTTATTCAAAAAGTTTGAATGATTCTTTGATTAATATAATTGCTTCTCTAAGCTGGCTCTCAGTAATTATAAGGGGCGGAGCAAAGCGGATTATATGACCATGAGTAGGTTTTGCGATGAGTCCTTTTTCTTTCATGGCAAGACAAACATCCCAGGCTTCTTTGCCATTCTTTGGTCTTATCACAACAGCATTTAATAGTCCTTTTCCACGAACCAATTCAATCATTTCTGATTTGATGTTACTGAATTCTGCACGGAAAATTTTACCAAGACGCTCTGCATTTTCTGCAAGCTTTTCGTTTTTTACGACTTCCAGAGCTGCAACAGCTACTTTGGCAGCAAGGGGGTTTCCTCCGAATGTTGAACCATGTTCTCCCGGCTTTATTGTAAGCATTATTTCATCATCGGCAAGTACAGCAGAAACTGGCAAAACGCCCCCTGATAGAGCCTTCCCAAGTATGAGAATATCAGGACGAACACCCTCATGATCGCAGGCAAGTAGTTTTCCGGTACGGGCAATCCCTGTCTGGACTTCATCTGCTATGAAAAGTACGTTTTTAGCTTTGCACAGGTCGTAGGCTTTTTTAAGATATCCCTCGTCAGGTACGAAAACACCTGCTTCACCTTGTATCGGTTCTACAAGAAAACCGGCTACATCAGGGTCAATCAGGGCATTTTCAAGAGCTTTTAAGTCATTATAAGGTATAATTATGAAACCTGGAGTAAATGGTCCGTAATCATTTCTTGCATCAGGATCTGTCGACATGGAAACGATACTTATTGTCCTTCCGTGGAAGTTTCCTTCGCATGCAATAATCTTTACGTTATTCGGCTTAATTCCCTTTTTTTTATAACCCCATTTACGGCAAAGTTTAAGAGCTGTTTCATCTGCTTCAGCACCTGAATTCATTGGCAATACTTTGTCGTACTTAAAATATTTCGTTATATATTCTTCGTATTCACCTAATGCAGAATTATAAAATGCCCTTGAGGTCAGAGTAAGCCTTGATGCCTGGTCAGTTAATGCTTTAATGATTTTCGGATGACAATGTCCCTGATTAACTGCCGAATAAGCCGACAGGAAATCGAAATATCGTTTACCTTCTACATCCCATACAAATGGTCCTTCACCTCTTTCAAGAACTACAGGAAGCGGATGGTAGTTGTGTGCTCCGTATTTTTCTTCCCGATTAATATAATCTTGTGCATTCATGTTGTTGATTATTAAGTAGATAATTTATTTCAAAATGTGAATACAATTTTACGAAAGCTTTTTATTATTTCAAAATTTTATGAGGAGATAGGAGTTGCAGAATGTTGGAATAATGGAAGGATGGAATTTTAGTATAATCAGGTATATCATTTTGCTTTTTACATTTAAATGCTGAGTGCCGTAGAGCAGGCGCAGAGACATTCCCCTTATCTCGCAGTCTCTCAGTCTCCCAGTCTCTCAGACTCCCCTTCTTCTTCCAACAGACCCGGCCTCAGTCTCCTGGTTCTTTCCTCCGACTGCTCATGTCTCCATTTGTCAATCTCACCTGTGTTTCCTGACAATAGAATATCGGGTACTTTCCAACCCCTGAAATCTGATGGTCGCGTAAATACAGGTGGTGCCAGAAGATCATCCTGGAAAGAGTCAGATAAAGCAGACTGTTCATCGGAGATAGCCCCGGGTATAAGCCTGACAATAGCATCAGTAATTGCAGCCGCAGGCAATTCCCCTCCTGATAAAACATAATCTCCAATTGATATCTCCCTGGTTATCAAATAATCACGAATTCTCTGATCAACACCTTTATAATGTCCTGCCAGGATTATAATATTGTTTAACATTGAAAGCCGGTTAGCGATCTTCTGAGTGAATTTCTCTCCATCGGGAGAGGTATAGATTATTTCATCATAAACTCTCTCACTCTTAAGTTTTTCTATTGCCTTATAGACGGGTTCTATCATCATAACCATGCCTGCCCCTCCACCAAATGCATAATCATCAACACTTTTGTATTTATCTAAAGTGAAGTCACGAAGATTAATTATATTTATCTCAACCAGACCTTTTTCTTTTGCTCTTTTAACTATTGAATG
>DATCHE010000210.1:0-5076 GCA_036508535.1 Bacteroidales bacterium | reverse complement strand
TAAAAAACACAATTTATAATTTTTACAAAACTCTTATAAAACATCATAATAGAATCTAAGTTGTTAATGAAGAATGCTGGTTCCCCAACTGAAGGAGTAGAACAGAAAAATAGGGGTAATTCAAAAAAACAGAAACTTTATCCGGTTCAGGATGAAGATGTTTTTCTCATTCCTGATGATTTTCCTGAAGGACTTCAATATATACTAAACAGCACAAAAGCTCAATTTATCGGGAAAACATCACTCCAATGAGAAGAGTTTGTTGTGGAAGTACCGTTTTTATGCGGGTTCTCGAAGGATTGGCTTTATTGTGTCACCTTCAAACTGAGCAATAGCTTTTTCTAGTTCTTTTGCATCTATTGAGTTTAGATAATTTGCGATGGCTTCCTCAATAATATCCTTAATTTGCTTTTGCTCCCAGTAGGCAATTGCTTTAATTGTTTTATACGTTTTTCTGCTAAGCATAAGTGTCGTTCGTTGTATTTTATCATTATTATCTTCCGGCGTTTTGATAAATTCCTCTTTTAACAAATGTGTTTCGGTAGGGGAGAAGATATCTTGAAAACTATTAGTAAACTGTTTCTTTGCCAGTAAGATAGGGTAACTTAAAAAAATCAAGTTACCCTATTCAAACCAGCTATATATGGTGTTTATAATATTTAGGGTAAGATGGGTAAGTGATTTTTACGCCTATAGGAAACATATTTTTTATTATTTTGTAATGCTATTATTCACAACAATCATATTTACAATGCTATATCGTACAATTCGGTTACCTGTTTTCATTTTCTTTTGTGAGGTAACCGATCAGACGTATATAAACTAACATTATTTGATATAATATGAATTCAAATATAAATAAAAAACCTCAATGAATCAACACATTGAGGTTTTTTGAAATAGAATGTTTTTTTGTTCAGTGGAGCTGGCGGGAGTCGAACCCGCGTCCAGGCAAGGAGACCATATGCTTTCTACATGCTTATTCCTGCTTGTTTTTCGTGACCTGTCAGCCGCAGAACAACCTAACCTGTCCTTAGTTCCTGTTTGTTTCGTCATCCGGCCGGAACAGCCTTCAGACTAGCCCCGGATTGCGTGCGCCTCCGGTTCGGGTTGGATCAGGGCTTGACCGCCCGGGAAGCGTCTCGTCCCGGCACATGTGCCTGGATAAAGCTTAAGTTACTTTGTTCGCTTAAGCAGCGAGAGCGTAATTAGATTCGCCTTTTTTTGTTTTGTGACACTGTTCAAGCGACGCGCCACCACACGCTGCATGCTTACATACCACCTCTCATGCTGTCAAAACCAGTCAGCCCCGGTGATATTGAATGCAAAGATACACATTGTTAAAGAACTAAGAAATCTTATTCAAAAATCAGACCAGAGTCGTTATATTCACATATTGAATTTTCATCTATGAAAGAAGAAAACATAATAAGATTTATAATTTCATTCCAAAATATGATCAATCTTTATTAAGTGTAATTTGTACACTTAATAGTATGTATAATAAGATTTGAACAACACAAAACGATACATATCATTTAAGTATAGAGATATGGATGATAAAATAAATCAACCTGGTATTGACTTAAGGAACCTTTGCACAAATAATAAGAAAGCATATGCATTAAGCTTCCTGCTTTTTTATTTCTTGCTGGCAGGTCACCCTCTTTTTGCCCAGACAGAAGTAATGGCCTGGGGTAACATCACCGGTATAAGGGTGGAAGGTCAGCTTATGGAATTTGAATCAAACTTCAGGGTTATCGGGAAAGATGGATCTGTTATTAACGCAACAGGAAGGGAAAGACAGCGTCCGAAATACCATCGTGATGGCCAGACTCAGAGTGTCACAACAGAACTGGGGGGGATCAGACTCCTTGAGGTCGTTACTGACGACGGAACCGGGAAAGCAAGAGTAACAGTTACTTCTACCGCCCAGAAAGATACGTTGATTGATGGCGCTTACTTTTGTATTGATCTGCCCGACAGGTACTATTCAAATGGTTCAGTACAATTCCTTAATGGTAAGGCAAAAGGTAAAGCGATTAAGCTTGCCGGTTTACCTGCCAGGGGTCAGAAACAACAAACTAAGTCGGCAGATGGAGCGATCCTTTCTTCAGAAAACCGCCAGATTGAAATCAAATTCAATGCCGTTTCACCAGTCTTCATTTGCAGGAAGGATGAAGGTTCCGGTTATAGGCTGTATATAAGGTTAATGGGACCAGAGGTTAAGAAAAGTGTGGATGTCAAAAAGGATTTTAACCTTACTGTCACAGGCGTAATCGATAAATCTCCTGTTGAAATTGTGGTCGATTCAAAGAACCCTGGGAACCGGTTTGCTGGTTTTGGTGGCAATTTCAGACTTCAAAACCCTTCATCCGATCCGAAGGTTATTCAATATTGCCTCGATAATATGCGCGTTGCCTGGGGGAGGGTTGAAATGCCATGGCAGCTATGGCAGCCCGATGAAAATACTGATCCGATCGAAGCAGCATCAAACGGTAAGCTCGACAAGCATGTGAAAGAATCGATGGATATGGCTCAGAAACTTGCTAAGTCTGGCATCCCGATGATAATAAGCGACTGGTCTGCACCGGACTGGGCTATAATCGGAATTCAGGCTGACGCATACCGCTACCGCAACAGGGGTATATTCGGATACCCGCTTAATCCTGAAAAAACTGAGAAGATATACAAATCGATAGGCGATTACCTTGCTTACCTGAAGCAGGCTTATGGAGTGGAACCTGCGTTGTTTTCTTTTAATGAATCTGACCTGGGAATAAATATCCGTCATACCGGCAGGGAGCATGCCGACTTTATAAAAGGAATGGGAGCTTACCTGGCATCAAGAGGCATAGTTACCAAGCTTCTTCTCGGAGATAATTCCGACGCAACCACTTTCGATTTTATCCTGCCTGCAATGAACGATCCGGAAACTCATAAATACATCGGCGCTGTTTCGTTTCATTCATGGAGAGGCTGCGATGATGAGACCCTTAAGAAATGGGCCGGAGCTGCAAAGAAAATGAACCTGCCGTTATTGGTTGCCGAGGGAAGCACCGATGCTGCTGCATGGAACTATCCGGAAATATTCAACGAGAGGACATTCTCACTTTACGAGATCAACCTTTATATCAGGATCTGCTCAATATGCCAGCCTCTGTCAATATTACAATGGCAGCTGACATCAGACTATTCAGTAATGACCGGCGATGGCATCTTCGGCACCAATGGGCCGCTTCGCCCATCCAGCAGGTTCTGGAACCTTAAGCAGCTGTCTTCAACGCCTGCCGATGCATTTGCACTGCAAACGTCCTGCAACAATGATGAGATAAATTGTGCCGCATTCGGGAATATCGCAAGGGGCGAATATGCAGTTCATATAGTTAACAATGGAGCCGAACGACAAGCTTCAGTCAAAGGTCTTCCATCCGATGCATCCGTTTTTGAAGTTTTTGTAACGGATGATTCAAAAGGTATGGAAAAGACCGGGGAGGTAACGGCAGTGAACGGAACGTTGCAAGTAAATCTTCTTCCAGCATCCTTCACAACTATAATTAGCAAAAAATAGTTAGGCATGTTTTAAATAAGATTACGATTTTATGAATCTATTACCCCCATCCCAGCCTTCCTGTACGGACCACATACATGGGTTACACAGGGGTCACATACATGGGTAACACTTTGCGATATTAAATTTTTGTTTAGTAATATACATTATTCTTT
The DNA here is from genome assembly GCA_036508535.1 of Bacteroidales bacterium. Lineage (GTDB taxonomy): Bacteria > Bacteroidota > Bacteroidia > Bacteroidales > VadinHA17 > LD21. Next base: position 1,350 of record DATCHE010000210.1, on the reverse strand, counting down.
CAAAGATATGTTTCTTAAATATTGATTACTGTAGTAAACTTCATATTGACCATCGTTATTAAATGGCTTAATACCAACGTAGTCCCCAACAAAAGCTTTGCCTACTTTAAATATCTTCCCTTTAAAAGATATTTCTCCTTTTTCAAAGACCTTCCTTACTGTGCAGCTGCCATCATATTCTACCGGAGGTAAATAAGATGAGTAGGATCTGTTGCTGGGACTATAATGTTTGGCAGGCACATCCAGATTTAAAGATTCATGAGGTCTTAAACAATTGTATTTTTCTCTCCATCCTGCAAAATACTCTTGACAATGGTCTATATTTTTAAAGTTATTACGTTTCAGGACTTCCAGTTTAAAAGTTTTATTGAACCGCTCTTCTTTTCCTTGAGTTTGCGGGTGATATGGTCTTCCATGAATAAGTTTAATATTTAACCTTATCAACCATTTTTCAAGAGAGCTAAACACTCTGATACCAGGCTCATTTTCCTGACCACAGGTACCCCAGGGAGTGCCATTGTCTGATAGTATTCTCTCAGGCAGTCCATATTTTTCAAATACTTCTATCAAGTGAGTCCTAACAGTTAAATTCGTCTGATTGCCACATGCAAAAAGACCTATATTAAACCGACTATGATCATCAAGTATTGCCAGCGGATGGCAGTTCTGTCTGTTTAGCATTGTAAAATATCCTTTAAAATCAATTTGCCAAAGCTCGTTAGGCTCATCATATTCAAAGCGATGCCATGCTTTTGATTGTTCACTTTTCCCTGGCTCTATTAAACCATTTCGTTTTATCATCCTGCCAATCGTATTCTTGCATGGTATAATATCAAAAGGATATTTCCCATCTTCCGAACGATCCTTCATGATCCTTTTTAGCTTCTTTGACCCCCACTCCGACTCTTGCCCCCGGAGCTTAACTACATAGTCTTCTATCTCTTTTCTATACCTCCCGGGGGAATGATGTGGCCTTCTTGATCGATCTTTTAAGCTTTTAAATCCACCATCTTTGTATCGATTAATCCATTTATATCCAGTTTTGCGACTAATATTAAATCGCCTACATAGATCTTTGATCTTTCCTCCATTATTGGCTTCTGCCAATAAAACAAACTCTATCCTCTGTTCCATAACAGTCCTGTTTTCAAAGGGCATAAGCATTGATTTTTGATTCAATGCCTAATTAATAACTTTATTAACAAAACTGTTACCTTTGTCTATGACCCCCTGTTACCTATGTCTATGGGTCGTACAGGGGGATGGGGGGGTAATCAATTAGTTAGTTTTGTACTCGAATTTTACTTTTTTGAGCTCTTCGTTAGCCTCAACAATCTTCTTCTTAAGACT
>DATCHE010000209.1:0-5658 GCA_036508535.1 Bacteroidales bacterium | reverse complement strand
CCCACCGCCAATAGTCAGTTAGCTGAAATTTTGTCGAATCACACGAAAATGCCGGTAATGGTGGCTTCCTCGTCGATGTCGATCCAGGCAAATCATGTTTATGTGATTCCTCCGAACGCGGATCTTCTAATTGAGCACTTTACCTTCAAAGTCGTCACCCCGCGTACCATGAGGAACAAGCAGATAGATTATTTTCTGGCTTCTTTAGCAGAGGCTATAGGGGATCGTGCGATTGCCGTTATCCTCTCCGGGTATGATGGCGATGGTACTGAGGGATGCAAGCACATCAAGGCAAAGGGTGGAACAACCTTTGCTCAGGACATGTCTGCCGAAGTGCCTCACATGTCTCTCAGTGCTCAGGCTTCTGGCAGTGTTGATTTCATTTTGCCACCCGACAAAATTTCAGAAAAACTAAAAAAAATGGCAGCTGCGCTTAAAACTTAGAAACGAAGTCACAACTATAATATGTGGTTAAGACTGGTGTCTTTTCTAAATAGGAGTTAAAATCCAGTGTCTAACACACATAGGGAGAAGCGTGACTGCAGGGGTGGCCTTCTGATCCAGAAGAATACGAGAATATAATATTCTCGACCTAACACATTGAATATCAATGGTGAATTATAAAGACAAAATCATTATATTTCCATTATTTAATACCTGCTATCCCCAAAACCTGGCAGGAAACCTAGCAAGGTTTATATAGTAGGATTGTCGATTATTATAAAATCCTCTAATATTGAGTACTATCGTCTTGTTTAAACTTGAATAGTCACCGGACTAAATTGAGATGTCGTCAAGTTATCTAAAGATGATTAAACCAATATGAAGGAGGCTAAATTCACTCCACCACTAATAATAGAAATAAGAACCTGTTTGACAATAATACACAGGTTTGTATTTATTTTGAGAATAAATTTATAAAAATAACCTTTTTGAAGTTTATTCTCTAACCGAGTGACGGATTATGATTGCCATTTTGTTAGCTTTGGTATAGTCAAAACATAACTCTAAATGTGATGAATACCCTGATGAAGTTACCTCATTATAAGTGGCAAAAATCAGTCTTAATCTTGATCTTGTCTTTTCTGATATCGAATTTTGCTCTTTCTCAAGAATACATTGTAAGTATTAATCCTGTTAAAACTGCGAGGTCAGAAATCGTCTCCCCTGCAGATGAAGGGCAAATAATACCCAGTAATAGTATACTACAGGTTTCTGGTTCTGAATCAGTACTTCAAAATCGTCCAAAACAGATAACCTTGGAACTTGGCGATATACTACCTGATGAAAGGTACTCCGCCCCTATGCTGATTTCACTGGAAATCTTTGATTTACTGGCACATGAAGTTAAATTTACAACGGGCACAAAGGATGGAGATAAAATTATTGATTTCCCATTTGTAAATTATAAGGGAAAGATTAATGATGGTGATTGGATTAACTTAAGTTTTTCTAAGACTGGAACAATTGGTTGGATAAGATTAAGTAACAGAACTTATCTGATTCAACCTGTGCAATCAACGGCTCAGAATACAGGAAACAGGGAACACTCTATCCGCGAGATAACCGGTCAGGACCAGAATGGAATCCGCTGCGGTTTAAATACAGGGTCACTGCCACCTGAGATAAAAAAACTTATGGCTTCGTTAGACAGTTATATAGCCAGAAAGGCGGGTGATACCAGGTTAACAGCGAAGGTTGCCCTTGAAACCGATTATGAAACATATGTTGGCTTTGGAAATGACATTAATCTGACCACCTCCTGGCTTCTATCCATTGCTGCTTCAGTTTCCCAGATCTATGAACAGCAGGTGAATGTCGGGCTTGAGGTAGTTTATACAAGAGTCTGGACAACTCCCGATGATCCTTATACGCAAATTGGCTTCTCATTATTTCCGGAATTTCAAAATTACTGGAACGCCAATATGCAAAGTGTTGACAGGGATGTCGCTATTCTTGTAATAAAGGATCTCGCCCGTTTGGCAGGGGGATTGTCCTCCCTTGATGCTTTGGGCAATATTCAGTCAGCCTACGCCATATCGGGAGAAAACGTTATTACTGTAGCGCACGAACTTGGCCATGTATTTGGATCTCCCCATACACACAACTGTTCATGGCCGGCAGGCCCCGGCTGGACACTGGCCCCAATAGATAAGTGTGCAACTGTTGAGGGCGATTGCGATATAAAAGAGATCATACCTCAGGAGGGAACAATTATGAGCTATTGCCCGACAAGTACACAAACTTTCGGCACCCTTGTAAGCAATCTGATCAGAGCCAGGGCTGAGGTTAAGCTTGGTGCCGGCGACCTTCTGATGAGTACTGCCACAGGAAAAGTGACTTCCTCCGGTTCAGGTCTTGCGAATGTTGCAATAAGGGCTTTCAGGGGCGACGGTACAAATCTTTCAACAACAACTTCAACCGATGGTACTTTTTCTCTGAATCTTTATTATGATGACTATAATATCAGGGCTGACCAGGCAGGTTATCTTATTAAACCTTCAGGCAAAAGTTCGGGTTCGTTTTATGTTACAGTTGCAGATACAAAAGTAACAGGATTGAATTTTGAAGCCACGGCTCTTACGGCGGATCTGTTTGAACCAGATAACAATCCCGGTCAGGCTGTTACTATAACTACCGACGGAACTGTTCAGCAACACACGCTTCACACCATATCCGACATCGATTATGCACGTTTTAATGCCGTGTCGGGCAAATCCTATTATCTGTCTCTGAAATTGGGTGATGTTTTAGATTCGCCTACCCTCTCATTGCTGGGTACTGACGGTATAACTTATTTGCAGAATGCATCCTATCCGCCGTCGATGGTCTGGAAAGCCCCTCAGACGGGAACTTATTATCTCCGGGTTTCGGGGACCACAGGATTCTATGGACTGCTGGTTGCGCTTGCTCCCTTTGTGAATCAGGAGTCGAATATCGCTCCGCTGAAATACAGCGATTCAGTTTGGGGCGATTATGATGGTGACGGAGACCTTGATCTGCTGGTCTCAGGAATGGATGATAATTATGCAATGAAAATTGCATTGTTCAGAAATGATAACGGAAACCTGATCCAAACTGATGCAGGAATAGAACAGCTAACAACAACATCAACTATCGTCGTGAAGTGGACCGACATCGACAACGACGATGATCTTGACGCTTTTATCGGGGCTGGGAACGTTGCGTATATTTATATCAATGACGGAGGACACTTTACATCTAAAATTACCATTGACGACAAACTGGTCAGCCTGCAATCGGCAGAGTTTGCAGATTATGATAATGACGGTGATCAGGATATCCTTATTCAATCATTCGCCGATGTCAATTACATGGGCGACGTTGCGCTTTTACATCTCTACAGGAACAACAACGGATCTTTCGAGAACATTAATCTGGGGCTAAGGGGTGTATGTTTCGGAAAAGCTGTCTGGGGGGACTATGACCGTGACGGTGATCCGGACATTTTTGTTACAGGTGCAAGCAATGTAAACCAGGTAAGCGGCAGTTCAAGCGGTGATAGTCCTTTTACAAAGGTTTACCTTAACTCTAACGGAAGTTTTTCCGATGCAAATGTCGCTCTGGTGCAGGTTGCTTCTTTTCCAGATATTGCTCTCGGTGATTATGACAGTGACGGCGACCTGGACCTTGCAATTTCCGGCCAGGATCAGTCAGGGCTCGTTGCAAAGATATACAGGAATGATAACGGAAGTTACACTGACATAGTTGCGTTACTGACAGGGGTTCACAATGTTTCCATGAAATGGGGCGATTATGACAATGACGGCGATCTTGACCTTGTAATTACAGGGCAGGAGAGTCTTTCTGCCGGAGCCTCTCCTCTGACTAAGCTGTATATCAACAACGGAGGCACATTTGAAGAAGCTTATTTCAATTCCATCTTTCCGGGTATCGGTATTGGTTCAGTAAGCTGGTCGGATTATGACAACGACAGCGATCTTGACATGATGCTTATTGGTGAAGCCTCGAATATGAAAGGGCTGGGGAACCTTGTGAGTAACGAAAGTAGTGTAACAAACACTCCACCCTCAGCACCTTCAGGTTTAAACGCATTTGTAGATGGAAGCAGCGTAACCCTTTCCTGGCTCATCGCCCATGATAACAAAACGCCTGATGAAGGGCTGACCTACAATTTATGTGTCGGTACCACTCCGGGCGGAACAGATGTCCTGTCGCCAATGTCCAATCTGCAGACAGGCAAGCGGATGATTGTTGAGCCAGGAAATGCCGGTCTGTCGTTGCAGCATAAATTGAAAAACCTTCCTCCAAATAAATATTACTGGACCGTCCAGTCAATTGATAATAGTTATGCTGGAGGATCTTTTGCAGCTGTACAGAGTTTTGAAATATCTATTTTAACTTCTAATTCTGAGCTTCCGGATAACAAGAAAAAAATAGATGTTTATCCAAATCCGGTATCTGATATTTTGACAATAGTGTGTTCAGGTAATAATAAAGAAATTGGATTTGACATATTAAATTCAGTCGGACAAATTGTTCTTAGTGGGAAATTATTAGATAAAGCGATTGTTCAAACTTCGACTTTTTCTCCAGGAATTTATTTGATAAAACTTAATACAGGAAAGACAATTGAATTTAACAAAATAATAAAACAATAAGATAGAATAAGCCGTTGTATTTATTGTCTAAAACATTCTGGATAGGGATTTTTAGAAGTAGGGTAAAATTCTAAAAGAGAGTAAGATTCAGAAGATTGAGTTTTACTCATTTTTTCATTTTAGCGATATCTCAGGTGGGTTTTTGGTCTGATTTTATACAAAAGCTTAATTCCAAGGCAAAATAATCCCAATGATGTTTTTGTTGTCCATCATTTACAATGATTAAGATGCCATTAGTTCAACCCTTGAGACAGATAAGCATTTTGCTATCCGAACAGCATTTGCTTTGTGAACCCCGAAGAAGATCCAAAGTATTTCATTCTTTTCAGTCCTGGCTTTAATATTCTGACGTCCATAATGTTCCTTTTCTGTTCCAAAGCTACCTTCCATTCGTATTGTCCTCTCTTTTCTTAACTCTCTGCTGATGATCTGCCTGTGTTCTTCATGTTTCCCAGCCCTTCTGTCGGCTTCTCTATAATTCGATCCAATCAAAATTGGAGTTTTTAAACTAAATGCGTTTATACGGTTTAATAAAGTACGGTGTTAATTACCACCGACCATCTTTCATTTCTGAGTCAATAACCTTAGAATTCATAGAAAACCTAGCAAGAACCTGGCAAGAATTAAAAAACCACTTACAAAAAATATCGTAAGTGGTTGATAATCATGTTGTCCCGTCAGGTTTCGAACCTGAACTCTTCTGATCCAGAAGAATACGAGAATATAATATTCTTACCTTAACACATTGAATATCAATGCTGAGTTATAAAGACAAAATCATTACATTTCCATTATTTAATTCCTGTTATCCCCAAAACCTGGCAGGAAACCTTGCAAGATTTGTAAATGTAAAAGTTGATACAGCTAATTATCGGTTAGTATTTGGAGTATTATGTGTAACAATTTTTGGTATTGAATAAATTAATTAGATTTGAGAATAATTTCAGGGTTTGATATAAGAAAAATTAGAATCAGTAGTATGAAAAAATTATTTACAATATCGTTGGCAATTGTA
>DATCHE010000208.1:0-28371 GCA_036508535.1 Bacteroidales bacterium | reverse complement strand
AGTGTTATGCTTTATAATGAAGACCTTACAACTTGGCTTACAAATGCGAATGGTGGTAATTATGTTAGTGGTAAAGGCTATGTAAGTACACCTAAGATTATGGTAACACCTGTCGGGAAAACATCAGTTGCAATCCCTGCTGTATTGCAGGCTGTTGTCAACTCTGCCGGAAGGATCAGTAATATCATAATAGTAAATGGTGGTAAAGGTTATGACGTAAAGAACGATCCTAATGCAATTGTAGTTCCAAATAATCTTAATAGTAACATATATACAAATGGCGTCAGCGACATTCAATATGACATAAACCTGGGATTTGGTTACAGAGGTGATCCGATTAATATTTTTTAATTAATAAAACGGAATCTTCAAAAGTGCAGGTTATGAAATACCTGCACTTTAATTATTTTTTTAAATAAAATTAACTATATAATATATGATTTATAAACATAAGCTATATAAAGCAATTGGTCTGATTGCCCTTTGTATGGTAATTTACGCTCCGGTCATTGCCCAGGATGAATCCACCATTCCCATTCGTTTTGGTGCGAAGGTGGGTATTGGCAGTTCGAACCTGGCTGTAGATTATTTTCAACCATTGGGGCAAGCCAGAACAACGATTTCAATAGGGGGGTTTGCCCAATATAGGTTTTTCAATTGGCTCGGTGTTAATTTAGATCTTATGTATGCTCAAACTGGTGGTGCAAATGTAAACCCCAGGTTGTTTTACTTTAAGGGTAACCCGATGCTCGGTATCCCGGAGTTAAACAAATCATTAGAGCGTACCGATCTTTTGATGCACCGTATTGAAATACCGATTACAGCTAATATCTCCATACCAAATTTTGAGGGTAACATAAAACCAATATTAATTCTTGGTCCGTCATTTGGATACACAGTCAAAGCAAAAGCCATTAATTCTTATAAATGGGATTTTGAGACTGCTCCAAACGACCTGATAACTGTTACCCAGGACGATTTGAAAGACAAAATTCAGTCTCTGGATGTAGGCGGAGTGTTTGGTTTTGGTGTCGATTTTGATGCTAAACCGGTATCTTATACGTTAGGAATAACCTACCGGATGAGTTTTACCGAAACCAACAATTACAAATACAGTTTGTTTCCGAACTACACTTTTAATACCGCCCAGGTATTTTTTGCCGTTAAGTTCGGGCGTGGCCATAAAAATCCGGCGCCTCTAGTAACAGCGCCGCCAGCGATGGGAGTAGTAGTACCAGAACCAGAAGTCAAATTTTCTGTTTACTCTCCCACCAATATTCCGACCGTGCGCAGGGTAAGGGAAACATTCCCGATTCGTAACTACGTGTTTTTCGATTTAGGATCAACTGAGATACCGGATCGTTATGTGTTGATCACGAAAGATCAGGTGAAAGACTTCAGAACAGACCGACTGGAAGTGTTTACACCGAAACATCTCTCAGGTCGTTCACAACGACAAATGACTGCATATTATAATGTTCTGAACATTCTCGGTGACCGTATGGGGAGATTTCCTTCGACAATTGTCAGGTTATCCGGAGCGTCAATGGAAGGTATAGAAGACGGATTGGCAATGGCAGAGTCGGTCAAGCGATACCTTGTAAGTGTCTTTGGGATTGATGCTTCGAGGATCAATACCGAAGGTCAGCTTAAACCCAGAATCCCATCGGAACAACCTGGTGGCACAAAAGATCTTGACCTCCTTCGTGAGGGAGACCACAGAGTGTCTATCTGGAGCGAGTCGCCAGAAATACTGATGGAGTACCAGACCGGTCCGGATGCCCCACTGGCGCCTGTGGAAATCATTACCGTGCAGGAAGCACCAATTGACAGCTATGTTTCTTTCAATGTTGAGGGAGCAAAAGAAGCTTTCTCGTCATGGTCGTTGGAAGTCAGGGATAATAAACGAGTAATTCAAAAATTTGGGCCTTATACACAGGAGAAGATAAGTCTCCCTGGAAAATCCATTTTGGGTACCCGGCCTGAAGGTGACTACAGGGTAACTATGGTAGGTCATACGAAAAGCGGCAAGACAGTAAGGAATGAAATTTCCGTACACATGGTACTATGGACCCCGTCCGAAAGAGAAGAAGGAATGAGATACAGCGTACTTTTTGAATTCAATGAATCGCAGGCCATAACTATTTACGAAAAGTACCTCACTGATATCGTAACACCAAAGATTCCTAAAGGCGGAACAGTTATAATTCATGGCCATACCGATATTACCGGAGATGAAGCCCATAACATGGAATTGTCATTGGCCCGGGCTAACGACGTCAGGGGCATTATTGAAAGTGCCCTGTCGAAGGCCGGCAGAAGCGATGTTAAATTTGAAGTATACGGATTCGGTGAGGATGAAAACTTATCACCTTTTGAAAACAAATTTCCGGAGGAACGATTTTATAACCGCACCGTTATAATTGATATTATTCCCGCTAAGTAGGTTTTCTAATCAATTATTACAAGCTTACCTTGAGTCAAATGAGCATAAATATCAGCTGCAAAATCGGAAGAAACGTCAATGCTGTGTTGAGGAAGGGCTTTCATCCCGCTCCGGGTACTATTTGAAACTATAGAAAGCCCTGATATATAATAATATCGGGGCTTTTTTGTTAATAAAATAATTCCCGGGGAGAAGGCAGCCAGCAAATAGTTGCATTTTTCACAACCCATTGGCTCATTTTTGATTTTAATCAATTTACGCTTTCAATCTTTACAAGGTAACGTTTGCCAGTTGCTTTTTCCCTGGTTGAACGATTGATAAATGTCTTATTAAGGCGGGTAATATGAAAATAATCGAACGTCTTAAGTACAGAATAGTTCACGCCGGTTTCTTTCATGCTTTTCAAGAAACTCTCATCAGTATATATAAGTGCATTTCTGTCTGTCATATACTCTTTAACTTTATTTATTTCTTCCACCCGTATCAATTTGCTTTTAAGATAATAATCCAATAGCCAATCGTCAAGACCAGTTGCTATTACCCTGAATTCAGGATACTCTTTGTTAATGTATAAAGCCGATTTTGCTCCAGCCTGGTATTTAAGAAGTGTAGGATAGAAATTAAGATTTAGAAACAGGCCGAAGAGCATAGTAGACAGAACTCCATAAATTATTGATTTGTATTTAAGGGTAATGTTTGAAAAGTTAAAAAGTACGATCAGCAATAATAAGCAGGAAGAAAGGAAAATGCCAATGTAAATTAAATCAGGCCGGAAAAAATATCCCAGTAAAATCATAACCAGTAAGTAAAAAACAGCATATATATTGATAGATATTTTAGCTATCAGGTCGAACTTCCTCTCACCTTTATATATTATAAACTGGTGTGCTAAAAGGATTGCTAAAAATGGATATAAAATATTTAAGTAATGCGGCAGCTGAAATTTTGAAACAGAGAATACAATGAACATAATTGTAAACCCGAAAAAGGTAACGAATTCTTTACTATTTATGTTCTTTAACATGTTTTTTCCGAATATGAAAAGAGAAGAAAATCCAACTATAGCCCAAGGTGCAAAAGCCCACATCATAGTGCCAAGGAAAAAAGTAATATTACCTGTACCCTTTATAGGGCCAGTGTTGAAAAACCTTCCAAACTGACAATCCCACAAAAAGAATTTTATCCCTGAAACCCCGGTTCTGTTGAAAACCACTTTTTCAGGATGCAAATCAAACTGAATATAGAGTGCATAGAGTTCTGGAATGATTAAGATAAATGTCAGAACAAATACTATTATCCATTTGTAATTAAATAGCTTTTTAAACTCTTTCCTGAAGATCAGATTCCCGAATATGGCAGAATAGACAATTATTAAAACAAAAATACCTTTTGTCATTATTGCGGCTGCACAATATAACGAGGTGAAAATAATATCGCGAATTGTAAATTTGAGGGTTAATTTATACATGTGGTAAACCGCCGCCACTACCAGACATAATAGTATTGCTTCTGCACGTGTATCATTATTTGAAACAATAATATGAATAGATGATCCTAAAATCAATGTGGCTAAATATGCAGTCTCTTTATCATACAACAGCTTAGCCAATTTATATGTATATACTAATCCGATAAAAAAGAAGAGTATAGAAGGAAATTTATAGGCAAATGTGTTTACCCCGAATGCTTTTATTGAAAGAGCGCATATCCAGAATGGGAAATGCGGTTTGTCAAGCCAATCTTGCCCTTGTACATAAATGTTAAGATAATCGCCTGACTGACTTAGTGATTTTGAAATTGTAGCGTATAATGAAGAGTCCGCGGTAAAAATATCACTAAAAAGACCTGTTAAGTTTACAATGCCTACCAATATAATTAATACCACGAATGTTTTTCTACTCATCTCTTCCTTACAATCTTAGCAACCAAGAAAGCCCCCAACCTGATTAAGTTGAGGGCCTTTTAAATGTCAGATACTTTTAACTTATGAATTTAGTTTAAAGAAGGCAAACAAAAAAGCTACTAGCGTTCTTTTATCATAGGTATTAGGTTTTCCCCAACCATTTTGAACTTCTCAGGTTGTGCCGGTGTCGTAATGTAAATACTTGTCCCGGGTTCAAGTCCCTGTTCAATGATTACATTTTTCTCGTTCGATTCACCCAGCAATACGACCTGTTTCGTTCCTTTTTTCTCATAAACAAATGTAATACTATCTATTCCTGCCTGAACACATTCAGTTGGAACATACATCACATTATTGAATGTTTTTAAAATTATCTTATTCCCCGTAGTCATTGTTGGTCTTAGAGACGGGTCTGAGCCATCAACTCGGATCTGTACCTCAAACATTTTTGAATCGGAATTTGGCAACACCTCACCTATATTTGCTATAGTTATCACACTACCTGTGAATGTTTTAGCAGGAAAGGCATCAACGTTAATAATAACCTTCTGCCCCTTTTGGATTTTACTTACCTCTATTTCGTTTACATAAGTCCTTGAAACCATTGAATTAAGATCAGGAAGTGTTGCAATCACCAGATCCCAGGCATTCAGCGAAGATCCGGCTTTTCTTTTTGAACCGTTTCTCTCTTTTTTGTAAATGACCATACCATCGGAAGGTGCTAGTACGGTAAACTTTGAAATATAGTCTCTAAGATCATCCGCCAGCCGCTGACGCCTGGCCAGGTATATTTTCTGCCGGTTTAAATCTGAGTTCAGCTGGGCAATTTTCAGTGTATAACCTTTTCCTTTCTGCTCAAGTGTCCTTTGTTCTCTATCAACAACAATCTCAGCCTGACGTATCGTAGATGGTGATTCATATTTTGATTGTGAAAGTGTAATGACAGCCTCTTCTACAACAAATTTTTGGTTCTTGATATCATCCCTCGCACCGGAGAGTGCAACTGCAGTATCGAGAATTTTCATTTCCAGAGCGGTTTGCAGAGTAGTAAGATTCGTAAGTTCATCCTTATATGAGTTTTCGAAAGATGATTTGTCAAGTTGTGCAATATAGTCACCTTTCTTAACTATTGTTCCTTCTGGCACCATGTCAAGAATCTTAAGATCAGCAGCATGAATATCTGAGCCTTGCCCACCTCCTCCGCCGCCGCCTCTTTGGCCACCCCCACCGCCTTGTCCGCCACCGCCACCCTGGCCACCGCCACCCTGGCCACCACCACCCTGACGATTCTGACCACCCTGGCCCGGACCTTGTTGTTGATTGTTTTGCACTCCCATTTCCGGACCTCTGATATCAAGTGATTTTTCAGCTAATAGTTCACCTGAATTTGTTACTGCTATTTCAAATGTCCCCTTCTTAACCTCAGTATAAGTATTCGATACAACACTTTTTGAGGTCATTTTGTTGAAGACAATCAAAGCTGCGATTGCAACAACAACTCCCGCAATAATAAAAAATCTTTTCATTTTATATCCACTTATTTATATTCCAAATATTCCAAAAATATCCCGTCACGAAAGTATAAAAATAATTAATATACTTAACCACACATACCAACGCGATAGGAAACCAACTAATTGACAATTACCACACCTTCAATATTCCATAGATAAAATAAATATATCTGAACATTCATCTTAATTAATCTACCTCATATGATTCAACTAATTGATTTTCAAATATAATAGACAACTTACAGACTCACCTGATTGTCCGATATTAAAATCAACATAGGATTAATTGAACTTTATCCGGACTGACTTTAGTATCAATTTTTTAACATACTTTAAGATATTGGCAAATATCCGAAATCAGACCGGGCCTCTTACAATAGATCTTTCAGCATCCAGATGTTACATCCGAAATGCCCTGAGTTACCTATTGCCGCAGGGATATATTTAAATCCCGCCTTTTCATATAAACTTAATGCCTTTTTCAGTTCAGGAAGAGACTCGAGATATAACTGCCTGTAGCCAAGTCTTTTAGCTGAATCAAAAGTTTTCTCCATCAGACGCCAACCCGTTCCCCAGCCTCTATGTGTTGCGGAAAGGTATAACTTTACAAGCTCGGCACAACCTTTCGGCAGCCCAGGTGTGGGATAAACACCACAGCCACCAATTATCACACCACTCTCTTCAGCAATCCAGTACTCACATCCGGGAATATTAAAAAGCTGATAAAGGTTATCGGTGGTCGGATCGAAATATACAGTGCCCGGCCTGTCTATCTTAAATTCCCTGAAGACTTTCCTTATAACTTCCGCCAGCTCCTTGTTATCCTTTTTTTCAATTTTTCTAAATGTTATATCCATAGCCAATTACTTCTATTTTGTTATAAATGACCCCCTTCCCAACCACGGTGTTTATAAAGTCATTTTTTACCCCAAACCCCCCATGGAGGGCTTTAAACTTTCTATAAATCAATAAGTCCCCCTTGGGGGATTTAGGGGTATTACAAATACTACAACTCAGTCTCAGGAATGATTCCCATTTCAACATAAATCGGCCTGACAATTGTTCTTAGTTCCGGGAGTTTTCTTAAAAAAAATAAAGCGCCAATAATGGTTGCTACGCCTCCTGTTAATATTGTTCCCGGCGTACCGATTACTTTTGCCAGCCAACCGGCAATCAGACTGCCAAAGGGAGCTGTACCCATAATCGCCATAGAATAAAAGCTCATAACTCTGCCACGCTTATTATCATCAGTTATTGTCTGAATGATAATATTACTGGCTGAAGTTTGCATCATCATTCCTAGTCCGATAAATACCATAAGTATCATTGACAGTGAAAAAACTCTTGAAAATGATAAAATAATTAATCCGCAGCCGAAAAGGAGCGAAGAAGCAGGTACAATTCTACCAAGCTTAAGTACCGATTTCCGCGAAGCAAGATAGAGTGCTCCCAGTAATGCACCAAAACCTGCAGCGCCCATAAGAAACCCAAAAGTTTGCGATCCACCTCTTAAAACTTCCTTTGCAAAAACGGGCATCAGAACTGAATACGACATTCCCATTAAACTTGAAATACTTAGCAAAATGATGAGATGTTTTATAGGTGCAAAACCAAATGTATAATCTAATCCTTCCTTAAGCTCTGTTAGAATCTTTTTGCCTTTCTCTTTTACGTCTCTCACCTTTAGTTTCATCATAAGTAAGGAAATAATTACAAAGATATAGCTGATTGCATTAATGAGAAAACAGATACCTTCACTTGTTGAAGCCAGGATTATCCCTGCAACTGATGGTCCGATTAGCCGGGCGCCATTAAACATCAGGGAATTAAGGGCAATTGCATTACCAAGATCTGCCTTCTTTTCAACCATATCTATTACAAATGATTGTCGTGCCGGTACATCAAAGGCATTAATACATCCCATCACAATACTTAATATGACAATATGCCACACCTGAATTGTTCCGGCCAGACAGAGCCATGTAAGAATGGAGGCCTGTATCATTGAAATTATCTGAGTAATCAATAAGACCCTGTATCTATTCCACCTGTCAGTAAGAACTCCTGCTACGGGAGACAGCAAAAATGTTGGTATCTGGCCGGCAAATCCTACAAGTCCCAGAAGAAATGCAGAACCCGTCATATGATATACGAGCCAGGGCATTGCAATTCGTTGCATCCAGGTTCCAATAAGGGAAATACTTTGCCCGCTAAAAAACAGTTTGTAGTTTCTGTATTGGAGCGAACGGAATATTATTTTAGTACTGTAAGCGCTTTTTCCCAACTCACCCTTGCTCATCACATTTTTTCATAAATATAATCTCTTTTTTTATTTTTAAACGGGAGGGGTTCTTAGATTAATCCATATACCTAATTGCACAAACAAAGAACTATTGAAAATTATCAGACGACTGCATAACTATTGGAATTTCTTTTATATTTGTATGGGGGGTTCAATTCAATAATTATGCTTAATAAAATCAGGAAGAAGATTTTAGGTGATTATCTGATAATTACGGTATTATTTGCCTTCGCTGTTATAATTGTCCCCATTCAGCATTATTTCATCACTAGCTATAACAATTTTACAATATTTCAGCATTCTTCATTCCATTTCTTTCAAAAAGTAAATCTATATCTGGAATATCCTAAGGAATATTATGATGTGTTTTTGTATAATCCAACATTTTCTATACTTTTTGCTCCTATTGCGTACCTTCCGACCTTTTTGGGAATGTTTATATGGGTGATATTAATAGGAGTCGGATATTATTTTGCAGTTCGTCTGTTGCCATTGGATAAAAAATCAAATCTGTTTATACTCTATTTTACTTTTTTTGAATTAATTACGTCGGTTCAAAATCTGCAAACCAATTCTTTGATAGCGGCAACCATTTTGTTTACCTTCATCTTTCTTGAAAGAAAATCAACATTTAAGTCATCCTTATTCGTTAATCTGGGCTTCTTTATAAAGGGTTATGGAGCTGTCTCAGGTTCATTTTATCTTCTTAAAACCCCTCGATTAAAAAGTTTGTTTCATCTCCTAATGTGGTTTCTGGTTTTAATTTGCCTGCCTCTGTTGTTCTACACTCCCGATCAGTTTATAGTACTTTATAAACAGTGGTTTCTCACCATTTCAAATGATCATGATAATAACATTGGTTTGTCGGTTATGGGAATTATGTCCAAAGCTTTTAATTATTATGGACCGGTTTATTACACTCAGCTTTTTGGAGTATTCATGTTGTTGGCTACGATGATTTTTATAGCAGTGAAGAAATCATATGAAGAGGTAAAATTTATGTTTCTGGCCTACATCATGATCTGGGTGGTAATTTTTAACCAGGCTGCGGAGAGCTCTACTTACATTATTGCAAGTACCGGAGTTGCAATCTGGTATGTTAATTCTAAAAAAACAATTCTCGACAAAGTACTCGTAATCACTACTTTTATTCTTACTGTTATTTCACCATCTGATTTATTTCCCGCTATTATTAAGAGGAATTTTGTTGATCCGTACAAGCTTAAAGTGTTGGGGCCGATGCTGATTTTTATTAAAATTCAAGTTTACTTAGTATATACTTATGTCAAATCTGGCCATAATAGTCCCGCTTTACAATCCTCATAACGACTGGTTCGACAATATTTGCGATTCATTATCGGGGCTGGATTCGATTCTGAATGATGTTGAATATACTATAATTATGGTGAATGATGGCTCATCCGTTTTCGATGAATCCTATATTGAAAAGCTGTTGACCGGATCGAACAAGATTAAATATATTTCATACTCTTCAAACCAGGGAAAAGGCTATGCAATTCGTTATGGGTTGAGCAAAGTGCAGGCTGACTTTTATGTATATACTGATATCGATTTCCCTTTTGGGTTCAATGTTATTAAAGAAATGTATCAGATTTACGTTAGTTCTAAAACAAATCTGATTATCGGCCTTCGTGATAAAGAATACTTTAAAATGCTGCCTTTTAAGCGCAAAATGCTCTCAGTAACACTTCACTATATAAATTACATCTTAACCGGGTTTAAAGTGCACGATACACAAGCCGGAATAAAAGGATTTGATAATGAAGGAAAGAAGGTGTTTCTGGCTACTAAAACAAACGGATTTCTTTTTGATCTTGAGTTTATACACATGTGTTTAAGGAAGAAGTTGAAATATTTATCAATAAAAGTTCATCCCCGGCACAAAATAAAGTTTTCCAATTTTACGGCAAATGTAATTATACGAGAATTAAAAAACTTTGTAAAAATCATCCTCCGATATTGAAACCTAAAATCATTCTTACATTTGATCTTGAGGAATTTGATCTTCCGCTGGAATATAATTGCCCCATATCTGAGGAACTTCAGTTTGAAACGTCCAATGAAGGCTTACATAAATTAATTCAACTTCTGGCTCAACATAAAGTCAGGGCAACATTTTTTACAACCGGAAATTTTTGTGAGAAATATCCGGGAACCATTAAATCTCTTTCTGAAAATCATGAAATTGCTTCACATGCATATTATCATTCACAATTTGATACAGAATATATTATCAGATCTAAACAAATACTTGAAGCAACTTCCGGGAAACAGGTAAAAGGATTTCGCATGCCTTTGTTCCAAAAAGTTGATTATGAAAACCTCAGGGAAGCAGGGTATCGTTACGATTCTTCTGTCAACCCCACATTTCTTCCCGGAAGATATAATAATTTCAATGTGTCACGAACACCTTATAAAATTACGAGTTCAGAAATAATAGAACTCCCACTGTCAGTTAGCCCGGTTATCCGGTTTCCACTTTCATGGTTTAGTTTTAAAAATCTGCCTTTAATCATCTTTCGGCTTTTTTGTAACTCCGTAATAAGACACGATGAGTATCTTCATCTGTATTTCCATCCATGGGAATTTGCCGACCTGGATTCATTTAAAATACCCGGCTATATCAAAAAGCCCAGCGGTAAGAAATACATTAAGAAATTCGACGAGTTACTATTCTATTTAAGTAAAAAAGGCGAATTTGTTACAGTTTCTGAATTTCTTGAAAGCTATATCTTCTGACTTTGCTCTATTTTTTGACAGGTGCAATATCCAATACGGCAAATGAACCAGGCACTGCTGTTCTTCTCGGCCGGGCATTATCTGTAGTTGCAGGAGGAGCAGGATTATACTCTACTGAAGGTAGGTAAATATGATGGGTAGTATTATCTAATGCCAGAGTACGGGAACCCGACATAGTTTTAATATTTTCAAGAACTTTGAAACTATCTTTATTTACTTCCTGAACAACCGTCACGGTACCTTCACCGTTTGAACTATACGCTCTTTTCAATCCATCATCAAATTTTACACCGTCGCAACCATCTCCAATAGGCAGACTGGTAACAACATGACCATCAGTTGCATCTACAACTACCATCAGTTTATTTCCACAAACTGCGAAAAGACGGTGGGTCTCATTATCAAGTGCAAGGCCGCTGGCACCTTCTCCCGGAGCTATTGGCCATGATTTATCAACTTTCATGGTTTTTACATCAATTACCGATATCAGGTTCTTGTCCTCAATATTTACAAATATTTTTCCTTTACCATCTGTAGCCGGAAATTCCGGTTTGCCTTCAAGCGCTATCGTTCCGATAACTTCATTAGTTACTGCATCGAGTACAGTCGAATTAGCAGAACCACCATTAAATGTAAATACTCTTTTAGAAAACTTATCGTAAATAATAGCGTCGGGGTTTTGGCCCGTAACCTTCACATCAGCAATCAATTCAAGAGTCTTGAAATTAATAACTTTAACTGAGGCATTTCTTCCAACACTTATGAAAGCTTTGTTCTGATCGGCGGCCAATGCAATACCATGTACCCCCGGAGTATCATTTATTGTTCCGATTAGCTGACTGGTTTTAAGATCCGCTACCACCACCATTGTAGAATGTGAAACAAATAGCCTTGCTCCCGCCTCATCCACAGAGAGATAATCCCAACCACCGTCGCCAGGCAGATGGATTTTATTTACAATACTGTACTCAGAAGCTGCATTCTGTCCCCGAAGATTTAATCCTGTAAAAAGAATAAGCAAGCAACTAAAAGAAACAACTCTATTTTTCATTTTTATAAATATTGGTTTAAAAATCAGAATCCCATCATAATAGACAGTCTGATCAGCACGAATATTCCTGCTTATCTAAAATACTTTCATTAAGGCAAGGATGGTTATGATAATGATTGTCAGTCCGGAAACTCCCAGAGGAAACCAGACCGGAGCAATCCAGGGTTTTGGTATGAGAAACAACACATCGATAGTGGTAAGTTTTGGGGGCCATTTTAATAATATGTAAAGGGATAAGTAGTAAAACAGGTCCCAGAAAGCAAACGTCCAGAGGAAAAAAACTCCCTTTTCAAGCCATGTTGAGCCAACAAGGAAAGCAATAATTACGAGCATAATTATTGTAGCCGCCTCTCTTGTCATTTCAATGTTCAGATATCTTTTAGGGAATTTTTCAATAGATTCCTTATTCGACTCTGAATCAAGCATTCCGAGAGCTTTTCGTAGATAAACGACGACTACTCCTTCAAGGTGAGCCATCGCAATTCCGAAAACGGCAAGAAGTGAAAGTTTTGTAAACATAATTTTCCTCCCTTAGTAATTGTGTTGTTGTTCAGTTGAGTCTGCCTCAAATGTACTTTTTTTTAAGCCCCTAAATCCCATAAAGGGGACTTTTTGATAATCAGCATCTTAATGAACCCCCTTTAGGGGGCAGGGGGCAAAAAGCAGATTTTGAGACACCCTCCATTTCATCATCTGTATTTTAAAACAAATGAATTCACTTCATCGCAGAATAGTTTTTTATCCTGAAGAATCAAATTATGTCCGCTTACAGGTGAGATAACCATTCGCTTTTCAATTGAAGTTATACGATTATAAAAATCCACTCCCAATGCCGTTGGGCAAATGAAATCATATTTCCCCCACAAAAGCAGCACGGGAATTGTAACGTTGTGCAGTGATTCGGAAAAACTGGTTACAGCCAGCTCTTTATTAAAATTTGAGTCTTCGGAAAAGATTATGTTACTAATCATTGAAGTTACAGGATATTTATTTGGAATTGCATATTTCAGAACCTGTGAAACAATACTATAATATTTGACACTGTCAATGTATGATTCTGCATCTGCAGCGTAAGATTCCAGCTGTTGTGATTCTTCGAAAGTAAAATTGCCGGTATGGGTATTACAATAGTTAATAATTGGCTCCCATTTCTCCACATTTCTGTTTTGCGACACCTGGTATTTTCCTTCCGACTGTAACTTAATTCTTGTTAGGGTATCGTTCAAAGGATAATTATGACTGCCATCAACATTTATAAGGCCTTTTATCATTAGCTGAAGATCTGTTTTTGTAATAAAATCAGTTGCCAGAAGGCCTCCAAAACTATGCCCCACTAAAAACAAGCTCATATCCTGTCCATATCTGTATTTAAGCACCTGTATCACTTTTTTAAGATCATCAACCATTTGATCGAGATGCAGATATTCGCTATTGGTTGTCCCCTGTGAACCACCAGCATTTCTTTGATCCCAATAAACCATTGCATACTTATCTCCAAGATTCTTGCTGATATATTTTGTGTCGTATAAATATGAGCTGGCACCAGGGCCGCCATGAATAATCATAATGAAGGTGTTGTTGGCAGTGTTTCCCTGAACAAGAACACGCATCGAAGCTCCGGCATTTTCAATATAGAACGCTTCGGAAACGTTTTCAGAAAATGTTATTTTCTCCTTCTGACATCCGGATAACAAGAGTATAATGACAAAGAAAATTCCTAATCTCATTATTTATTTGAATTTGAATCGTGCTGCTTTAGTACACTGCTTGTTCGTCTGGCAGGTATATATCGAATTCCGAGTTCCATTACAGGTCTGAAGTAAATCGTGCTGTTATATGGAAACATTGAAATAATATTCATTTTCGCTAAGATTAAACAGGAGAAATTCTTCCTGACAGAATAGTCGTACCCAAAACCTCCACCTGCAGTTATGAGAGCATAATTATATCCTGCCATCTTTATAACAGAGATATCACCTGCATCGTTCACACTGTAGGTAGTTCCACCATTAAATGTTCTGCTAAAACCGGGCCCGAAGGTAAATTCAGAAATAAATCCGGTTGATTTTGTCTTTCTCTTTACCCATTCCAGAGTAAGGTAAAGATTATCGTGAAAATCAGGGTGATGGTACCAGTTTAAATTTCCTGAAATAAATCTTTCTTTTTTTAGAATTTTGTTCCCCGGTTTCAATTTTGATTTGTCAAGACTTTTCTGTTTAATGAAATACTCTATTCCTGTACTTACTCCGGGATAGATCACTGAACTAAGATATGTCAGTTTAAAATCAAAGTTTTTAAAAGGCGACTTAGCTGTTGAGTCCGCCTGTGCACAGCATACAGAAAAATTGAAAATCATTAATATATAAAATCCCGTTTTCAACATATCGTCAGGAAACCTTCCTTACTTAATTTTAAAGACTTTAAAGGAATTTTTTTGCAAATCTACTTATAGTGTTTGATTTCTTTATGTTACTTTGTGATGAACTTTAAAAGCCTATGTCGAAATTTTAAAGGGTTAAGTTTATTATGATAAAAACATTACTTCTGGTAGGCACTGGTGGATTTCTGGGGAGTATATCCAGATTTATGGCATCACGATTTATGCAGAGCTACTTCCCTTCCTCATTTCCGTTTGGAACTTTCGCGGTAAATATTTCAGGATGTTTTTTAATAGGTCTGATTTTTGGTTTTTCGGAAAGAAGTTCCTTGTTAACTCCGGGTTGGAAAATGTTCCTTGCTGTAGGCTTTTGCGGAGGGTTCACAACATTTTCCACTTTTGCAAATGAGAATCTTGCACTTCTCAGAGATGGTGAATTCATTAATTTTCTGCTTTACACCGGACTGAGTGTATTCCTGGGAATAGCAGCAACGTTTCTGGGAGTATTAATTACAAAAATATTTTAACATCATGAACCCCAATCAAAAAGCAAAACGGTTAAGGATCTATATCAGTTCAACTGACAAGTTCGAGCACAAACCTCTGTATGAGGTTATTGTATATTCAGCCCGGAATTTTGGAATAACAGGTGCAACTGTGCTAAAAGGAATTATGGGTTATGGAGCCAGCAGCGAGGTTTACACTAACAAATTGTGGGAGATCTCAGAAAAAATTCCTTTAGTAGTTGAAATGATTGATGAACCCCATAAAATAGATGCCTACATTGAATCGGTAAAGCCATTTTTCGAAGATATCGGGAAAGGGCATATCATAACTGTTGATGATACTACTGTGCTATTCCATAAGACTGGAGTAAGAAAATAAACCGTAAAAATCTTTCTTTATTCCTCATATAAACATTCTTACAGCCTGATATCCAAAGTATAACCCAAATATCCCGAGCAAAACTCCAAGGCTTTTAATAAAAACAGATATTACTTTAATGTTTATTCTCTTCCGGAATCTGACAACGAGGAAGGCCATCAGGAAGAACCAGGCTACACTGCCCAGAGAAAGGAATAATGCATAACAGATGCTTATTACCATATGAAAGTAAGCTGGATATGCAGTCTGGTCCGGCTTAAGCTCTTTATTTTTACCTATCTGTATTTTGTCAAATTGGGCAAGGGACAAACCTTGCGGCTTTTCAATTCTAGCCCCTTCAATGCTACTTATTTCCTCAATATTCTTATCTATTCTTCCTGCAAGGCCTCCTGTATGAAAGCCCATAGATGCCACTAAAGAAATTACGAAAAAAGATGAAGTAAGGACTCCGATGAATAATGTCGGATTAAGGAAGTTTATCATGAAACCTGTATAAAAAGCTCCCTTTTCACGCTTTTCAATCTTTTCAGAAAGATGGGTTTTATCTTCAAGGTGTTCAATATCTATTTTTGTCTTTATTATTTTATTTGCCAGGTAGAAGAAGAATACAGCTCCAATTAAAAAAATATAGGGGATTGCCGGTTTGTATAAAGAATAAAGTCTTGTCAAACCATATACTGCGACAAATACATAAGCAAAGTCAGCAATTGAAGCTCCTATACTTATCAGGTTGCAATACCGTAATTTTCCTTTAAGTGCATTTGAAGTAATGAGGATGCTTATAGGACCAGCAATCGGCATTGAGAATATGAATCCCGCCAAAAAACCAGCAATAGAAATAGTTAATATGCTCTCTCCCATGAAAACTTTCTTTTAAAATATAAGGCTACGTTCACAAGTCCGATCATTACAGGTACCTCAACCAATGGCCCGATAACAGCAGTAAATGCTTCTCCGGAGTTAATTCCGAAAACAGCAATGGCAACAGCTATGGCAAGCTCAAAATTATTGCTTGCAGCAGTAAAAGAAAGGGTAATTGTTTGTTCATAATTTGCTCCGGCCCTCCTGCTCATAAAGAATGAGAACAGGAACATAATTAAGAAATAAATTATCAGAGGAATAGATATCAATAAAACATCCAAAGGTAATTTTACAATGTACTCTCCTTTCAATGAGAACATTACTAATATGGTGAATATAAGCGCCATAAGAGTTATTGGGCTTATTTTTGGAATAAACCTGGTATGATACCACTCTTTACTTTTTACCCTTATTAAGATGAACCGTGTAAGAAACCCGGCAACAAAAGGTATTCCGAGATAAATAAAAACACTTTTGGCTATTTGCCCGATAGTGATATTTTCTACGACGGAATTTGTTGGTACTCCAAACCATCCGGGTAAAACTGAAATAAAGATCCATGCGTATACTGAGAAAAGCAAAACCTGAAAGATTGAATTAAAAGCCACCAACCCAGCACAATATTCACAATCTCCTTTTGCCAGGTCATTCCACACAATTACCATAGCTATGCAACGGGCCAGACCTATCATAATAATACCATACATATAAGGAAGATTGGCATTGTCTTTCCCGGGAAAAAGTTTAAAGAAGATAATTGCCAGAGCAAACATCAAAACAGGACCGACTATCCAGTTTTGGATGAGAGAAAGGCTAAGAATTTTAAAATTCCGGAATACTTTTCCCAATTCTTCATATTTTACTTTTGCCAGAGGCGGATACATCATCAGGATAAGGCCAATTGCAATCGGTATATTAGTCGTACTTTCGGGCGAAGATTTCATTGAATCCCAGAATGTTGCTATTGCCGGGAAGAAAAATCCTGAAAAGACTCCGATAAACATTGCCAGAAAAATCCAGAGTGTCAGATACCTGTCAAAAAATTTAAGTCGGGGAGCCATATTCAAATAGTTTAGTACTTTTCGCCGGAGTCAAAGTTTTTTACTAATCTCCGATTCATACAGTTCATAAAACTCATCGCGGATTTCATTTCTTACCCGGTAAAACTCATTAATTATTTCAGTGTATGAACCCTTTACCTTCGATGGATCCTCAAATCCAATATGCAGTCTGTTTCTTACTTTTCCCGGGAAGAACGGACAAACTTCATTTGCTTCGTCACAAACAGTAATTACATAGTCCCACTCTTCATTCAAATAAAGGTCAACATTTTTGGGTTTATTCTTACTTATGTCTACCCCGGCCTTTTTCATCACATCCACTGCCATAGGGTTTATTCTGGAAACGGGTTCAGTACCTGCCGAAAAGACATTTAACCGTTTGTCGAATGATTGCAGAAATCCCTGTGCCATCTGGCTCCGGCAACTGTTTCCTGTGCATAAAATCAATATTTTCATTTTTTAAATTTTTAACAACAGTTCGATTTTCCGTCAGAACAGCCACATGTTGGTTCTGAATTTTTCAGAATACCATTTATAATTCCGGCAGCACAACCTACACCTGAATTAACTTTAATTGCCTGAACCGGGCAGTTTAATTCACACGCACCACATTCCATACAGCTATCTTTTCTTACTATGTGAGCCTTTTTGAAAGAAAGTTCAAAAACTTCATGTGGGCACACCTTTATGCACATTCCGCACCCATTGCAGGTTTCTTCACATAATTTTAGTGTAACAACATCCGACAGATATACCTGATCTTTCATAATTCAAAATTAATTCAATTTCCCGACTATCTGTAAAAAGATTCCGGATATGGCAAACACTATCTGCAAGGGTAATGAAACCTTCATTTCTTTTTTAACTCCCGACAACGAAGTATAAGTTGATGATCCTGTAAAATTCATTGCAAGGAAGGATGAAACCGATGTTATTAAAAGAAACCATGAAACAATTTCAAAGATATTATTACCCACCTTACCCAGATATAAAAGAACCAAAAATAACAATGATCCACTATAAAAGCCTTTCAGAGAAAACCGTCTGGCAGGAATATAGGGGAGAAACATTGGTGTAATTACAATCCCCGACAAATATGCCAGAAATATATTTAATAATGCCGGAACACTAATTTCTGAAAAATTAATGTAAGAGAATCCGTTACCACTAAGTCCGGAAATTAATAAGATTACAGCCATCGCACCCAAAAGGTAAAACTTACCATATATAAAATCATTGGGAATAAGCTTTATACGATCCTGAAAAGTAAATGTGACTCTCCTCATCTCCTTGTCGGCCCTATAACCATCATTTACAAACTTTTTAATATCAGAAGCACGGACAGGTCCATAATGAACATTAAAACCTGTTTCTTCCCTTACTTTATGCGCAGCTACACCGGTTGCACCAAGTTGAGGAAGGATTATTCTTTTATGATTTAATATTTTATCGAGAGCTGCTTCCTGAATCCTTTTAATAAGTTCACTGGAACTGAAAGTACCTTTCCCTGCAGCACACCAGACATTTACTCCTTTGGTATCCAACACCAGAATCCAGGCATTCAGGTCTGATAGATTTTTACGGACAGAATCAAACGAAAGCTTATAATTCGCTGTAACAAAAACATCGGAGTCAGGGCCAGGTGTACCTACAGCATAAAGCCCCGGACTAACCCTGAAGTTATTCCGGTTAATTCCCCAGCGTACCATAAGCGCTCCCAGAAAATCTCTCATATTAAGTTCAGTAGAGACTATTGGGACCGAGGTTAACGATGTTGTTATATTTCCTGTTATAAAAAACTGCTCCATATAAAAGTGTTTAATCTTTTGAATGTTTTTAAAGGAATATTTTTTAGCAGATTACTTTCGAATTCTTAACTGGTTCAAAGAAATCTTCAAATATTTTAAGTGACCTTTTAATCTCTTTTGAGCATAAACAATAATTAATCTTCAGCCCGTCAATTTCTCCATTTATAAGTCCCATATCTCTAAGTTCTTTGAGATGTTGTGAAACAGTAGTGCGACTGAGTGGCAGGCTATCTGAGATATCACCTGAGATGCACGATTTTGATTCAGCAAGGTATTTTAGGATTGCCAGTCTGGCAGGATGTGAAATTACCTTTGCAAATCTGGCCAGTTCCTGTAGTGTTTCGTCAAATTTTTCAGCTTTGTTCATCTAACTATATTTAATGACGCAAACATACGACATATATTTTAAAAATTCAATATCTTTATAAAAAAGTTATTTGTCTGCCAATTTGTTTGGAGACTTTTCATAATTATTTACTTTTACAGAAACCCGATAAAAATTAATTTGAATCATATATGGAGAACCGACCAGCCATTTTGCTCCTGATTATTCTTTGTACCTCGTTAACAATATGCTTTTCATGTGAAAAACAGGGAAGCAAAACAAATCCTGAAATCAGAAATGTAATTTTTATGATTGGCGATGGGATGGGCGTTCCGGCAGTATATTCAGCAATGACAGTTTCAGATCAACCCCTGAATATAGAAAGATGCCCGGTAACAGGGTTGCAAACAACTTTTTCATCAGACAATTACATTACTGATTCTGCTGCTGGCGGGACTGCACTTGCAACCGGGACTAAAACAAAAAACGGAGCAATTGGAGTTGATTCTCAGGGCAACCGGGTAAAATCGATCCTGGAAATTGCTGAACAAAATGGACTTGCAACAGGCCTCGTTTCTACATCTGCAGTAACACATGCCACTCCTGCTTCATTTATTGCTCACCAATCCAGCAGAGGCAGTTATGAGGATATTGCTTCAGATTTTCTGAAAACCGATATAGATGTTTTTATTGGTGGAGGGTATGATCATTTTGCAAAAAGGAATGACAAATTAGACCTGATTGACAGTCTTAAAATAAGAGGCTACGAGGTAGACACCTCAATGAATTCAATAATTAATTCCACTTCTCTGAAGCTTGCCGGATTTACTGCACAACTTCAAAATCCTTATCGGCTAAAAGGAAGAGGGAATATGCTTCCTGCCTCATCAGGTAAGGCAATAGAAATATTGAGTAAAAACTCAAAGGGATTTTTTCTTATGATTGAAGGATCTGAGATTGACTGGGCAGGTCACGCTAATTCTGCCGACACACTAGTTGACGAAACTCTCGATTTTGACAAAGCTATTGGAGTGGCACTCGATTTTGCTAAAAAAGATGGTCACACCCTGGTTGTGATTACTGCTGACCATGAAACAGGAGGAGTAACGATAACCGGAGGTAGCAGAGAAACTCACAAAGTAACACTGAGTTTTTCTACTACAGGCCACACAGCTGTTATGGTGCCAGTTTATGCTTATGGACCTGGGGCTGAAGAATTTACCGGCACATACGATAACACTGATATCTTTCGGAAAATTTTAAATTCTTATGGCTTCGTCCAACTTAAATAATCAGAGGAAACCCTTCTAAAAAATACTGCTCTATTTTACACAGCGTACCGAATATTTATTTGCCTTTTCTGTACCATGCATGTCTGCAATATCTTCTGGCCTGGATATATCGATTACAGGCATCTGATCTATCAGGACATAACTAAAGTATTCTGCATTTAAATTATCATATTCCTTTGAGGTCCAGAAGTAACAACTCTCGCCCACTTCAGAAAAGGTCCCCTCATAATCAAGCATGCCACCAAGCTGAAGACCAAAAGAGATAGAATCTGACGCAATTTTCCGCCAGGCTTCCTTTTGTTCAAAATGATTGGCAAGAGTTCTGAATTCAGCTCCTGATGGAAGACGCCAGCCGGCAGGACAAACAGTCATTGCAGTTTTCCAGTCATACAGAACTCCATAATCTGGAATGTTATTTGAATTGTTATCGAAATAAGATGCTCCTTCTTTTGTTTTATACCTGAGGTTTTCTGCCATCCAGGAAACTCCGGAAACAGTAACTGAGCGGTAAACATTCCCATCCCTCTTGTCGGTCAATTTATCCTGAGCTGATAAACCTTCAAAAATCATAACAAGTATAAAAACTGATAACGTTTTCTTCATATTCCTCTCGATTTCAAAATATTATAAATGAATTACTGGTTCCAAATAACCAAATTACATCAAATTCCAAATAATCGACTGTAAAATTAGACTATAGACTTAATAAAACAGTTGAAAGGTTAATTTATTATTAACCAATCAACTTTTTAATTAATAAACCCTGGAAGAATTTAATCTCTTGATTTGAATTATTTCCAGATTAGGATCAAAGTGCTTAATTGCTTTGAATCAATATCTGAACACCAAAAGTGATGAGCAGTTAAAACTCGTACTAAAAAGCAAGAAACTTTTCTTTCGGAGTCAAACAGAAATCACATTTTGCAGTAACACTCGCTGCGTCGAAGGTGTTGCCACAAACCGGACATACAAACCAATTTAACGGCAGGGTTTTTTCGGCACCACTATTTAGGCCTTCAAGCGCGGTTGTGTAAAAAGCCAGATGCTTTTTTTCTGTATCAACGGCCCATGTAAATGATTTTACAGCATCATTGGCTTTAGCTGTTTTTGCTTCCATTATAAACTCCGGGTACATTACATGAACCTCATAAGTTTCGCCCTTTATGGCATCTGTAAGATTTTCAGCAGTTGAAAGTACAGTAAAGGGTGCAATCGTGGGAGCTTCGACTTTTTCTCCAAGTTTTTCCAATACTTTCTTGTGATTTTCTGCGTGGATGGATTCGGACTTTGAAATTGCATGAAACATAACAGCGATATTTTCTAATCCATCTGCCTTGGCTTTTTCAGCATATGCAGCATACTTGACGCTTGCTGTTGATTCTCCATTATATGCATCTTTAAGGTTCCCGATAGTTTTAACGGGCTTGGAAGTACAACTGACGATTAACACAAGAGTTAATGTAAACGTAATTAATCTGATAACTGTTTTCATAATATCTAATTTTAATTTTAAAGAAATGAATTGCTGTAAAAATATTTATTTGAATTGCTTCGGGAATTAAGATTCAATTAAGTTTAGCTTAAAATCAGATTAACTTTTAATCAATAAAAATGAATATCAAAGAGCCATCATGTAATCGTAGACCATTGTTCCTCCGAGGTATCCGGTAAAGCTTACTGCACAAAAAGCCAACAGATAAAATCCAAAAGCTACCCATTTTAGTTGGGTCTCCTCCTTCTTTTTTACAACCAGCCAGATCCTGAACGCCGATCCTAAAATCATTATTATCATTGTAAAAAACCCACCTGCCTCATGCTTGGTAAATATCTTTAAAATCTCACCCTGAGTTGGTTCGCCGGCAAATAAATGTCCGGTAGACCAGGCAGCAATAGCTGCCAATGCTCCTAGTACCATCAGGTAGAAACCTGTCTTTGAAAGACATTTTTCACTTTTAAAAAAGAGAGAGAAAACCTCGGCCAGGAATCCAACAATTATTATTGCAACCGGGAAGTGAACAATCATGGGATGAAAATGGGCAGTATTGAACATAGTTAATAGGTTAGCGTTTCTAATGCACCTCAAATATAATCATTCCGGGTAAATAAAAATAATTAACTTTGAAACCTTTTAAACCCGGTAAAAATCAGGAAACAATGTCAGACAACACTGATCTGAAACCCTATGGCGAAAAGCAGATTACATTCGACAAGCGCTATCTTGAGATGGCTCTTATCTGGGCACAGAACTCGTATTGTAAAAGACGACAGGTTGGAGCTCTGATCGTTAAGGGGAAAATGATTATTTCAGACGGTTATAACGGAACTCCGTCAGGTTTTGAAAATGTTTGTGAGGATGAATCGAATGTAACAAAGCCTTATGTTCTGCATGCCGAAGCAAATGCAATTACCAAGGTAGCTAAATCGAACAATTCAAGTGAAGATTCAACACTATATGTTACAACGTCACCATGTATGGAGTGCTCAAAACTTATTATCCAGTCAGGTATCAACAGAGTTGTCTATTGCAACCGGTACCATAAAACTGATGGTCTGGAACTTTTGAAACGTGCCGGAATTGAATTAGTATATATTGACCCTGAAAAAGATATTTATGAATTACAGTAACCCAAAAAGGAGTGTTTTTCTTCCTGTGATGCTTGCGATTGCGCTTGCCCTCGGTATTTTAATTGGGAAATATCTTCCGGGGGATAATAACCTTCCACCGCATTCAAATATCAGAACCAGGAATGATAAGTTAACCAACATCCTTAATATAATTGAGACTAACTATGTTGATTCCGTAAACAGAAACGATCTGGTTGAAGCCGCCATTCCTGCTATTCTTAAAAAGCTCGATCCGCATTCTGTGTATATCCCTGCGAAAGATCTTGTTCGGGTAAATGAACCATTACAAGGAAACTTTGATGGGATTGGGATCTCATTCAATATGCTTACCGATACAATTCTTGTTATAAGCACAATTCCCGGCGGTCCTTCTGAAAAACTTGGTTTACTTCCCGGCGATAAGATCTTGTATGTAAATGATTCACTGGTTGCCGGGAAACATATAAGTGATGAAAAAGTGATGGGAATGCTTAAGGGTCCGAGAGGAACCGTTGTTAAAATAAAAATCCTTCGGTTCGGACAAGCTCAGCTATTACCCTTCGAAATTACCCGCGATAAGATTCCAATGTATAGTGTAGATGTAGATTATATGGTAAATGAGAATACCGGGTATATAAAGATCAACACCTTTGCCATGACAACCTTTGATGACTTTATGAAAGGTCTCAGGGAACTTAAGAGTAAAGGAATGACTAAACTGATCCTCGACTTGCGTGGCAACTCCGGCGGAATAATGGAAGCTGCCATTCAGATTGCAAATCAATTTCTGAAAGAAGGTCAGTTAATCGTTTATACAAAAGGACGTGCACAGCCACGAAGTGATGCAAGAGCTACCGGTAAGGGGGAGTTTGAAACAGGAGAGCTTGTAGTTCTTATTGACGAATGGAGCGCTTCTGCCAGTGAGATTCTTGCAGGAGCAATTCAGGACAATGACAGGGGAACCCTTATAGGACGACGATCGTTCGGGAAAGGATTGGTTCAGGAACCAATTCCGTTTGCTGATGGATCAGGTATGCGGCTTACAATTGCCCGTTATTACACTCCGACAGGAAGGTCGATCCAAAAACCATATACTGATCTGGAAAAATATTACGATGATCTGAATACCAGATTTACTCATGGAGAATTTGAAGTTTCCGACAGCATTCATTTTTCCGACTCGCTTAAATTTACTACTCCGGGAGGAAGAGTTGTATATGGCGGAGGCGGAATTATGCCAGACAAGTTTGTCCCTGTTGACACTTCAGGTATTTCACCATATTTTATAAAGGTCAGGTCTCTTATTTACAGGTATTCTCTTAAGTACACCGAAAACAACAGGGAGTCGCTAAAGAAATATTCCGAAGCAGGTGAATTGGAAAAATTCCTCGACAAACAGTCACTGCTTGATCAGTTTACACAATATGCCTCAGCAAACGGGGTTAAGAAAGACCCGGCAGGTTTAAAAATTTCGGGAGATATAATTCATACTCAGATTAAAGCATATATTGCCCGTAACATACTGGATAATAAAGGGTTTTATCCAATCTGGGAAGAGATCGATACTACACTTAAGTATGCAATTGAGTTTCTGAAGAAGTAGGGGGCAAAAAGTGGGAATTAGTGAATTATAATAATTCGCTAACAAACTCTGTAACAATAGTTACAGCCCTGTCTTCCTCTTCAACAAACCCCAAATGCCCTGAGTTTTTGAGCACTACAACTCTGGCATTTGCCGGCAGTTTCACTTTTGACTGAATTAACTCGCAGGGAATATAACTATCCATTGAACCTAAAATCCAAAGACAAGGGACTCTCCCCGACTCCATAAAAGACAATCTGGAAGGTCTTATAATCATTCCGTTCAGCATGGCAATAATACCTTCTCCGGGTAAGCGTGACGCAATATCTTTCGATCGCTGAAGTGATGTTGCGAATATTTCAAGATTTGACGGGGCAAACATCCTTAAAACATTATCGGGGTACATCAAGTCTTTTTTCCCTGCATTTACAACCGATATTTCCCTTTTCCTTTTTTCAATTGCCTCAGGAGAGTCTCCAAAAGGCTGAGAGTGAAACAGACAATATCCTGACAAATTCTCAGGGTAAAGCTCAAGAAAGGCAAGAGTAACATAACCACCCAAAGAATGGCCTGTCAGGAAAATCTTTTTAATATTGAGACTATCGATAAGCTCTTTTACAGCATTTGCCATAAACTCCATGGTATGAACTTCGCCATAAACGGATGAAAGACCATGACCGGGAAGGTCTATTGAGATAACCCTGAATTGTTTAATAAGTTTCTCTTCAAACCCATTCCATACTTCTGATGATTCAAGATAACCATGAAGCAGAACAATAGGAATACCATTTCCCGAGTCAGAATAGTGAATTTCTCCTCCTTTGAATGAAAATATCATATCGAATAATTAATTAATTTTGTAAAGTTAACCAATTATCAGATACAGGTTGTTTCAAAAAAACATCTGGTCATTTGTGATAATTAGCATTATAAATTGTATTAATATTAATTACAGTTAATTTTGTTAATCGTCCTTTTCTTCATAAAAAATAAACTTAAAACTATTTCATACTCGATGAGCAAAGTTTTATTTTCCTCTATTTCCAAAAAATTCGTTATGGCATTGGCCGGGCTGTTCTTACTTACCTTTTTACCGGTACATCTTATTATTAATCTGATGTTGCTTAAAAACGATCCTGTTCCATTTAATGAAGCCGCACATTTCATGGCAACATTTCCATTAATAAAAATTATGGAAGTTGTTCTGATAGCAGCAATACTCATCCATATTGGCTGGGGTATTTTTATTCAGATTCAAAACTGGCTGGCCCGGCCTGTCGGGTATGTAAGCGGGAATAAGTCAGAAACTTCATTTTTCTCGAAGTTTATGATCTGGACCGGAGCAATTGTGCTCACTTTTCTTGTCCTGCATTTCTTCAACTTTTTCTTCGTTAAACTGGGACTGGTAAAGGGAGATCCTGAAGATTTCTATAACATGGCCCATAATCTGTTTAAGATCCCGGCTTACAATTATATTTATCTTACTTGTTTCACACTCCTTGGATTTCATCTTTACCATGCTTTCTCCTCCGCCTTTCAGACACTCGGACTGAATCACAGAATCTGGACACCGATAATCAAAGTGATTGCAATTATTTATGCAATTGTTCTCCCGGCAGGGTTTGCTTCTATATCAATCTCACTCTGGCTTTTCCGATAAGTCAGAAAAGAAAAAAATACGATCATGACAAAATTAATTTCAAAGATACCCGACGGTCCTCTCGCACAGAAATGGACAAAATATAAAGCTTCTGTAAAACTGGTAAACCCTGCCAACAAAAAGAAGCTTGAAATAATTGTAATTGGTACAGGATTATCTGGAGCTGGTGCATCTTCAGCGCTTGGAGAACTGGGATACAGTGTAAAAACCTTTTGTTATCAGGACTCACCCCGAAGAGCACATTCAGTAGCAGCTCAGGGGGGAATAAATGCTGCGAAAAACTATCAGAGCGACGGTGACAGCACTTATCGGTTATTCTACGATATGATAAAGGGTGGTGATTTCAGGGCCCGCGAAGGAAATGTTTACAGAGCAGCTGAAGTAAGTAATCAGGTAATAGACCATTACACTGCACTGGGCGTACCATTTGCCCGCGATTATGGAGGCACCCTCGACACCCGGTCTTTCGGAGGGGTGCAGGTTTCAAGAACTTTCTATTCAAGCGGACAAACCGGCCAGCAATGCCTTCTTGGAGTATATTCATCATTGAACCGGCAGATCAAAAAAGGTAACGTTACCATGTACCCCCGTCGTGAGATGCTGGATCTTGTTCTGATCGATGGAAAAGCAAGAGGGATAATCGCACGTAACCTTATCACAGGTGAGATTGAAAGACATGCGGCACATGCAGTTGTTCTGGCAACCGGAGGTTATGGAACAATTTATTTCCTCTCAACACTTGCAGTGAATTCAAACGCATCTGCTGCCTGGAAAGCTCATAAAAAAGGTGCGTTTTTTGCAAATCCCAGTTTTGTTCAGATACATCCTACATGTGTTCCACAATTGAACGAGTTTCAATCAAAACTGACTTTAATGTCGGAATCGCTCCGGAATGACGGACGCGTTTGGGTTCCTAAAACAAAAGGAGATTCAAGACCGGCAAACAGCATCCCTGAGGAAGACAGAGATTATTACCTTGAAAGAAGATATCCGGCATTCGGCAATCTGGTACCAAGAGATGTAGCTTCAAGAGCAGCAAAAGAGCGATGCGACGCTGGTTTTGGTGTAGGAGAAACCGGGCTGGCTGTAAATCTCGACTTCAGGGATTCAATAAATAAACAAGGAAAGAAAACAATTGAAAATAAATACGGGAACCTCTTTGAGATGTACCATACTATAACCGGGATAGACCCATATGAGGAACCAATGCGCATTTATCCTGCAGGACATTACACGATGGGTGGTTTATGGGTCGATTATGAACTTATGACTACCATTCCGGGTCTTTATGCAATAGGGGAAGCTAATTTTTCCGATCATGGAGCAAACCGTCTCGGTGCAAGCTCTCTGATGCAAGCGTCCGGTGACGGATATTTTATACTTCCAAATACCATAAGTAATTACCTGGCCGATGAAATACGCGTTCCGAAAATTTCGACCGACAGGCCCGAATTCGAAACTACTGAAAAAGAGGTAGTTGCCAGACTTGACAAACTTATGTCAATAAAAGGAAAACAAACTGCCGCAACTTTCCATAAACGACTTGGTAAGATTATGTGGGACTACTGTGGAATGGTAAGAAATGAAGAAGGTTTGAAAAAAGCCCTTGTCCTTATCCAGGAACTTGAAGAAGAATTCTGGAAAGATCTTAATATTCCCGGAACATCGCTCGAGTTAAATATGGAACTTGAAAAAGCAGGCAGAGTTGCCGACTATTTTGAACTGACAGAACTGCTGGTAACTGATGCACTTAATAGAAAAGAGTCTTGTGGTGCACATTTCCGGGAAGAGTACCAGACCCCTGACGGTGAAGCTCTCAGAAATGATGAAGAGTTTACTTATGTAGCAGCATGGGAATATGCCGGTGAAGGAAAACCTGAAGTTATGCATAAGGAAGAACTTAAGTTTGAAGACGTTGAAATGAAAGTCCGCAGTTATAA
>DATCHE010000207.1:0-4920 GCA_036508535.1 Bacteroidales bacterium | reverse complement strand
AGATGCTGCCGTATGCAGTACGAAAACAGGTAGGATATACAGAGAACATGAATGAATAATATCATATTTTAAACCATATCAATATGGGAGCTTTTTATGATGAACTGTATTTTGATGACAGAGACACAAAAGATCTGTTTTCAGGGGATAGTCCACGGCAACCTTTCTTCGCAGATGTTGTGAAACGCTGGGTATGCGGTAACAGGTTAAAAGATGATGAAAAAAAAATAGTTGCCAGTATCCTGATATTTTATCCCGATTTAATTGTGAACAATGGCAGGACTGACGAATTCATAGAATTAATCAGAGTCTCACTACAACAACCCAGTTTGATTAATCCATTAAATCCCGAAAGGGGGTTATATCTGTATACCTTGCTTTTTCTGTCGTTATTACACAGGAAGAAGGAAGAATCTTTGGAAGTAATAGATCATATTGAAAAATTCTTTATCACATTTTGTAATAACTATAGTACAACTTATAAGGACCGAAGATCAATATCAGGAAATGATGTCTTCAGGAATTCGCTGGATTCAATTTATACAATATTCTCAGAGACTCTTGTGAAAGCTTATACTGATATTATTGCACGTATAATGGACCGGGCTGAACTTTTACTGCTTAAACCAGGCTTCAACATCTCACATTTGCCCCTGGTCCCTGATAAAAAGCTTTCAGGTTTCGCAGGAAATGATCTCAGGGGTGAGGCACTGGAATTTTATCATAAACAAGAATACGATAAAGCTGCAGTCTTATACCGCAAAATGCTTGTAAACAAATTTGAACAGCCAGGCACGTTGGTCCATCTTGCGCGTCTGGAATTGATGAATGGAAATGTAACTCAGGCAGAGATTTATATTGTCAATGCATGGAGAATGCGTCGTGAAGCACCTTTCTACGTGCAATCAAGAATATTGTACTTTGTAGTATTATTAAAGATGTTAGGTTCTGAACCATTTGAAGAATGGCTGGGATGTATGAAGGAAGTATTAAGCCGGCAGGATTCTAAAATGCAGTGGGATATGGATAGCTTGCTTTCAAAGTTTGAAAAGGATCTCAAGCCCGGGCATATCTTTTTCTTAAAAGCATTATTGAAAACTAATTCCGGGGAAGATGAAGAAGGATTGCTGAACCAATATGAACCGTGGGCTAAAGCTACTCTGATTGATTCAGAATCATGGCCTGAGTTTGATATTGTCTCTTAACCTGAAAAAAAACAGAAAAAGGAATTGTTATCTCACCAGGAATTGATAAATAATTTATTATTATATTTAAACCAATACAATCTGGTTTCAACTATTCCACAATCCCATGCCGCAACAGACTAAAATTTTTCGTGTATTCGTAAGTTCCACCTTTACCGATATGAAAGAGGAACGCAGCACCCTCCAGAAAAAATTATTCCCTAAACTTGAAAAGTTCTGTGAAGAAAACGGCGCTAGATTTCAAGCCGTTGACTTACGCTGGGGAGTGAATGAAGAATCGCAACTCAACCAGAAAACACTGGAGATCTGTCTGAATGAGATAGCACGCTGCCAGAAAATATCTCCAAAACCGAACTTCCTCATCCTTCTGGGTGATAAATACGGATGGCAACCAATTCCGACAAAAATTCCAGAATCTGAAATGTCAAAAATTCGTTCAGTAATTGACAGTGAAAAAGCAGAATTAATGGATTGTTGGTATAGGCTTGATTCAAATGCCATTCCACCTGAATATGTGCTACAACCAAGAGGTGAAGAATATACTGATTATATAATCTGGGAAAAGGTTGAAAAAAAGTTACAGTCCGCTTTGCGTGAAGCAGTTAACCAACTATCCTTCAGCGAAGAACAACGCATTAAATATTTCACATCAGCCACGCACCAGGAAATAATGTCAGGAGCTCTTAACCCGGTTGATGTAAAAGAAAAACCGGAAGATCATGTGTTTGCTATGATACGTGAAACAGAAGGATTGACTGATGACAATACTGCCGAAGGTTTTATTGATCTGATCAATGATCAATCCGATCCGTACAGTAAAGAACAACTCAGACAGCTGAAAGGGAAATTAAAAGAGAAGTTGGGCAATCAGTACAATCCATACAAAGCAAAATGGAAAGAGAAAAAAACTGAAATGTATGATCCTGCCGGCTTTGAAAATACTATATACAATTTTCTTGAAAATATTATAAAAGAGCAACTTAAAGATGTTATCAGTCCTGATGAAATAAGTCATGAGGTAAAACTTCATTCGGAATTTAAGACAAAACTTACTGAGCATTTCTGCGGGCGTACGGACATTCTGAATACTATTAAAACCTATTTGAATAATCCGGCAGAGAAGAGAGTTCTGGCCATGATAGGTGACTCCGGTTCGGGGAAATCGAGTGTAATGGCAAAAGCAATACAGGAAGCAGGAAACAACTTTAAAGATGCATTAATCATCTATCGTTTTATCGGAACATCCTCCCGTTCCTCCAACATCATTTCGTTATTGCAGAGTGTTTGTGAGCAAATAGCCGCGGTCTATGGCACAAAGATGGAAACACTTGCAGGTGAAGGAAGGGAAAAGTCGTTGTACGACCTGAACGGGTTAACGGAAATATTGAAGAAGTGTCTTGCCCTCGGCACTGCACAAAAGCCGGTTCTGCTATTTCTCGACGCCCTTGACCAATTGTCGGATTCAGACAATGCAAAATCACTCTACTGGTTGCCACGTGAGTTACCGGAACATACCAGGATGGTGGTTTCTT
This sequence comes from Bacteroidales bacterium, assembly GCA_036508535.1. Lineage (GTDB taxonomy): Bacteria > Bacteroidota > Bacteroidia > Bacteroidales > VadinHA17 > LD21. Next base: position 2,183 of record DATCHE010000207.1, on the reverse strand, counting down.
CCCTGCCCGAGCTGAAAACGCAGCTTAGCAATCATTGTATAGTCGATTTACCATTGCTTCCCATAGAAGAAGCATCGAAGATTCTTGAAAGATGGTTAAATTCCATTAGCCGTAAGTTAACTGTGGAACAACAAAAAGAAGTTCTGAATAAATTCAGTAAAACAGGGCTTCCCATTTACCTGAAACTTGCCTTCGAAAGGGCGAAGAAGTGGAATTCCTATACCAAAAAAGAAGATTATAGCCTTAAGGAGGATGTAAAAGGCATCATTAATGATTTTATAGGCTTATTGGAAGAAGAACATACTGAAGACTTTGTAAAAGATGTGATTTGCCTGATGCTTTGTGGCAGATACCAGGGACTTGCAGAAAATGAGATCCTTGAGATTTTTGCATTTGATAAGGAATTGTGGCAGGAATTTCTTAACAGGACTAATGAAAACCAGCGGGAAGCGCTGGTCATAATGAAAGAAGACCTGGAAAATGATAAAAAGTCGATGAAAATTCCAATCGTGGTCTGGTCGCGACTTTTCCTCGACCTGGAGCCCTATCTCACTGAGCGCGATGCCGATGGTGTACCGATTATTACCTTTTTTCACAGGCAGTTTAATGAGGTGCTGAGGGAGAGATATAAATTAAGTGACCAGACCTGACAGTCTCTTCAAGACCTGTCGGGTTTCCCTGGAATAAACGAAGACCTGTTGTTTAGTGAAAATTTAAAACAACTAACATTTTCCAATGCAGCCAAATTTTATCAAATACCACGCCACACTCGCCAAGTACTTTTCCGTCCAACCCCTCTTTTTTGATGGCAATCAACAGAAGAAGCCCCATATACGTAAGTGTATAGAGCAACCCTTTCAACAAACCGAAGCTCAACTCTGGGACGAGGTAACCAACACACTTTGCAGCCTTGAATTCATCCAGGCTAAAGCCTGCTTCAGGATGACCTATGAGCTGGTAAATGATTTAAATACTGTTTTGCAGGTAATACCCGATAATGCCAACAACATCTATATACAACATGAATTGCGGAGGAGAATTGAAGTTTAACCCGTTTGTGGCTGGAGGAGATAATTATATGCCTGTTGGCAACGATTAAAAGAATTTGATATTGAATATGATGACCGGTTTGTTTTTAAACCTGTCGGCATTGATCATATCGTACCTGACGGCACGAAATAAATCCATTATATATGTTTTTCGTTTCTACCAATATATGGTCCCTGACGGAACCTGAAAATATAACTATACATTCTACCAATATCTGGTCCCTACGGGACAAGAATATAACCAAATATTCCACCGATTGCTGGTCCCTGACAGATTCTAAATATATGACCGTACCTTCTACCACCGATATCCGGTCCCTGATGGGACCTTAACATTTGACCTTATGTCTTACAATTAATACAAAATTGTGCTTTAAATTGTCCCCCTGTAGACGTAATATTGTATTATTGATCTCTTATTTCTAATGCAAAATTGCTTTTTCAATTGTCCCGTTAGGGACATTATATCGGTAGCTAATTCATAGATGATAAACATTAGTCCCGTCAGGGACGATATAAAATTATACATCATGGCAAATACCTACACCCAAATCCATATCCAGATTGTCTTTACGGTACAGAACAGGGAATCTGTTATTCAAAACAGCTGGAAAGAAGAATTATATAAATACATTACCGGCATAATACAAAACAACAAACACAAATTACTGGCTATTAATGGTATGCCGGATCATGTACACATTCTTATCGGATACAGGCCGTCACAATCATTATCCGATCTGATTCAGGACATAAAAGGAAGCTCCTCAAAATGGATCAATGAAAAGAGATTTGTTCGTGGTAAATTTTCATGGCAGGAAGGATATGGTGCATTTTCATATGCAAAAACCGATCTGCCCAAAATAATAGGGTATATACAACATCAATATGAACATCATACAAGAAAAACATTTTTAGAAGAATATCTGGAACTATTAAAAGAATTTGATATTGAATATGATGAACGGTTTGTTTTTAAACCAATCGGCATGAATTATATCGTACCTGACGGCACCACCGATATCAGGTCCCTACGGGACCGTAATATTTGACCATGCATTCTACCAATATCAGGTCCCTACGGGACCAAAATATTACCAGACAGCTCTTAGTCATTGACTTTCTTAAACTCAA
>DATCHE010000206.1:0-18844 GCA_036508535.1 Bacteroidales bacterium | reverse complement strand
CCGGGTTTTACATTATAACTGCCCGATACCTCAATAATCTTTTCTTCTTTACCGGATAGTGAACACGATCCTTCTGCGTTACATCCTGAGCATGCAGAAGCAACAAAAATGCTGACAATAACTGATTTATCATCAACCTTTTGCACTATTCCCTCATGATTAATGGTTCCCTGGCTATTTGTACTCTTCATTATTTGTCCAAAAAATCAATCGCAAATTTAAAATTAACATACAATTGCAACCTGTTTTTTATCAGTTTTTATAAGAGTTTTATTATTTATAATGTCTATAAATAGTAACTTTTCAACTAATATTACTCCACGATTGTCCCTTACTAAAAAGCCGTTTCAGTTCAGATCTGAAAACAAGGTTTTGACTATTTTCAAGAGTGGGGTCTTTTTCAAGAATTTCTTCAGCGATATGTCTGACATACTCAATAATCTGCCCATCTCGGGCCAGATTTGCAATTTTAAGATCAAATGGAATACCGCTTTGCTGTGTTCCTTCAATGTCACCGGGTCCGCGGAGTTGAAGATCGGTCTCAGCAATTTCAAACCCATCGTTTGAACTAATCATTACTTCAATTCTTTTGGATGCCTCCTTTGATAATTTATCGGAGCTCATAAGTATGCAATAAGACTGGTCGGCTCCTCTTCCTACCCGCCCTCTTAATTGATGTAACTGGGATAGACCAAACCTTTCTGCGCTTTCAATTATCATTACAGTTGCATTTGGTATATCGACACCTACTTCAATAACTGTAGTTGCTATGAGAATATGAGCATGACCTTCCTTGAACAGCTTCATCGACAACTCCTTGTCTGAGGGAGTCATCTTTCCATGAACAATGCTTATGCAGTATTTTGGAGCAGGGAAGGCTCTGGAGACTGTGTCCCATCCATCCTCAAGATCCTTATAATCCATTGATTCGGATTCTTTTATAAGAGGATATACAATGTAAATCTGTCTGTTTTCAGCAATCTGATTTCTAATAAATCCGAATACTTTATTTCTTTCCAAATCTGTAAAATGCATAGTTTTTACAGGAACTCTTCCCGGTGGTAGTTCATCAATAACTGACACATCGAGATCTCCGTAGAAAGTCATAGCCAGAGTTCTTGGAATAGGAGTAGCCGTCATTACAAGAATATGTGGAGGGTTCAGGTTCTTCTCCCAGAGTTGAGCCCGTTGTGCAACACCAAACCGGTGCTGCTCATCAATTATTACTAATCCCAGGTTTTTAAACTGGACATTATCCTCGAGCAAAGCATGTGTGCCTATTAATATATGGAGTGATCCATCAAGAAGTGTTTCTGCTATCAGTTTACGCGCCGCTTTTTTTGAAGAGCCGGTAAGAAGATCTATTTTGATATTGATTCCTTCTAAAAACTTGCCGATTGTACGAAAATGCTGATTTGCAAGAATTTCGGTTGGTGCCATTAAACAAGCCTGATAACCATTGTCTAAGGCAATGAGCATACTCATAAGCGCAACAAGTGTTTTTCCGCTGCCTACATCACCCTGAAGCAGACGGTTCATTTGTTTTCCCGATCCAAGATCCTTTCTGATCTCTTTTATTACACGTTTCTGAGCATCTGTCAGAGTAAATTTTAAATTCTTATAATAGAAATTATTGAAATTATCTCCAACATTCGAAAAAACAAATCCCTTATATTTTAGGTTCCGGTTTGTTTTAAACCTAAGGATGTTTAACTGGATATAAAACAATTCTTCAAATTTCAGCCGGTGCCTGGCCTTTTCCAGCTCTTCAGGGTTAGCAGGAAAATGAATCTTTTGAAGCGATTCATGAATATCCATCAGTTTATATTTGGAAATAATGTACTGAGGTAATGTTTCTGGCAGTCTGACCTTAATTTGCTTCAGGAGAGTTCCTATAAGTTTACTGATCGTTTTTGAAGTAAGGAACTGGTTTTTTAGTTTTTCCGTACTACTATACTGAGCCTGTAGTGACGAGTTAAGTCTTTCTGCTATTATATTGACTGCTTCAATTTCAGGATGAATAATGTTTACGATTCCATTAAAAACGCCTGGTTTCCCGAATACTATGAATTCTACTCCCGGAGTGAAATTTCCTGTAATCCATTTTCCACCCTTGAACCAGATTAGCTTAATCGTACCTGTTTCATCCTGGAAATCAGCAACTAATCTTTTCCCTGGTCCCTGACCTTCTGTTGAATATCCTTTTATTACACCTTTTATCTGAACATATGGAAGATCAGGATCCAGTTCTGAAATTTTATAAAACCGGGTCCGGTCTATATATTTATAGGGAAAGTAATAAAGAAGATCGCGGAATGTAAATATATTCAGCTCCTTATTAAAAAGGTCCGCCTTTTTCGGACCCACTCCTGATAAATAAGTAATGTCTGTATCGAGAAATTCTTGTTTAATCATAATGCATTCATTTCTATATCCTTCCCAACCTTTCCCCCTGGGGAAATTAGAAAGGGGGTAGTAATCACAAAAGGACACTACAGTTTGTGTTCATTTGTGTTACTTTGTGTAAGACTTTGTGTTCTTTGTGGTTCAGGGCTTTTTTTTACCACAAAAGTACACTAAGGTTCACAAAGAACTTTTTTTAGAATTACATTCCGAAAATACCTATTTTTGAAAAGCAATCCTAATAATTTAGTTAATACTGAAATGACTTTTTTCAACTTAGTCAAGTATCTGAAATACATTCTTCTATCAAAGCATAAATACGGATATGGAATACATAGTCCGTTTGTTTTTGATCTTGTGTCGAGGGTCTTCCGGAATAAAATTGATACTGACATTGTCTGTAGTATTGAAAAGGTCAGAAAGAAATTGATCGCTGACCGCCGGTTCATTGTTGTAAATGACCTTGGAACCGGTTCAGCAAAAATGAAAACAAACATAAAAAGAGTGTCAGATATTGCAAGATATTCACCAGTGACTAAAAAATATGGTGTTTTGTTATCAAATATGGCTGCAGAATTTGGAAATCCTCTGATAGTTGAATTTGGTACTTCATTTGGAATAAGTACAATGTATCTGGCTTCATCTTGCAGTGGTGCTGTTGTACAAACGATGGAAGGCTGTAGGGCTATATCTGAAATTGCGATTAATAATTTCAAAGAAGCCGGACTCAATAACATAAATGTTTTTACCGGATCGTTTGATGAAGTATGGTCAGATACAATCAGTGGTGGTATTAAGCCCGGACTTATTTTTATTGACGGGAATCACAGAAAAGAGCCTGTTTTGAAATATTTTAAACAAATATCAGAGATATCAGATAATAAAACCGTTGTAATAATTGATGATATCTATTTTTCTGAAGAAATGGGGGAGGCCTGGAACGAAATAAAGCTTTCAGAAAATGTTACTCTTACAATTGATATTTTCAGGATGGGAATTGTATTCTTCAGGGAAGGGATGAACTATAAGAACTATACGATCAGATATTAACAAAAATTAAGAATATATAATTTATTATTTGACTAATTTAATCTAATTTCGAAAATTCAAATTTTAGGTATTATGGACAAAGTAATTGAGATTAAGAATATTGTTAAGAACTACGTAATCGGAGAAGTGATTGTACAGGCTTTGAGATCAGTCACGATTAATATTGATAGAAATGAGTATGTTGCAATTATGGGTCCTTCGGGGTCAGGTAAATCAACGCTAATGAACCTTGTAGGATGCCTCGATACTCCTTCCAGTGGTTCTTATATTCTTAATGGTATTGACGTGAGTAAAATGGAAGATGATTATCTTGCAGAAATCAGAAATAAGGAGATAGGTTTTATATTTCAGACATTTAACCTTCTTCCGCGTTATACTGCTCTTGAAAATGTTACTTTACCTCTGATTTATGCAGGAGTATCCAAAGCAGATAGAGAAAAAGTAGCAATTAAGACTCTTGATCAGGTTGGTCTTTCAGACAGAATGTTGCATAAGCCAAATGAACTCTCTGGAGGACAGCGCCAGCGTGTCGCAATAGCAAGAGCTCTGGTAAACAATCCTTCAATTATCCTTGCAGATGAGCCAACAGGAAACCTCGACAGTAAGACTTCGATTGATATCATGAATTTGCTCGATGATATTCACAGAAAAGGAAATACTGTTATTGTTGTAACACACGAGGAGGATATCGCAAAGCATGCTGCCCGTATTATCAGATTATTCGACGGCGAGGTTTCTCAGGATTATCGTAACGAAGGATATAAAAAAGCATAGAGTATATTCTCTATAGTTATCTCAGGGTGGTTTTCTTTTATTCTAAGCCATGAAAATTTATACCCTTACAGGCGATGATGGTACAACTTCCTTGTCGGGAGGTAAAAGGGTTCCGAAACAATCTATCAGAGTAGATGCATACGGCTCTGTAGATGAGCTTATTGCATGGATTGGTTTATTACGCGACCACAAAGAAAACATCAATCGTAAAGATCTTCTTGTATACATTCAAAGTCAGCTTATGTATTGTACTGCTGCATTGGCAGCCGACAACAATAATAGAAAGGTTAAATTAATATTACCTGATCCTGATTGTCTGTCAGTTCTCGAAAAAGAAATTGACAAGATGGAAGAGAGCCTGCCTGAACTAAGTAATTTTATACTGCCTGGAGGAAATTTGCTTGTATCGTATTGTCATATAGCCAGATGTATATGCCGCAGGGCAGAAAGAGCAGTTTTAAGACTAAATGAATCCGAAAAATCACCTGAAATTGTTAATAAATTTCTTAACCGACTTTCAGATTATTTGTTTGTATTATCCCGTAAAATTGGGTTAGAGCTTGATATTGAAGAGATTAAGTGGCTAGGTTTATAAATATAAAAACTTAAAAAAGGTATTGTTTTTTAAGTAAAATAATATTTATATTTGCAAACTTTGTTTAAAGCTTAACTTAATCAGGAAAATATGTATTGGACACTTGAATTGGCATCAAAACTTGAGGATGCTCGATGGCCTGCCACTAAGGATGAGCTGATTGATTTTGCCATAAGATCGGGTGCTCCGATGGAAGTTATTGAAAATCTGCAGGAAATTGAGGATGAGGGTGATATTTATGAAAGTATTGAAGATATCTGGCCCGATTATCCAAGTAAGGACGACTTCTTTTTTAATGAAGATGAATATTAAAGAAGAGGCTGATCTCATGTGAGTCAGCCTCTTTTTTATTTATTGAATATATCAGTCATTTTCCTGGGTCGCAAACTCTCAAACCAGTTAAAACCTTTGAGGCGAAGCTCTAACGGTTTTCCGGTTTCAGGAGGATCAATTTGTCCTTCAGGACTTTGAAATTCGTAAATCTCCGATATTTTACCCTTAACAACGTAAACCTCAAAGTTGGCACATTTAGTTTGGTTTACTCCTGCAAGATCCTCTCCGTCAAGCAGATAGTAAATTGATTCACCATTACCTTTAATGTCTATTTTATATAATTCATTTTTCTTAAAAAAGCCTGTTAAGTTTCTGCCCTTTATCTGGTTAAATCTTATCGTATCTATCTGGCTTGTTATAAATGCTGCATTGTATAATTCCAACCTGTCTGTCTGCCGGTTTTTAGTAAATATTGCCATAGAGTCGGAGGTAAGTTGGTTTTCTTCAGACCATATTACAGGATAGGTATATAATCTGATAACGGAATCCTGAAATGAATATGAAAGAGAATCGCATTTGGCCTGAAGACTTTTGCTGAAAATACGGCATCCATGGTATGCCTTCATTAATCTGTATCCTCTTGAGGTTGAATCATAAAGAGTAGTGGCTCTGATTGTGTCGGCGTGCAGAAAAAGTGAGTCCCCTTTTGAAATTTGAATGAATACAGCTTTGTCTGTAACCATAAATTTTTCAGGTCGTTTATAATACCAGGCATAATTCCCCTTTATTGCCAGACTATTGGTTGTGTCTTCAATAATAACATTGCGGTATGCTTCACCATAACCAGTACTGTCATTGAAGAATAATGAATCGCCATGGATTATCTGTTTTCTATTATCAATCATTGAATTTTTCCAGACTGAAGTAACTTTATTTTTTGTGTCATACCATCCTTTTTCACAGTACAGATTAATGCTGTCTCCAACCAGGGTGGTTGGTCCTGTAAAGATTGAGGTTTCTGTTTTAGTATTGTAATCCATTGTATCAGCAGTCATTACATATTCAGGATTTACAATTTTAACGCTATCTTTAAAATGAAACAGACTTTCAGAAACATAATAGACGCCAATTATGCTTGTCAGAGTGTTATCCGCATTTGTTATCCTGCCATTTTCGTTATAGCGGGCGATTTTATTTTTTACATCATAATTTATTGCTTCGGTAAACAGATGTGTCTCTTTATCAATTAATTCAACTTTGCCGGTTACTATTGCTATTTCACTCTTTCCGTCGTAAAAGAGGTAATTGCCATAGAGATCGAGAGTATCTCCCTGTTCAATATGGACTTTACTGAAAGCTTTTACCTGATTTTTGGTCCTGTAATAGTAGGCACTATCACAATACATGGTCACTTCCTTGTGCCTGATTTTAACATTTCCTAAAAGACGGGTGAGATCCGGATCTATATTCGGGTTCTGCATCATGAAATCCGAATAGATGACCTCAATTTTTGTCATTCCTTTTTTGGAAGGGACAATATCCTGCGAATAACCCTTAAAAGGAATAAATACCAAAAAAAGCAGATACAGAATATGCTTTATATCAGATAGTTTTATTGAGGGCATTAATGATTTTATTTCAACCATCCTGTTTGCAAGAAGTCACAAGATCTGAACTCTTCACTTATTTTAATATAAGTGACCAGAATTTTTTCTTTGATCCATTTATCGTAAACTTTTGTCCGTTCAGTCATTAAAGCTGAGTTGAAGAGACTCTGATAATCATCTTTAAGGTTAGCTGTATGGGCTGGTGATTCATTATCAAGCTTAACTATTCTGAAAACTACATTATTATTATCATCTGTTGTCTTGAAGGGGTTAGAGATTTCACCAACCTTCATATCTCTGATCTTCATGTACATATCCTTATTCAATTCTTCGAGAGTGAACCATGTAATTCTCTCGGAAGGATTTATGCTCACTAATTTACCGCCATTTATCCTGCTGTCTTTGTGGGTTGAATACCTGAATGCAGCATCTGCAAATTTTATACTGTCTTTTCTAATCTGGTTGGCCAGACTGTCGAGTTTTGCAATCGCCCTGGCTTCCTGTTCCGGTTTAACTTTTGATCTGATGAGAATATGCCGTGTGTTAACAAGGTCGCCTTTGCGATCAATAAGTTGAATTATATGGAACCCGACTTTTGTCTCAACGATTTTAGAAACAGTATTCTTGGTAAGACTGAAAGCAACATCAGCATACTCTTTTTCAAGTTCACCTCTTGTAAGGTATCCTACTTCTCCTCCGTTTCTTGCTGATCCCGGATCCTCAGAGTACAAAATAGCTTCTACACTAAAACTTTTTCCTCCCAGTATCTCGCTTCGTATGTCAAGCAGCTTCTGACGGGCTTCAGCTTTATTCTCTTCATTTGCCGGTGGATCCACCTGAATAATGCTTAATTCATATTTGGCAGGAAGAACGGGGAGACTATCTTTTGGAATAGAGGCGTAATATCTTTTTAAAGCATTTGGTGTAACTGTTACATTCTTGGCTACTTTGCTTTGTACTTCCCTTACAATCTCCTGTTCCAGCATCGTTTTCTTTATATCCCTGCGAATTTCTATCATACTCTTCTTGAAATATGCAACTAAAGCCTCTTCACTGCCTGCACGCCTTATTGCATCATTCATACGCATATTAAGATCACCCTCAATGGCATCATCAGTAACAATGATGCTATCGATCCTTGCCTGATCAAGGAACAGTTTTGAAACAAGAATTTCATGGAACACATCACACCTCAACTGGTCGATTGGAGTTTTGTTACCGCCACGTCTCATATCTGCAATGGTGTTTTCCACGTCCGAAAGATAAATAACCTCATTACCTACAATTGCAGCAACAGATTCGACAAGCTTTTGAGCGTTTATTACAACGCCGGGTAGAAATAAACATATCAGAACCAGGCAAAATTTTAATCTTCTTTTCATATTTAATATATCTTAAAACTATTTTCTTTAAGTGCATCGTTATAAATCCCATTCTCGAGCGATTGGAGAAACTCAATTCTACGCGAATTCCATATTATTCTCTTTATATCATTTTTAATGTATTCGTAAGGGGCCACTGAGCCTATCAGTCTATAATCCCTTATTGAGATCAAACAGACTGAACCAGAGTCACTTGTTTCATAAAAAGTGTTTCTTTTCAGAAAGCTTTCCTCATTCTCAATATCTTGTTGCAATTCAACCAATAACTTGTCCATTGATACCCATTCTTCATCAAAGTCATCAAATTTCTCGGCAAACTGATAACAATAACTTTCAAGTTGCTGAAGATCTTTTTGATCATTTGAGCGAGCCAGAATTTTAATCTTTTCTATATTCGGAGTTTCAACAGGTAATTTAATGAAAAGTGCCTTAACAATGTTAGTACTGAGAATAAAACTCTTTTCATTGGCAGCATAATAATTCTCGAGTTCATTGTCAGTTAAAACTGTATCCATTTTTTCAAGCATCATCTGCCTCTGATACTGATATATTACAAGGTTTGTTCTGGTTTCATCAAGTTGTTTAACAATTTCATCCTTTAAAGCAGGCGATAAATTCTCTTCAGCTTTTTGTAGAAGCAGTTCTCTTTTTGCCCATTTATTTATGTAATTCTGTATCACAGATGTACTGTCTGTCTTATTTATCCCATTCAGAATTACATTAGGTATTTCATCGAAATAGAGTATATCCTTTCCAACTTCAGCCACCGCAATTCTTTTTACTATGTTCTTATTGTTACTGCACCCAGCCAATAAAAAAACTGTCATTAAAATAATTACTGTTTTATTCATTGTTCAATTTCTTCTTCACCCCATTAAGTACCAAACTGTCAATCTTAACGCTATATTTCTCCTTTAATTGTTTTATCCATTCACTCTCAAGGAATTCCTGAAATCCTTTGATCATTTCTCCCTGAATTTCTCCGAATTTTGAGGGAATGGGTTCAATAATTTTTGTAATATTTAAAATTGATGAGAAACCCTTATAACTGAATGATTGTGAGCCTGAAATCCATTGCAGGTTATCAATTTCGGGATTATCTCCTTTATACCATGTACCCACTTTAATAATAAGCAACGTATCGTTAATTTTGTTAAAATGTTTTAGGAGTTGAAAATCTTTATCGGGCTTCTTAGAATATTTTTTATAAAATGATAAGAGTGATTTTTCACCATACGGTGACCGGAGTGTATAAATCTTTGCCTCAATTCCTTTTTTTGACAGGTAGTTATTCTTGTGATCTTCATAATATTTGTGCAAACCCAGAGAATCATCAGTTACCCTGTTCCAGACCTTTTTGCCTGATATCTCAAACAAAAGTATCCCATCGTGGAATTCGTTCATCAGATACCTGAATTCAGGATATTTTTGTTCAAGAAGTGAATTTTCATAAGCAATTAATTGATCAGCTGCTCTTGTTTCGATCGAACTATTTATAAACACAGAAGAGTCTTTTGTAATTACCATATCTCCTCGCTTTTCAATATAATTGGTAAACTCATTAATTGTAAGATGTTGATTAGCAAATGAATAAATATCTCCTTCCGGAAGGGTCGCCCGGTCATATTTTTTTAATCCCTGAATAATAAGTGTATCAGTGTTTTCGAGGAACCAGTTATATGCAATTTCATTTATACTGAATTTATATTCTTTTTTCAGTTTTTCTATAAAGGATTTCTGACTTATTGAATTAAGATATGATTGGTTTATCTTACTTTCAAGAAAAGATTTTGATTCTTCAAACGAACCAGGGACTTTCCTGCCCAACAATTTTATGATATGCCATCCGTAGATTGTCCTGACCGGTTTTGTGTACTTACCTGTATCAGTAATGGAAAATGCTGCTTCAGAAAAATCGCTGATAATTTCTCCGGTTCCAAACCAGTCGAGTTCTCCTCCATTAACAGATGATTCTTTATGATCAGAATATTTTTTCGCAAGTTCTCCAAACGGCGCTCCTTCCTGTAGTTTATTATAAACCATATTAATCTCTTCCTCAGCCTGTTTTGCTTCTTTCTCTCCGGTTCCGGGAGGGACAGCTTTCATAATATGGGCTACTTTAATTCTGCCTTTTGAAGTACGCTTATCTGCTATTTTTATTATATGGTATCCATACGGGGTTCTGACAGGCATTGAAATTTCTCCTTTCTTCAAAGTATATGCAGCATCTTCAAATGGCATTATCATTTGAAATGCAGAGAAATAGCCAAGATTACCGCCGTTTACTTTAACTGACTGATCGTCTGAAGTTCCCCGGGCAACCTGTTCAAAAGGTTCTCCTTTTATTATTCTTTCCCTGATATCGATAGCTTTTTTCCAGGCTTTAAGCGTATCCTCAGCAGAAGCTTCAGGTGGAACAGTAATCAAAATATGCCAGGCATTTATTTCTGTCAGTGACCTTTGATAAGCTTTTTTAAGTAACTCATCCTTTGTCTTTGTGTCGGTAAGGTAGTTCTGTGCAAGCTGATTCCTGTAACCATTCAGCTCATTCCTGAATGACCTTGTTGTATCAAATCCTTCACTTATAGCATCAGCCACTTTTAGCTTAAAAACAATAAATTGTTGCAGATACTCATCAATATCCGTTTTTTTCCCGGGGTCCAGACTCTTTTTATACATTCTGATAAATTCACCCGATTGAATTTTATTGACACCAACAGTCATCAGGACGCTGGAATTCGAATCCTGTGCCTGCGAAAATGCCGGCAACACAATTAAGATAATAATTAGAAAAGTTGATCTGATCTTCATCAGGATTAGCTGGTGCCTGTTATTCAAATGATTTTCTGCTATAATTTGGAGCCTCTCGCGTGATGGACACATCGTGCGGATGACTTTCAATAATTCCTGAATTAGTTACCCGTACAAATTTGCTATCCTTTTTGAGTATACTGATGTTTTTTGCACCAAGGTAGCCCATTCCTGCCCTTAAGCCTCCTGTCATCTGGTATATAACTTCTGAAAGTGTTCCTTTGTAAGGCACCCGTGCAGCAATTCCTTCAGGAACGAGTTTTTGAATATCATCCTCCATATCCTGAAAATAACGGTCCTTCGACCCCTGCTGCATAGCCTCAATAGACCCCATTCCTCTGTATGCCTTAAACTTACGCCCGTTATAAATTATTGTCTCTCCGGGAGATTCTTCGACACCTGCGAAAAGAGAGCCTGCCATAACAGAATCAGCGCCGGCTGCAATGGCTTTGATAATATCTCCGGAATATCTGATCCCTCCGTCTGCTATTACCGGAATTCCGGAGCCTTCAATAGCTTTCGCAACATTATAAATTGCGGAAAGCTGTGGAATGCCAACACCGGCAATTATTCTGGTAGTGCAGATTGAGCCAGGTCCTATGCCTACCTTAACAGCATCTGCTCCTTCCTTAATAAGAATTTTTGCTGCTTCAGCAGTGCCTATATTCCCGGCAATAACATCTATACCCGGGTAGTTTCTTTTTATTTCCTTCAGAATATTAATAACATTTACAGAATGTGCATGTGCCGTATCGATAGAAATAGCATCCACGTCTGCATTTATTAAGGCTTCAACTCTTTGCAGAGTATCAGCAGCTATACCTACTGCACCTGCCACCCGGAGTCTTCCTTTAGCATCTTTGCATGAATTAGGCCGGTCTTTGGTTTTTGTTATGTCTTTGTAAGTAATCAAACCGATCAGTTTGCCTGATTCGTCAATCATTGGAAGCTTTTCTATTTTATGTTTCTGAAGTATTCTTGCTGCTGCTTCAAGATTAGTCTGATGATTTGTTGTGATCAGACTTGTAGTCATTACCTCAGTTATTTTCCGGGCGCGGTTATTTTCGAACCGGAGATCCCTGTTTGTAACGATACCTTTCAGGATCCCATTATTGTCGATTACAGGTATGCCTCCGATCTTATACTCCTTCATCAGATTCATCGCTTCGCCAACTGTAGCATCGAGGTTAATGGTAATGGGGTCGAATATCATAACATTCTCAGCACGTTTTACACGTTTTATCTGCGCTGCCTGCTTTTCGATTGACATATTTTTATGGATCACTCCGATGCCACCCTCCATAGCAATAGCGATTGCAAGCTCTTCCTCTGTAACCGTATCCATAGCAGCTGAAACAATAGGTGTATTTATCCTTATGTTTCTGGTGAACATGGAGCTGAGTTCTACTTCTCTTGGAAGTACCTCAGAATATGAAGGAATAAGAAGAACATCATCAAATGTTAAACCTTCATAAAGGATTTTATCTATCAAAAATGACATCAGATGAGATTTTTAGTTTTTGCTGGCGCAAATTACGAAAAAAATCAGAACTCTTAAAACATCTCTTTCATTTAGCTATTATAAAAAATTGACTTACAGTTACTACATTTGTAAATGACACAATCATCAGTGAATATTGAACCTTACAGACAAATTTTAACCCGATACTGGGGATTCGCAGCATTCAAACCTTTACAGGAAGATATAATAAAATCGATTGCTGAGGGAAGGGATACTCTTGGACTAATGCCTACCGGTGGTGGCAAATCTATCACCTTTCAGGTACCTGCTCTTGCTCATGAAGGAATATGCCTGGTTATTACTCCGTTGATTGCACTGATGAAGGATCAGGTAAATCGTCTTAATAGTCTGGAAATTAAATCTATAGCTATTCATTCAGGAATGTCGTCCGAGGAGATAGATATCTCTCTCGAAAATGCAATTTATGGAGATTATAAGTTTCTCTATGTTTCTCCTGAGAGAATTTCAACAAGGATTTTTCAGGGAAAGGTATCAAGACTAAATCTCTCTCTGGTTGCAATCGATGAAGCTCACTGTATCTCGCAATGGGGATACGATTTCAGACCTTCATACCTGAAAATTGCCTCACTCAGAGATTATATTTCTGATAAAGTTCCTTTTCTTGCCCTCACAGCTTCAGCAACTCCGCAGGTTATTGAGGATATAATGAACAAACTTTCGTTCAGGAAGAAAAATGTTCTGAGGACCAGCTTCGACAGAAAAAACATTTCTTACCTCGTTCGGAAAGTTGAAGATAAGGCAACCTATCTTATTAAAACTCTGCAAAAAGCAAAGGGAAGCGGTATTGTATATGTTCGAAGCAGGAAAAGATGCAAAGAGGTTGCAGAACTTCTTCTGGCCAATGGAATAAGCGCCGATTTCTACCATGCGGGACTGCCGATTGAGATACGCGATAAAAAGCAATCATCATGGACAGTAGGAGAGACCAGGGTAATTGTATCTACTAATGCTTTCGGAATGGGAATTGATAAGGCGGAAGTAAGATTTGTTATACACTGGGATATCCCCGATTCAATTGAAAATTATTTTCAGGAGAGTGGGAGGGCCGGCCGCGATAATAAGCCTGCCTCTGCTGTCCTTCTTTATTCGCTCGCCGATAAAAGTCGTCTCCTCGACACAATCAGAAAAAAATTTCCGCCCATTGAAAAAATCAAAGATATTTACGAAGCAATATGTAATTTTCTTCAAGTTCCTCTGGGCTCTGGCAAAGACAATGTTTTTGATTTTAATATGTCGGAATTTGTTTCAAAATACCGGTTACCCGTAATTGAAACATATAACAGCCTTCAGTTTCTTCAGAGGGAAGGATATATGGAATTCACTGAGGAGATTAATAACCCTTCAAGGGTGCATTTTGTCATAAGTCGCGACGATCTGTACAAATTTCAGGTGGCAAATGAATCATTCGATGGATTTATAAAGCTGCTTTTAAGATCTTACACAGGGATGTTTACGGAATTCGTTGCAATAAACGAGGAGACTCTTTCCAGAAAATCAGCTGCCACCCGCGATACAATTTATCAATACCTTGTAAAATTATCATCTCTCAATATAATTCGTTTTATACCGGGGAAAAAAACCGCTCTGGTAATCTTCACTGAAGAGCGGCTTGGTCGCAAAGCCCTGTTAATTTCTCCTGACAACTATCATCATGTAAAGGAAAAATATGAGATCAGGGTTAACACAATAATAGAATATGCAGATTCTGATAACCGATGCCGTTCAGTTACCCTCCTTAATTATTTTGGTGAAGATGCTGACAGGTGCGGTATCTGCGATGTTTGCCGTGAAAGAAATGAACTTGACCTGAGTAAATATGAGTTTGATCTGATCCTCGAAGAGATTAAAATTCATCTTGGAGAGAAAAATCCTGATGCTGAAGAACTTGTAAGAATGATGGAGCATCCTGAAGATAAAGTTATAAAAGTAATACGCTGGCTTCTCGATCATAATAAAATAGTTCAGGATAAAGATCATAAACTTATATGGGTAAGCACATGAAGAAATAAGATAATCACAATAAAGTATAGCTTATATTTTTTGTTACAGGAAAAAAGATTAATCTTTGATATGCTTTAATAATACTTAATATTTGAATTATGATTAATAAATTATTACCAGACAAGGTTTATTCACTTATCTCAGTGTTTTCACTTGTTATCCTGTTGTTAGTGCAGTATCCTGCATTTGGACAAACAGGAACAAAGTCTTTTGCTTTTGAAAAGGCAGATCGCGGCCTTATTGCGGTGGTTACCGATAATAAACAGGTATATCTGGGTTGGCGGCTCCTAAACAATGATCCTGCAAATGTTGGTTTCAACATTTATCGTATCACGGCAGGAGCGAAAGCCGTTAAAATTAATGCTGAGCCAATTACCGGAAGCACCAACTTTACGGATTCAAATGCACCTATGGGCCAGCCTAATGAATGGTATGTTACTCCGGTGGTTAATAACAAGGAACTTACTGCCTCCGAAAAAACATCACTGGCAGCTAATGCAGTCCCTCAACCTTACAAATCATTTAAGCTTCAGGGAAACTACAGCCCCAATAAAGTGGGCATCGCTGATTTGAACGGTGACGGAGTTTACGATCTTATTATAAAGCAACCATCGGGCTCCGTTGATCCGGGAACTTTCCGCAGAAGTCAGGACACTTATAAATTTGAGGCTTACGATGGAAAAACCGGAAATTTTATGTGGCGCCACGATCTGGGCTGGAATATGGACATGGGTATATGGTTCACTCCTTCCATTGTATTTGATCTGGACGGTGACGGAAAAGCCGAAGTGGCCATGAAATCATCCTCTTACGCTGCAACACTTGAATCTTCTTTTGCCGAAGACAGCAGCTTTATAATGAAAGGGCCCGAATACTGCTCAATCCTGGATGGAGAAACCGGAAAGGAAATTGACAAGGTGGACTGGATTTCAAGAGGGAATGACAAAGGAATTGAATGGGGAGATCCCCGTGGGAACAGGGTGAACCGTAATCTGATCGGAGTAGCGTATCTCGATGGTAAAAGACCCAGCTTACTGGTATGCCGGGGAACTTATACTGTGATGAGAATTGACGCCTATAATCTGGTAAATAAAAAGCTTCAGAAAGTATGGAGCTGGTCAGGAGACAATGAAACCCCAAAAGTACAGGGGCAGGGATTCCATGGGATGCATGTATACGATGTGGATAATGACGGAAAAGACGAAATATTGCTCGGAGATGCTGTATTAGACGACAATGGAAAGATACTCTGGAATATGAACATGGGCCATCCTGATATTTGTTATCTGGCTGATATTGACTATGACAGGCCCGGGTTAGAAATTTTTTATGCTTTTGAGCGCGCTCAAAAACAGAATGGAATCTGCGTTGTGGATCCTGCAACAGGGAAAATCATCTGGGGCATGGATATACCCATTACTCACCTCCACGACTGGGGTATGATTGGAGACATTATCCCCACAGAGCCAGGTATGGAGTTGTTTGCAATGGAAAAAGACAAGTCCAAGTCCTTTCTCTATAATAGCAAGGGAAAACTACTTTCTGATGGAAAGGAATTGGGGGGCGGAAATACTGCCAGGGCATTTTACTGGAAAGATGGTCAAATCAAGGTTTATTATCCATTCAGCTATCGTGCTACCGGAAACCCGATTATGGAATATAAGGGAAACAAACTCGGAGATATTCCCGGACAGATTGTTGCAATTGCCGACGTACTGGGTGACTGGCGTGAAGAAATTATCACAGCTTTAGATGGAGAAGTTCGTATCTACACTACTACTATTCCTTCTACATCTCGCAGGGTTAATCTTATGCAGGACCCACTTTACCGCAAGTATGTGGCAATGGTGTCTATGGGATATTTTTATCCCCCGCAGTTAGGTCGATCCTGGTAAACATTCAGAAGTACCGAAAGAATAAAAAGAGAGATAAACAAAATTTATCTCTCTTTTTTTGTTAGTGTTAGGCGTTGTATGACTATTTATCCTTTTCCAACAGGAAAGCCGGCCCATGTACAGGCAAGATGCATAAGCAGTTCAGTTTTCAGCTGTTCGCGGATTGCAGTATTCGTTTGATCATAAAAAACATTATTCCATTCGTTGGGATCTTTGATCTGGTCATACAATTCACCTTTGATTTTATCAGGTGAGAATTTTACTTTACTTATTCTCAAAAAAATTCATTTTTATAAATTTTATGAATGTTTCATAATCTGCAGGCAAGGCTCCATGGCCTCCGGCGTGCATGAAATAGCCAAGAGTATTTAATATAGGTTGTCCGGCCGCTGGCATAACATCAGTTCCGAGGCCTTTTACACCCAGTAATTTGAATACCGGTTCAGCTGCAACGGCAGCCAGGAACTCACCCTTAGGATCGGACCAGTTATCTTTGTCGCCTGTCTGCAACAATAGAGGCCTCGGCGCCATTAAGGCTACCAGCATGTTAGCATCTACGGGAAAATCATTCGGATTCTTAGCCCATTTAGCATAGTTCCCGCAAAACTGGTAAAAGTATCTTGTCGAATCAGACATGTGTCGCATTGTCTCGCCATAATTACGTCTGGCAATAGCTGCACCTCCCTCGCCAGAACAGCTTGCAATCACCAACCCGAAACGGGTATCGCGGGCGCCGGTCCATAAAACTGTTTTTCCAAGTCTGGATACTCCGAACAAAGCAACCCGCTTTGAATCAATCTGTTTATCTGTTTCAAAATAATCCATGGCACGGCTTAGTCCCCACGACCAGGCTGAAATAGCGCCCCATTCATCGGGTGCAGGTGAAGACAATCCGGCTTTCAGATAATAACCCCTGATCCCATATTTAATTCCTGTAGGAAAATCAGGCTCGATGTCACCATAACCTATTGTAGCAAATCCAATTCCCTGGGAAATAAACTGATCTATATTTACCTTTCCGAATTGTCCTCCGGCAGGCGCCTGAACTCTTTTTCCGTCCTTGCTCCAAACAAATGATTTTTTCACACCAGTATCTGTTGTGACATTCGCATTTGGAGAAAAGCTGATATTCAGAAACAAGGGCACCGGTTTGGTAGCGTTTGCCGGTAAGTAGATCAGAATATCCATCTTGTAATTTGAAGTATCTTTCGTAAAATAGACAGTTACCTGTTTGCGAATAGCTTTCTCGTCAAAAGCTGGGGTACCTTTATCGAACACATTAAAGGTCATGTCTTTTGGGACTCCCGGAGCGCGTCCATACTCATTCTCTTCGATCAGACGAACTATCTCGGGTCTGCGTTCATTATACCAGGTTTTTGCATCCTTTACTGTTTTTCCATTAAGCAGGACCAATGGATCGGGGAGGGTGTATGTTCCCACCAGAGCTTCATCATAGTTAACAGGAATTCCGGCTACGACAGCTGGCGGAGGATTTTGACCAAATGCCACTGAGCAACAAATAGTTGCTGTTAATAAAATAACGGCAGATTTAATTTTATTTAGTTTCATACGTAAATAATTAGTTAATCCTTATTAATTCGTGTTTTTTGATTCTTCTCTAGAGTTGGATATTTTCGGAACCAAAAATATGGTCTGGTAAAACTAGCGAAAAATATAATATAATATTTCTTGTCTTTTCAACCTCATCCAGTTGATCAGAAATTTAACTTTGATTTTAATGCTCTGATCGAACCCACATGTAAAATGACTTGATCGAAACCGGGCTTTTTATACATGTGGGTTTCTTCATATTGTACGCTGCAGCAGCGTTAATCTGGTCTACTGCAGTTCCTTTAAGGTAATTTCTTAGCATTCTGTGATCATGTTTCAAGTGTGATATAAGTCCTTCTATTCCTGCTCTTGATCTGCATCGCTCTTCTCTTTTCTTTTTCAGGTAGTAGCTCTCTGTCTTGAGTGCCTTAGGCATCACAATGTCTACCTCCGGTAGGTTGTGCCTACCCGAACCTCTAGATTACAATTACCATCGAAAATATCTTTGTATTGATATATTTTCAGTAGGAAAGTACAAAATATATCATCCAAAATGAATCGTCGCAGAATTTCAGATTCGGTATTCGGGCCAGATGCTCCGCATCCAATAGAGTCCTTTGGATGCAGCTGTAACACCATCCGGATCCGGTGTTATTTCCAAAGAAACAGCCTTATCGTAGCCTATTTCAATAAGACAGGCACCCACCGCTGAAAAGTCTACCTTACCCGAACCAGGATACTTCCGATCACTATCAGATATATGGATATGGCCAATACGCCCTTTACAACTCCTGAAGGCATCAATGATGTCAGGGTCTTCATGGTACATATGATATGTGTCGAGTAACAGTTTGACCGGCTCAAGACCCGATCGGCCAAGGTATTCCAGGGTTTCGGCGGTAGTGTTTAGCAAGTTTGTCATGGAAGATACTATAGGCTCCACGCTTAGTGTTACATTC
>DATCHE010000205.1:0-6800 GCA_036508535.1 Bacteroidales bacterium | reverse complement strand
AACTTTATTAAAACGGCGCGAAGGCTAAGTCCCACAGCACCAAATATATGTGCTAACGGCCCGGCGGTTTAATGAGTTGCCGTCTGCGTCGCGGTGCCGCATTTTTTGCCAGTCCCGTTAGGTGGCTGAAAAGTTTTGGGTCACGATAAAACAGTCCAGATGGCGAGCAAAAAACTAGGCATCAGAGCGTCGGCTTGCAACCCTATTGACTTTGTCTCGGCAGCAGGAACAGTCCAGGTGGCACGTGATAATATTAGTAGGTTAAATTCTTCTCTCATAGACTTTTGAATGCGAAGATAAAATAGTCAGGGTTGCAAAAGGCAACCGAGGATCGACCATAATTTTGTTTTGCGAAGCAATCTGAAATCCATATCCGATCCGAGCTCGGCGCAGCCAATTAATTAAACCGTCCGAGTTATGCTTAGGCTTTTATTTTGTGTCTGGGTGTAACGTTGGATCTTTAATAATCAAATCATTAACTCATCATAGAAGGGAAGAATACCTACCAGCAGACATATTGGTGGGAAAAAAGGATCAGTAAAATAGCTCCTGCAATTTTTGTTTTTAAATTATTCCTTTAGCCTTATAGCTGTTATTTCATTTCCTGCCATGTTGATGAGGATTGAATCTGCTTTGTCACCGGAAATCTTAAACATTAGTCGTGCATTTACTTCCCTTAAAAAATACTCCGTTTCTGATGCGGGTAAAAGTTGATATACGGGAAGGTTAGTCCCTTGTGCGAATAACTTATCACTTTCTTTAGTAATGACTACTGTGTTATTTTCGCCAGCATCGTATTTGCCAATATATTTATCGAACACGGCAGGATCAACAGTGACTGGCGTTTCATCAATTAACTTCTTTAATTCAATTTGTTGTCCGTTCTGATTGAAGATGACGTAAATAATATTTCCTTTTTGGTCAGTTACAAATTTCATTTTAGCTTCCACTTCTTTACAGTAAAATTCGTTTTTAGATGAAGGAAATATAGGACGCTTAGGCCGACCGGCAGCTTGCGCATACAACTGCAAGCCTTCGAGTGTTACCATCAAAACCGAGCCTGGTCCCCCTTGTCCGAAATCGTACCGGCCAACATAACTTTTTAAAATGTTTTCATCCACTTTAATACCAGGAGAATCTTTGCTTATTGTTTGTCCCTGTAAAGAAATCAGGATAAACAGAGCTAAAGTTGTGTAAAAAATTCTTTTGCATAAAGTTTTGTAGGTTTTCATGACAGTTTGTATAAGGTTTAGACATCTTAAAAACATTTTATCAAAATAATTTAAACAATAAATTTTAGATGGACTTAAGGAACGAAGAGAAATTGTATGAAATCGGTTAATAAATTTATAATTGTCTGTAGCATGCTTTTGGGCCTTTCCTCCTTACTTTACTCCATATTACCCTGTACTCCGAGCCCAACGCCCTATGCCTTTTCCTACTCGTACCTCAACGCTTCGACCGGATTCTTACTTGCTGCTTTATACGATTGAAAAGCTACAGTCAGAACAGTGATCACCATTACAATAACACCTGCCAAAGCAAATACCCACCAGCCTATGTATGTCCGGTAAGCATAATTTCGCAGCCATATATTCATAGCAAACCAGGCTATGGGACTGGCAATTAAAAATGAAATAGTAACTAATACAAAATATTCTTTTGACAGCATGGAGAATATTTCAATTGATTTTGCCCCGTTTACTTTCCTTATCCCTATCTCTTTTGTTCTGCGCACAATCATAAATGTAGATAATCCAATAAGACTGAGACATGAAATAATAATTGCCAGGATAGTTATATAACCCAATAAAATGGCTGCTTTACGTTCTATCATGTACATGTTATTATAATCATCATCGAGAAATTTGAAGTCCAGAGTATAATCAGGTTTAAATGATTTAAAAATCTTCTTAACGGATTCAACTGTTGAAGTGATATGATCAGGTTTCATTCTGATATAACAACTACCACCTATAGTAGGTGGAGGTATTGGTGTTATTATAAGCGGCTCAATTGGAGAGTGTAACGATTTAAAGTGAAAGTCTTTCACTACTCCGATAATACTGAATTTCAATCCATTTCTATCTGTTATCACTTCCCCGATGGGATCCTTAAAACCCATAATTTCTGCTGCTTTTTCATTGATTACAACTACAGTTGTATCTGTTGAAAATTCATTAGTAGATAAAAAACGCCCTTCTTTAATCTCAAGACGGAAGGTTTTAGCATAATCCTTGTCAGCATTCAGAACACTAAACAAAACATCATCACCTTCCTTTTTCCCTTTCCAATTTACACCGTTTACAGCTGCCCAATTCTCGAGAACATTTTGATCACCTGTAAATGTTACACTCACAATATCAGGATTGTTTCTGAGTTCATTTTTTAAAGTTTCCCGTTGTATACCATTGGTGAATTCAAAATGACCTATATTGTCTATATTAAGGCCAAGATTCTTGTTTTGTATATAGTTGAGCTGTGTTCTGACAATTAAAGTGCACATGATAAACAGGAAAGACAGTGTGAACTGGAAAACGACCAGTACTCTTCTGAATCCTGCATTACCGGGATTTTTGTTAATAACACCCTTCATTATATTCATTGGCGTTAAAGAAGACAAATAGAATGCGGGGTAACTCCCGGCAAATAATCCGCAAAACAATACAAGGGTGATTAAAAACACATATAGCCCTGCACTTTGGTAGTTGACTTCCATGAACATGTAATTTTTAAAACCTGGCAGCAGCAATTCAACAAAAATCATTGCAATTATATGGGCCACAAAAACAATCAACAGAGATTCACCTAAAAACTGGACAATTATTTTTCGTTTGTTTGCTCCTGCCACTTTACGTACCCCTATTTCCTTTGTCCTCCTTGATGATTGCGCAGTAGAAAGATTCATAAAGTTGATACAGGCAATAATGAGAATTAATAGAGCAACCAGGCTGGCAAGCTGGACATAGATAATATTCCCGGTTGCAATATCAGCTTCATATTTTCTGGAATTCAGATGAATCTTCCTGATGTTTTGAAGGAAAACTTCAGCCTTTGATCCTTTCTTATTTCTTTGTATAACCCCTTTAATTTTCTCTTCAACTAATTTGCTGTCAGTCCCTTTCAAAAGTTCAATAAAGGTATAATTGAAAACATTTTCCCACTCATTAAAGATTCTTTTATCAGAGTTCTCTCCATATTTTATTCTATAAAACTCAAAAGAAGCTATACAATCAGTGTAAAAGTGACTATTACGCGGCAAATTCTTTATCACTCCGGAGACTGTGAATATATAATTCGGCTCAACGGTTATTGTTTTACCAAGCGGGTCTTCGTCCCCGAAGTATCTGTTTGCCATATCCTCAGTAATTTTAATGTCATAAAGTCCATTTATGGCGCTCTTTTTATCTCCATGAACAAACTCGATATGAAACATTTCAAAAAAGTCCTCATCAACAAGGGCAAGTTTTCCTTCTACCCTGTTATCCCCTTTTGGAAATGAGGTCGGCCAATTATGGTATCTCGTAGATCGTATTATTTCAGAATATTCTTCTTTTAAAGCAGCAGCCAGAGGATATGGTGTGATGGCCAATTGATGTAATTTCCCGTCAAAATTATCCGTTTGAACCACGCGATATAAACGATCAGCATTTTTGTAAAACCGGTCATAACTGAGTTCATACTGTACCCATAAAAGGAGTAAAATTGCACAGGCCATGCCTATGGCCATACCGCTAATGTTCAGAATTGAAAATGTCGAATTTCTTCTGATATTCCGAAGGGCGATTTTGAAGTAGTTCTTAATCATATCAATTACAATTTAAGAATTTCAACTGTAATTTTCAATTTCCGGACCAGTATTTATTACTTTCTGAAAATTAGTTATTTAAGTAATTAACATTTAATAATAATATTTATATTTGTCTAATATAGGGGCATAAAATGTCCATATTATAGACATTCCATGAAAATAAATATGACAAATACAGAGTAAATTGATTTTTCTTTGCACCCCCTGGGGCCGGGGTAAACAAAGAAAAATCAATTGGGACTAAATGCAGGACTTGGTATGCATCAAAATAAAAGACATCTAATATGAATGGAAAATTGTTGATCGTTGATGATCATAAACAGGTTTTAAAAGCATTGATTCTGTTGCTTGAACCTGAATTTGAAAGTGTTACAGGCATATCAAATCCCAATCAAATCCTTAGTTATGTAATCAAGGAGCAATTTGATGTTATCTTATTGGACATGAACTTTTCGGCAGGTGTTAATACAGGCAATGAAGGTATATACTGGCTCAATCGTATATTGAAATCAGATCCTCTTGCCGCTGTGGTAATGATAACTGCTTATTCCGATGTTAATCTGGCTGTAAGGGCTATAAAAGAAGGCGCCACTGATTTTGTAGTTAAGCCATGGGACAATAATAAACTTATTATCACCTTGCAGGCAGCATTTAAACTCAGGCAATCAAAGATTGAGAATAAAAAGCTCCGCGACAGGCAAAAGCAGATCAACAAAGGGATTATTAAACAAGATGGTCCTTTGATTGGGAAATCACAGGCAATGAAAAATGTTTTGCAGGTAATAAAAAAGGTAGCCAGAACAGATGTGAATATTTTAGTTATCGGCGAAAATGGAACAGGAAAAGAATTAATTGTAAAAGATATCCATAATCTTTCGCGAAGAGCAGATGAACTCTTTATCGGTATTGATATAGGCTCAATTACAGAAACATTATTCGAGAGTGAAATGTTCGGGCATATTAAGGGTGCATTTACTGATGCCAAAGAAAACAGAACAGGGTGGTTTGAGACGGCTTCAGGCGGCACTTTGTTTTTGGATGAAATAGGAAACCTCTCTCTAACTATGCAATCTAAACTTCTTACAGCCATTCAAAACCGGGTAATATATCAGGTCGGCTCAAAAACGCCAATCCCGTTTGATATACGACTTATCTGCGCAACAAATAAAAATCTGGAAGAAATGGTGACAAGGAATCTTTTTCGCGAGGATTTATATTACCGGATTAACACAATTGTGATTGAAATACCCCCTTTGCGTGACCGGGGTGAAGATATTGTTTTGCTTGCAGAGCATTTCTTAAAGGAGTATGCAACCAAATATGAGAAATTCCATTTGAAATTCAGTAGTAAAACCCTTGACAAACTCATGAAATATATCTGGCCGGGAAATGTGAGGGAGTTACGTCATACAATAGAAAAAGCAGTGATATTATGTGATTCTGACATTTTAATGCCCGAAGACTTTATAATGTCCCATTCGTCTCAGCAACCATCTCTTAACCAAAAGCCACCGACATTCGCCGACATAGAAAAACAGACCCTGCAAATTGCCCTAAGCAACAATAATGGAAGTGTTTTAAAAGCTTCAAAAGAATTGGACATAGCAAGACAAACTATGTACAATAAAATGCAAAAGTATAACCTATAGAAAGCTACAAACATGTTATTAAATAAATTCTTTATCAATGTATTTGTTCGGGTAACTTTTATTGTATTAACCAGTGTAGTATTAGGAATAGTTTTAGCGCATCTTGACCGTGGATACTATTATACATTGACAGGTACGATTTTCCTGATCATGCTTCAATCCTGGTTGCTGGTAAATCAGGTTAATAAAACAAATGGAGATCTGGAAAAATTCTTTTCATCGGTTCAAAATCATGAATCATCCGTTCGATTCCCTGAAAATACAAAGAATAACTCATTCGGGAAATTGCATGATAGAATGAATCAATTAAATAAGATCATTCAGAATGTTAAAATTGAAAATGAGAGAACAGGCCATTTTTTACAAACTGTAGTTGAGCATGTTGATATCGGACTATTATCATTTGACATGAATGGCCACATAGAAATTTATAACAGGGCTGCAAAAAGGTATTTAAACCTTCAGCAACCTCAGCAACTTTCGTCTTTAGAAACTATGAATGACGAATTATTTAAAATTATAAATACTATAAAACCGGGGCAGGAGATATTGCATAAAATTAAAATAGACAACCTTCTGCAAAGTATTTTAGTAAAAGCCACTGAACTGAAATTCGAAAGCAATGCAATAAAACTGGTTTCTTTTCAGGATATTACCAATGAACTCGATAAAAAAGAATTGGATTCCTGGCAAAGATTAATCCGGGTTTTAACCCACGAAATCATGAATTCCATAAGTCCGATTACCTCTCTCACAGGGGTAATTTCAGGGTACTTTAAAAAGAAAGGCGATGAAAATCCGGTTCCATTGGAAAACATTGATCGTCAAATAGTTTCTAAGACACTTTCAGGGTTGAATACAATTGAAGAAACAGGAAAAGGATTATTGGATTTTGTTGATAAATACAGAAGCCTGACATCATTACCAAAACCCAATTTAAGCAAATTCACTATTGACAGTCTGTTCCGGAAATGCAAACTACTCATGGAATCAAATATTTCAAATAACATAAAAATTATTGAAAGTGTTTATCCTGAAGATATTTCAATAGTAGCAGATTATTCCCAGGTTGAACAGATTCTTATAAATTTAATAAAAAACGCTGTTGAAGCTTTATCCAATAAGAAGAACGGAAGAATTCACCTGAAAGCCTTCTATGCCGATGATGGTACATTAATTCAGGTTGAGGATAATGGAACTGGAATACCCGGTGATATTATTGAAGATATTTTTGTACCATTTTATACAACAAAAGAAAATGGTTCAGGAATAGGGTTAAGCCTGTCAAAGCAAATAATGCAAAATCATGATGGCACAATTTCAGTGAACTCTGTTCCGGA
>DATCHE010000204.1:0-8430 GCA_036508535.1 Bacteroidales bacterium | reverse complement strand
CCGTTGAGAACAGCTGCAAAGTCGGTGAGACTTTCTCCATCAGCCCCATCTACAGACGAACGGGGTCCCGTCCTTGCCCCCTTCAAACCTTTTAAAACTGTTCTGTTTACGGTTCCGGGAATTGAAATATTGCTGATTTTTATCAAACCGGCACCACCACCTCCTCCTGAGCCAAAGGTTCCTGAATTATCTCCTCCATTTCCTCCGTTTGAAGAAATTGTAAGCGAAGATGGGGCAAAATTCTCAAGGTATAAGGCAACAGAACCTCCTCCTCCACCACCTCCGGAACCAGCATTATTGAACGCCTTTACAGCAGATTCTCCATTTGCAAGAATGCTCTTTCCGTTACCATTTAACTCACCACAGACAAGTATAACTATTCCGCCACCTTTTCCACCTGGTGAAGGGGTAGCTCCATCATTAAAATATGTAGACGAACCGCCACCGCCACCCATAAAAATACCACCATCAACAGCAGTAAATTTAATTTTCCATCCTCCATTCGCACCTGGAGAATATAAAGTACAGGTTGTCATTTCAATATCCCCTTTACCTCCGTATCCGTAGTTACCACCGCCTCCTCCTCCGGAAAATCTTCCATTTCCCGAACCTCCGCCCGTAAAGGATGGCCCTTTACCCTTTGAATAATTGGGATAAATCTGAAGATAAGGAGAAGATCCTAAAGTTCCACGCGTAGCAGGACTTTCTCCTTTAAAACCTGAATTAGCATACGATGAATCAT
Source organism: Bacteroidales bacterium (assembly GCA_036508535.1). Taxonomy (GTDB): domain Bacteria; phylum Bacteroidota; class Bacteroidia; order Bacteroidales; family VadinHA17; genus LD21. The sequence goes on along the minus strand of DATCHE010000204.1, from coordinate 7,688 downwards.
ACACAAATTTATCACGGTTTAGGGGATCTGGGAAGATGCACAACCCTGTTCCTACTGAACTTGCACCTCCTAAAAATCCTTTCCCTGAAACATCAATATTTTTGTTAAGGAAGAGAGTTTTTCCTACAATCATTGTCAATATTCCTCCTGTTTTGGTAGTACTGTCCCATGGGGCGCAGGTAAGGTCAGAATTATCTACAACTGCTGAGTTTTGAAATGAAGGTACTTTGATGATTTGAACAGAACCGTCAACATCAAATGTATTTAAAATTTTATTTATAAAAATAATTTTATTTGTTCCTCCGTCCTTGCCGGAAATTAACAGGAACTCATGATTTCCCGGAGCACCGGTAAAATCTTGCAATGTACCGTTTAACGACGCATTTTCCTGTTCATAAACCCTTACCCCTTTCATCTGAATGAGAAGAACTGTATCTCCAATGGCAAACTGAGCGAACTGGGTTGGGTCTTCAACAGTTACAAAATCAATTCCAATACCGGTAACATGTCCGTATTGATTAATAACCCCGCTGATCTTTGTTTGAGAATATAATGAACTATGAAAGCCAGCGAAGACTAACAGACTTAAAATCAATTTGTTAATATAGGATTTCGACTCTCTTATCATTAAACCTGATATGAACCGCTAATATAGTTATTATATTGAATTATTCAACTTCACCATATCGGGTAATAATGGATCAACCTAATTTTTCAACTGTGTACATTAGTGGAAGTTCAATATAAAAGACAGTACCTTTATCGGGTTCCGATTCAAACCAGATCTTCCCGTTGGCATTTTCAATGTATTTTTTTACAATCGACAACCCAAGCCCCATTCCAGATGATTTGGTAGTAAAATTAGGCGTGAACAATTTCTTTTGCAACTCAGGAGGAATACCTGTTCCATTATCTGAAATTGAAACGATTACTTTATCGCTTTTAACCTGAACCGTTAATAAAATCAACCCGTCATATCCGGGAGCAATAGATTGTATCGCATTTTTGAAAAGATTTGAAAAGATACCATTCAGGTGCTCCTTGTCGGCATAAACAATTACTTTACTTTCCTGGGGCCACTTTACATGGAATGTTATGTTATCGGTGCTCTTAAAAAGTTCAAGATTAATTTTGATCTGGTCAATAAGGTTAACCTCGCCCGGGTTATTGCCCGGCATTTTGGCAAATGCTGAAAAGGCAGAAGCTATTGAGGAAAGGTTATCAATATATTCAATCTGGTTTTCAGTAAACTGTTCAAGCTTCCTGTCAAACCCCGGAGCCTTATCCTTCCACGACTTAAGCAACTGCTGTACGTTCAGTTTCATTGGTGTAAGAGGATTTTTTATCTCGTGTGCAATCTGTTTTGCCATTTCTCTCCACGCGTACTCCCTTTCGGAGTTGGCAAGTTTATTTGTACTCTCTTCAATCTCAACAACCATTATGTTGTACTGTTTAACAAGCTCCCCTATTTCGTCATGTCCATCATAAGAAAGCTGTTTGCTCTTCTTGCCAACCTCAACTGAGGCGAGTCCTTCTCCCAGCATAGTTAGCGGAGCTGTTATTCGCCCACTGATAAAAACTGCGATACTCATGGTAAGCACGATAAGGAGTAATGTGAAATTAATAACAGCAACAATAAGATTAGATATTTCCTTAGCCAGAACACTTTGCATTCTGAAATAGGGAAGATTCAGATAGGCAATTACTTTCCCATCGGTATTGAAAAAAGGAACATATGCAGATAAATATTCCAGACTTCCTATTTTTTCTTTCTGAAAATACTCACTTTTCTTAAATATGGCAAAGTTGATGTAAGCCATATTATTCATCCTGCGGCTTGTCAGGTCGCGGTAAAAAATCTCGGGGCGGGAAGTTGCTATTAACGATTGATTTAAATCGTACATATTAATATCGGTCTGAAAAACATTTGATAGTTTAATAAGCAGGTCGTTCAACGAAGAGTAGTTACCGTTTCTCCAATCTGTTGAGAGATATTTCTCCATCGATATACTGCCTTCTAGTTCCAGGTAAACTGAATTTAATTTTTCCTTTAGGTTTTCATTATGTTTAGTCTGATATTGCCTGATAGTAAAAGAGGTCACCACATACCCGATAAGTATAAATGAAAACAGCAGAACCCCTATAAACGACATCTGAAGTTTTTGCCGGAAATTGAAATTAATCGCTCGCTTAAGATGAGGACGTCGGATAATGAATAGTGCCATATTTAAGAAAAGGAGAGTAAACGCAAAAAGATACGAGAGTGAAATAAGTGCGTCTCCGGCAGTAAGTTCAGGTCTGCTTATCAGAACAGTGGCATTTCCGTTCTTATAGAGAATATGCCTATATCTGTCTGTGTTAAAAAATTTAAACTCATTATTATCATTTACATATTCAGCATCATTTTTATTATATGGAAAATCTCCTGTTCTTAGAACTATCTCACCATTTATATATTTTGCAAAAGAATAATCCTTAAGCCGGGCGTATCCATGATATTTTTTATCGAGGAGAAGTTCGGAATAACCGGGTTGAAACACATTAACATCACTATATAATTCAATAAACAAGCCATTTACACTTCCTTTCTCTCCTTTAAAAAATATTTTGCCAATGTAATAAGACCTTCCTCCCTGATTATCTATAAAATAAAAATCAGTGCCGGTAAGTTGACGGCCATCGCGCCGGATACGTTCTTCAAAAAAACTAAAACAGTTCTGAGGAACATCTTTACCCTGGTTTATCTGAATCGACTGATCTTTCCTGCATAGTACCAGGTTAAAGTTAAAATTCCGCCAATAACCTGTGAAGTACGTTTCCTGAAGATAGTTTGATATCCTTTCAAAATCGGCCTTGTCGAAATAATCAACTTTCATCATTCCTGTCAGAGTAGAGTCAGTGGTTACAATAGGCCACAAATCGAGTAATAAAAGTTCTGCCTCAGGGTCATTTTCAGTGGAAAAAGATATTGCCTGGATCTTAAGATTTTCATCTGTTTTTTCTTCAGAAAGAACAGTTATAAGATAAACCGAATAGGTTCCGAATATCAAAGAAAAAATTACTGTGAGATTAAAAGCACCAACTCTTTTAGTAACAGCCAGCCCCAGGAAGACCGATATAATAATGTAGAACACCAAAAAAGGAACGAAGATTTTCGGATCACTCAAAATAAAAGCTGCGGGTATTATAAGTGATGTTATATAAGCAAAAAGCAGAGATTCGGTTCGCAAAAGCTTAGTTACCTGCAATACTTTCACCATCAATAAAACCGGAACAATAGCCAACAAAATGATGGAAATGAATCCCACGGCACTGAACACATTAATTTCCAGTATTTTATAGGTTTCAAAATTAATATTTGAGTTTGAAATAAGATCACTGAAAATCAGGTTACAACAACTGAATAAAAAAGATGCGAAAATCAGAACAACTGTCAAAAACAAATAGTCGGCTGCTCTTTTTCCCCGTTTAAATTCTCCAACTGGAAAATGCCTGTAGAAGAAATATGAAAAACAGATCCCAAAAATGCTAATCAGCACCAGATGACCCAGTGAAGGAATAAAATAATTCAAGGAAAAACGATATGATGAAAAAAGTTCTGTATGGAGGAGAACTGAAGGCTTTCCTGTAACCAGAACAAGAGCATATATCAATAAAAAGAGGAATAGCAGAAAAAGAGGAGCCAGCTTTTTTCTGCCTGCATTTACTAATATTTTAGAAAGTTCCAGAGAAAGAAGAATGATAAGAATGAAGACACATGTCCATAAGCTTAAAGGAATTAAGATAAAAAGCGAATTCTCTTTATTTTGTGGGAAAATAAGTGAAAACAGAAATTCGCCCGATTTATCTGACACGTGAAATTCAGATGCATTTTTATCAGTGCTGAACCCGGTGTTTTCAGAAATTCTGAATTCATTGGCAAAACCACTTTTTATTATATTATTCTCAAAACCATAGTCGGTATGTACCCTTAATAAGCCAACTATCTTTTCATTCCCGGCCTGAATTGTCTTTGGAAGAAACCATCCGTTCTGCAGGAAAATCAGTTTTCGGTTGAAAATTGAATCATTTAGAGATGAAGGGACATCAAATCCGTTATCCGATGAATAAAAGAGTTTATTGTCTAAGTATTCAAGAATCGTAATATTATTCTGCTCTGCGATTGAAAATAGATTATTCTCAGAAGAAGATCCATGATGATCGGTAAACGCGAGTATTGGTTTCATGCCTTCGAGACAATCCTCCATAATTTTTTCTTTCGCAGCCAGTATTTTATTGAACATTCTTGTCCTGAAACGATACTCAAAATCGCTGAAATAGACAGATTCTGCAACAAGTGCGGTCAATATCAGAACAACTGTCAGAGTTGCAAGAATTATTCTATATCGGTTACCACTCATAATATTATCTATGAAACCTATTCATGGTGATAGGGTTCTCCTTTAATAATTGTAAACATTCTGTAAAGTTGTTCCAGAAACAATAATCGTACCAGTTGATGGGGGAAAGTCATCTTAGAAAGTGACATTTTGAAGTCAGCCCTTTCATAAACCTCATCTGAGAAACCCCAAGGACCACCTATGACAAAGACAATTCGTTTTTTCGGAAGCATAAAAACCTTTTCCATCCATACTGAAAACTCCACGGTTTTAACTTCTTTCCCCTTCTCATCCAGCAATATAACATAGTCCTCAGGATTGACTGCCTGAATTACCCGCTTCCCTTCTCTTATCTTTTGTTCAAAAACAGGCAGGTTTTTAGTGTTTTTCAAATCAGGGAGAGTAATTATTTCAAATGCTGAGTATTTACTTATACGGTTTGAATAAAGATCCGCAACGGCTGATATATTCTTATCCGTAGTTTTTCCTGTTTGCAATAAAGCAATTTTCATATTTAGGATTACTCAATTGTTTAATTCCCTGAAATAGCCGGCCCTTACAAAAATAGTATTTTTAACCAGTATTGTCACACTCACATTTGAATGGCATGAAATGATATTAACAACTCATTATGAGATTTTTTAATCAAATTAATATTAAATTTGTGGCATCGATTTAAAAAGTCGGCAATATTAAAACTGAATTGTAATGAAATCCATAAAGATTATTCCTGTGGTTTTAATAGCATTTGGTGGTCTAATCGCCACGGCACAGGAGCAGACTAAAATACCTGGTGGAATTTCAATAGCATTTAAGGCTGGCAATGCTGGTGAATTATCAAAGTACATGAATTCAACAATTGAACTTTTGTTGCTCGATAAAGAAGACTTTTATAAAAAAAATGTTGCTGAAACAATTCTTAAAGACTTTTTTTCAGCATACCCTACTAAGGATTTCACAATCAGGCATCAGGGTGCAAAAAACGATGCTCAATACGCGATAGGTAATCTTAAAACCGAGAAAGGAGACTTCAGGGTTTATTTCCTTCTAAAGAAAATAAACGAAGATCTGCTCATACATCAAATACGTATTGAACCTGACAATGGAAAATAAAATTCTCAGGGATTTTATCTTAAGAAGTCTCCGCGAAGATTTGGGAGATGGCGATCATTCGTCACTTGCATGTATCCCTATAAAGGCAACCGGCAAAGCTAAACTACTCATAAAAGAGAAAGGAATTCTGGCAGGTATGAGGGTCGCCGGAGTACTCTTCAGCACAATTGATAAAGAATTAAAATTTGATTCTTTTCTCGAAGATGGGGCAATGGTTGTGCCGGGAGATATTGCATTTCACATTCAGGGCTGCCAGCAATCAATCCTGAAAACAGAACGTCTCGTACTGAATATTATGCAAAGAATGAGCGGGATAGCTACCAGCACTCACGAATATGTAAGTAAATTAGAGGGACTTAAAACCAGGATTCTTGATACCCGTAAAACATCACCCGGTTTAAGATTTCTTGAAAAAGAGGCTGTCAGGATAGGAGGAGGTCTGAATCATAGAATGGGACTTTTTGATATGATAATGCTAAAAGACAATCATATAGATTATGCAGGAGGTATTGAGAAAGCAATTAATAATACACGGAAATATCTGAAGGAAAACAATATAAATTTAAAGGTCGAGATTGAAGCAAGAAGCCTTGAAGATGTGAGAACCATTTTATCAGTCGGAGGCATAGATCGTATCATGCTCGATAATTTCAGCATTAAAGATACCCTTTCTGCGGTAGAAGAAATAGCCGGCAGATATGAAACAGAATCTTCTGGTGGAATTGGACTTTCAACCATAAGATCTTATGCTAAATGTGGCGTTGACTTCATATCTGTAGGAGCGCTTACCCATCATATCAAAAGTCTGGATATGAGTCTCAAAGCAATTTAACTGAATTCCAGTATAAAGGTACCCCATTTACCAGATGAAAATTGTGATTGTTAACAAAGCTTGGCTATTTGTAAAATATTTCATTACTTTCGGACCAACAAACCGGCCAAGATGAAACAATGGATTTTTCTCCTCTTTTTTCTGTTACTTATTAGTTGTAAAGAAGTAAAAACCGACACCTATCTGACACCCCAAAAGGCCTCGCAATACTTTAAAGAGATTGAAAATATCTGCAACGTGGACAGTGGCAAACTCTGGGGTAAAAATCTATATGGCCCCATAATGTTTGTTGAACGTACAAGTCGAAATATTGTTGCTAATAAGCAAGATATGGAAGGACTTTTAAAGTTGAAAGATGGTGTTTTTACAGGTTCATACCCCAAAGAACTTATCTTAATTAATGTCCCTGTTAAATACGGAGGGACTTCATTTGCTATGACCCCGATGCCGGTTGAAGAAGATGATTACAGGATAAAAACAAGAGCTATCCGTAGCTTATTTCATCTATTTCAGGAGACTCAGGGAATTGCACCCTCAGGCTTTAGCATTAGTATTATGGATGAAAAGGAAGCGCGTATATGGATCAAGCTTGAATGGAAAGCGCTTCGGAAAGCTCTCAACTCTCAGGGAGATGAACGCCTCCTTGCAATAAGAGATGCCCTTATCTTCAGAGGTTCAAACCGTGAACTTTATCAGAAATATGCCACCGAAGAAAACAGATTCGAGACTTATGAAGGACTTGCAACTTTTACATATACTCTCTTATGCACCAGCTCGCCTGAGGAATTTAAAAAAAGGCTTTTCGAAAATCTCGACCGAGCTTATTCAATGCAGTCCTATTCAAGATCATACGGCTTTATTCATGGCGCATTATATGCGTCGCTTCTAAATGAAAAAGGATTTAATTTTCAAGTAATACAGACAGATAACTTTGACCTGGGATTGGCAGTAAAAGAACTATATAATATTAAGTTGCCTGTAATATGCAGAGATGTTGCAGGAAGCCTCGCTTTAAATTATGATATCGATTCTATTAATAATGAAGAAGTTCAACGTTTGGCAGATATTAAAGAAAGAGTACATAATCAGATAAGTAATTTTACAGAAAAGCCTGTTGTATTTCTTGAACTCGAAAGTCCTTATTTTGATTTTGAACCTGAGGACATACATCCTCTTGACACTCTTGGAACCCTTTATACTTCGATAAGGGTATCTGATAACTGGGGTAAGCTAACAGTTGATAAAGTAGGCTGTCTTGTTTCAAATAATTTTAAGTTTCTTCGTATTACATCCAAAGGATTTAAAACAGATCAAAACCGTATCTCCGGGGAAGGATGGACTCTGATATTGAATAGTAATTGGGA
>DATCHE010000203.1:0-4228 GCA_036508535.1 Bacteroidales bacterium | reverse complement strand
GTCCATACAGTGTTAAAAGCAGATACGTTGCCTGCCATACCTGACATGAATGATGCAAGAAGTGCGGTAATACCAAGTCCAAGAACACCTGCTGGAAGATATTGCTTTAACAGCATTATGATTGTATAATCGTATATTGGTTTTCCACCTGCATCAAGTGGTAATGTGAACCCTTTGGTGGGGTCATTGAAAAGCGCAAGCGCAATTATCCCTGGAACAATTATCAGGAAAGGGATAAACATTTTAGGAATGGCACCAATAAGTGGAACCTTCTTTGCAGCTGCTTTTGATTCTGCTGCAAACGCTCTTTGAACAATCAGAAAGTTCGTACACCAATAACCAAAGGAAAGCACAAATCCGAGTCCAAAGAGTACCCCATACCATTCTACTCCCAGAGGATTGGCCAGGGCATCACCAGTATGCCTCCATGTTGTTGTAAATGTGTCCGCTGCATACCCTTTTGCTACAGCGATAGGAGCCAGTTTTGCTTTTAAACCTACCCATCCGCCAATATCTTTTAAACTTAAAAATACGAGAGGCAGAAGACCAATGACAATAATAAAGAATTGCAGTACTTCGTTATAGATTGCTGATGACAGTCCGCCTAAATATGTATATCCAAGTACTATCAAAGCGGATACCCATAAGCATAGATTAAAATTCCAACCAAGCAGGTTTTCCATAAGAATTGCAAGGGCATACATTGAAATTCCTGATGCCAGCACAGTCATAACAGCAAAAAGAATTGCATTCAGTCCTCTGGTCTTTTCATCAAACCTTAATTTAAGGAATTCAGGGACTGATCTGGCTTTTGAGCCATAATAGAAAGGCATCATAAAAACTGCGAGGAAGATCATGGCCGGAATTGCTCCAATCCAGTAAAAATGGGTAGTCATCATACCATATTTCATCCCGGAACCGGTCATTCCCATAACCTCAAGAGCTCCCAGATTTGTAGAAATAAAAGCCAATCCTGCTACCCAGGCAGGCATTGATCTACCTGCTTCAAGAAAGGCATTGGCATTTTTCATATATTTTCTAAGGAATACGCCTATGCCCAGAACAAATAAAAAATAGATTATCATAATAAGATAATCTATCCAACTCAAATCAACTTTCATACTTAAAGGTTTTTAGATTTTTATTCATAATTAGTGTTCCAGATAGATTCATTGAGTAAAATATTATTATATGGCGAAAGTAAAAATACATTTTAAGATTGGTTTTCAAAGATTATTCAGAATTTAATTTTAATGACAAATTAGATTTTGTTTTTTGTCTTTTTAGCTCAGAATAGTACAATATTATTGAATTACTACAACGACCAAAGGTGGCTGCAATAGAAATTGATTTTTAAACGCCTTAATGGCCCGGATAATTAAATCTACAAAATTCAGAAGTAAACAATTATATTTGCAGAAACAGATCTGTGAAAACCCGATATTTCATATTCATTTCCTACAGGGGTACTTCTTATCACGGTTGGCAAATACAGCCCAATTCTCTTACCGTTCAACAAATTTTAGATGATGCTTTGAGCGTGGTTCTGAATGAAAAAATCTTGACAATCGGAGCCGGCAGAACCGATACTGGAGTCCACGCGCTGTTCTTCTGTGCGCATTTTGATAGTATTATTCCAGATCTAACTTCTGTTAAAAATATAATATTCAAACTTAACAGTTTCCTGCCAAAAGATATTTCCGTTACTTCAATAAAACAAGTTTTGCCGAATGCCAATGCCAGGTTTAGTGCCATATCAAGATTATATACTTATTATATTTCGAGAAATAAGGATCCCTTTTCAGAAAACACAAGCTGGATGATTCATAGCGATTTAAACATTATTATAATGAATGATGCATGTAGTATACTGCTTGATTATTCAGATTTCACCAGCTTCAGCAAACTTCATTCAGATACAAAAACAAATATCTGCAAAATATATTTGGCCAATTGGGAGCAAAAGGATAACCTTTTAATATTTACAATTAAAGCAGACCGGTTTCTGCGAAATATGGTAAGGGCAATAGTAGGAACCATGGTCGAAATAGGTTCGGGAAAAATTAATTTGAAGGAATTTGAGGATATTATTTTAGCAAAAGATCGTTGCAAAGCAGGAAAATCAGCACCTGCAAAAGGACTGTTTCTTACAGACATTGAGTACCCGGTTGAAATTTTTATTTAGAATATATGTCAATTTTTCATGTGATATTTATCACCTTTATAGATTGTTAATTATTTCACAAAGATCAAATTTTGTAATATTTTTGTGCGGCTTCAACTAACTCTAATAACTGCTTCTATGAGCAATGAATATCTGATATTGTTTTTCCTTGTTGGCGCTATATTTGTTGGATTGGTGCTGGTCTTTTCAGGAATTGTAGCTCCAAAATCAACAAATCCTCAAAAATTTGAGCCATATGAATGCGGAATACCTACTGAAGGTGTAACATGGCTTCAGTTTAATGTCGGTTATTATCTGTTTGCAATACTCTTCCTTGTTTTTGATGTTGAGACTGTCCTTGTATTTCCATGGGCGGTTGTGATGAAGGAAGTAGGTATGGCAGCATTTGTTGAAATAGTAATATTCTTTTTCATACTCGGTTTAGGCTTATTGTACGCCTGGAAAAAACATGCACTTATATGGGAATAAAAGGAATGAAGAGAGAAGAATTCGGGGATAATGAAAGCCTTGATCTTCTGAATGAGGCCGGATCCAATATTCTTCTGACTACAATCGATGATGTTATTAACTGGGGAAGAAAGAACTCTTTATGGCCTCTGACATTTGCAACAAGCTGCTGTGGTATTGAAATGATGGCCGCAGGAGCTCCACGACACGACTTTGCCAGATTCGGTATGGAAGTTTACAGAGCCAGTCCACGCCAGGCAGATGTGATAGTCGTAGCCGGTACAATAGTAAATAAAATGGCTCCCGTGCTAAAACGATTATACGACCAGATGTCGGAACCTAAGTATGTTGTTGCAATGGGCGCTTGTGCAATTTCCGGAGGTCCGTTCTTCCTGAATTCATATTGTGTTGTAAAAGGAGTTGATCATGTAATTCCTGTTGATGTATATGTTCCCGGATGCCCTCCCCGACCCGAAGCATTATTATATGGTATGCTTCAGCTTCAAAGAAAAATTGAAACAGAAACAATAAGGTCGAGGAAAAAAACAACCGCTACGCACGACAGTAAATAATGAATTTCAAATTCAGAAATTAAACATTCAATGGATAAGATTCAATTAGGCGAATTAATTAAATCGCTCGATACTGAACTGGAGATAAAAGAAGGCAAGCAATTCCTTGAGGTAACAGTACCTCCTTCAAAGTTATATCTTCTTGCAAAAAAACTCAGGGAAAGAGAGGATACCCAGTTTGACTTTTTGTTTTGCCTTTCAGGAGTAGATTACGGTCAGGATCTTGGTGTTGTTTACCACCTTCGATCGACTAAATTTGAACATGTCGTTGTTTTAAAGTCCCGCACTTCAGACAGGGAACATCCACAACTCGATTCAGTGGCAGACATATGGAAAACAGCTGATTTTCATGAAAGGGAAGTATTCGACCTCCTTGGGATTAAGTTTGCCAACCATCCTGACCTGAGGCGGCTCTTTCTTGACAATTCGTGGGGGTTCCCCCTTAGAAAAGACTATGTTGATGATATTAATATAGTTACCAAGTAATTTATGGAAAAAAATATTATAAGTGTAATCTCCGACGAGAAGCAGGAATATATCATTAACATGGGGCCTCAGCATCCTTCAACTCATGGAGTGCTAAGACTGGTGGTTTCTCTGCAGGGCGAGAAGGTAATAAGTGTTCAACCCCACATCGGTTATATTCACAGGGGAATTGAAAAAATGTGCGAGAGTATTACCTACCCTCAGATTATTCATCTGACAGACAGGATGGATTACCTGTCGGCTCATATAAATAACGAAGCAGTTTGTCTTACCGTCGAAAAAGCTCTCGAAGTTGAGATTCCTGACAGGATAAAAGTGATCAGAACTATTATGTCGGAACTTACCAGGATCCAGTCACATCAGTTATGGTGGGCATCTTTCGGAATGGATCTTGGCGGTCTGACTTGTTTCTTCTATGGTTTACGTGACCGGGAAAAAATCCTGGATATTTTTGAAGAAACTTGCGGTGGCAGAATGTTGGTAAGTTATAACTGTCCGGGAGGACTAATGTATGATATTCATCCAAATTTCCAGAAGC
>DATCHE010000202.1:0-8238 GCA_036508535.1 Bacteroidales bacterium | reverse complement strand
AATGAAAAAAAATCAGATAAAATTGCAATATACTATCAATGTGAATGTTATATATTATATAAACAGCACCATTTTCTTCAATCTAATACCTTAATCTTGATTTCATTGGATCAGAGGCATGTCAGGATCAATTATAATGGTCTTTATATTTTTCCCGTAATGTTTTCAGAGCTCTCCTGATTTGAGTGTCAACTGTATTCTCAGAAATATTGAATTGATCTGCGATCTGCCGGTAGGTTAAGCCTGAAAAACGGCTTAATTTAAATATCTTCCGCTGTCGTTCAGGAAGATTTTCTATCACAGATTGCAAAAAAGTATGCAACTCATTGTATAATATTTCATCCTTTGTTGACTCATTCAAATCTATAGAATTAAGTACAAAATGATCGAAAGCTGCCTTTTTATATACCTTCTGTCTGAAATCCTGATATAACATATACCTGGCGATAGTATAAAGATAGGAAGCCAGCGATTTATTTTCATCAACCTGAGCCCTCTGTTCCCACAGAGCTACGAACACCTTTTGCACTGTTTCCTCTGCATCATCTGAAGATTGATTAAGATTCAGACAGAAGTTGTAGATCCTTTTATGGTAGAGTGAAAAGATTTTTTCAAAGGATTGAATATTCCCCTTCTGCAATTCCAATATAAGTGTTTTTTCATCCAAAACAGATGTGCTTTTTTATTGTTGGTACTGTAAATGTATAAATAAATCCATTGCCATTTTGAAGGGAATTGAAGAATTCCTTTCTCATGTATTAGCTGAATGAGAGCTCAAGCTTTATGCAGTTGGCTGATGCGACTAAATCTATTTTAACGTTATTTTCATTAGTCTTTTAGACTATCCTGAGTTTTTACCTGCCAGTAAATAATATAACGGGTATCGTGAAGTGTGTAAAATGGGACGAGCTTCAGATCACGGTATTTTTCAGGAAGGATCAGGTCTGAAGCTGAAAAAACCATTGGCTGACTACCTTCCGGTTTTACTTTCTCCACAAAGTTTTTATCAATTGTAACAATCATCGGAGCTTCAGCAATAGGATACTGTGGCCCATTGGCTATGTGCCCGTTTCGGCTGCCATCTGACCTTAATCCTGTCAGATCAGTGGCAGTAGTTGCAGCTGCCAAAACAATAGGGCCATGTACGAACGATACCCACTGGGAGTTGTCAGGTAAATATTCGGCAGATGTATGCATCGGACAAATTATTGTTACCCTGTCGCCGGTTTTCCAGTTTCTTTCAAGGGGATAATAGGCCCCTGATAATACCGGAAGTTTAATATCCTTTCCGTTCACTTGAAGCTTAAAGTCTCCCTCCTTCACCCACACAGGTTTCCGGATATTAATTGAGAATTTCTGAGTTTTATTCAACGTAATCTTCAGCTCCGATTTTTCTTCATACGGAAATTGTGTTTCCTGAGTCAGGCTAATTCCTTTTTCTTTCCATTCGAGAGTGGATGCGATAAACATGTTAATAAACATATCCCTTTCATTATGAGAGTAGATAAGCTCACCATATTTTCCATGGTTTTCCAGTCCGGAACCCACGCAGCACCAAAAATCGAGTTGTGGTTCCGAATAAACACGGAAGTGGTTGGGCCGCATCGGTGTAAAATATACAAATCCTCCCTTGGGATGTTGCGATGATAGAATATGATTGAAGACAGCTCTCTCATAATAGTCGAGATACTTTCCTTGGGGATCAGATAGATACAACAACTTTGTAAGCCTGAGCATATTGTAAGTATTACATGTCTCCGGACCCTGTACCGATTCTACCATTGATGAGAAATCGTCGGCAGGATTAAAGTGCTCCTTCACGCTGTTGCCTCCTATTGAAACAGTACGCTTTGTAACAACAGTATTCCAGAAAAATCCTGCCGCTTCGTCCCAGTTTTTATCATTACTTAAGTCGGCAATGCGTTTATAACCAATTACTTTCGGAATCTGTGTGTTGGCGTGTAAGCCCGTTAGCACATCTTTCTGTTCGAGCAATGGGTTAAGAATAACTTTGTCGGAGAATCTCCTTGCCAGAACAAGATATTTTTGATTTCCTGTTATGTTGTAAACATCTGCAAAAACTTCATTAAGACCGCCCTGCTCACTCTTCAGCATAAGTTGTATTTGATCATCAGTCAGGTTTTTAGTAAGTTCAACACACCAGTCTGTCAGTTTAACGAGTACATCAAGGGCTTTTTTATTACCCGCTATCTGGTATGCGTCGCGTAATCCTGCATATAATTTATGAATATTGTACAGTGGTACCCATTTGGTATTAAGAGAAAAGCTTGCAGCATTTATTTTCCCGTTAGAGATATCGTTCCACATAGCTTTCCCTCCCGGTATTCCTCCAACATAACCATTGCCGTTTTTGTTCTGACATTCGGCTAATTGGTCAATCATATAGTTGAGTCTTTTTAAAAGCTCTTCGTTACCGGTAGCAGCATACAGGTTGGAAAGCGCTGAAAGATAATGGCCACCGATATGACCATCGAGACCTGTATTCTCCCAGCTGCCATATTTCTCTGCTTTCGGAGTCAATCCTGCCTCAACAAGGAATGGAGCAAGCAACCTGTCGGTATTTAGTTCGAGTATATATTTCAAGTCAGCCTGCTGGGCATCATAAAATGGCCCGCTTGTTAAACGCACTGACGAGAGAGGAAAACATTTTATCTGTGTTACCTGACTAAAACTATTTAACGAAATAAAGCTAATTAAGAAACCGGTGATAATTGTTTTCATTATTTCATAATTAAAATCTCCACTGATGCTTCTGCCAGACCTTCAGACGATGCCGTAACTGTAACTTTCCCCGAAGTTTTTCCTGCCTGAATAATTGCCAGTCCAAAACCGTTAAAGACTTTTCTTTTAGCGGATTTGTACGGCTCAGCGTCAACCGGGTTTCCATTCTCAAGTCCAATTATGATGCGTTCCATTCAGCCAAACATCACTATTCATGTAAACGCCATCAAATACAATGATATTTTAGGAATGAAGGGAAATAATTTAGTAGTTGAAACTATTGATTTAAACAGGATAGTCGATCCAAATTTTCAATGACTTTTTATCAAAAATCTTTTGAAGATAGAAAGTAATCGTTATTCTTTATCATCAATAATAAAAAAGAATACCAGACATTAAAAGCATTCTTTTAGTCAATTTCAACTGTAGGGATTCCATCCCATGGAAATGTCAATGTAGGTTTATTTGCATAACGTTTTGTATAAATGACCACTCGTGTTCCTGCTCCAGGTGCCAGGCGTAAAGTAAAATTAGAATTGTTTACAGGTATCTTTTTGCCATTGGCTTCAACATAGAGACATTGATGTTCTGCATATGCACCAGTCTGAACTACAACTTCGCGTGTTTGAGTTTGATCTAGGTTAACAAGTGTTACCGCTACATGATCTGCAGTCATTTCATCGACCAATGCAGCAACATCCTGTGGAATTCCGGCACGGCGCATCACTGGGTCGAAGTAGCGCAAACGGCAATGCAGAAGTGCACCAACCGCACCAGGATCAAGACCAGCCTGCATGAGCTCATTGAGAGCACCAACTGTTGCAGGATTATATTCCATAGGATCGTCGGCTAGACGAGTGTCTGGAGTGGAATTATCTTTGCGCATTGCTTCTATCTTTCTGCGGATATTCACAAAACCCGAGCGCAAGGCTTTTTCAGGATAGTCTGGATTTTTACCTTCAAGGAACGAAATCCATTCATTATTGGGTAAACGAATACTATCCTTTGGATCACAAGTAAAATAATAGCACGCTAATGCTCCTGAAGACCATGGACTTGAAGTGTAAGAGTACCAACCCTTATCTCCATACATACGGGGATAGAGTGTCTTTCCATCCACTTTGCGGGTATTTGAATTCACTTTGTCCAGCATATTAGCCCATGCATTGATGTAGCTGTAATCGCCTGTTAGTAAAAACGCATTATTAAATCCTACCTGACCCCTTTCCACACGGCTACGATCAGCTAACTCTCCGGTCTGTGGCACTTTAACTGAGAAACCCCAGCCATATACGCCACCATACCATTTACCATCTGTCGCACCACCAATGCTTCCATCCAATCCTATATTGGTTGGAATAATACCATCGTTATCCTTCATGCGTTTCATCCAGGCATCTACATATTCCAATAACCAGTCTTTATATTTTGATTCTCCAGTGAGCATATATGCATTAGCTGCCAGTGTCGTGGCACCCATGTTCTGAGGATGATCTCCTATAATATCGGTATAATCCTTGAAATGTTCCACCATTTGTTCGTAGGTGTTTTCACCATGCAGCGTATGAAAACGATTTTTTACTTCAATAGGATCACCTGCCCAATCGAGACCAGTGGCCTTGCGCATGAGTGGACCGCGACTACCATTGAACATACTACGAATAATCTTGTGCTCAGGGTCATAGTTTGGAGCCTGCGGGTCTTCATTCATATAGAAACCTGCATAACGTCGCACGCGTTGTTGGAAGTTAGCATTATATGGATCGGAGAGACCTTGCAGGTTAAATACCCTTAAGAATTCTCCATTGTGCATCCAATCCATCATTACCGGAAATTCTTTATAATACATCCCATCTCTGGCAAATGGAACATCCACTGTTTTTGCATTTGTGTACTGCCTTAGATGACCTTCCCACGCTTTCTCGTATAGGTGCAGAATATCATCTGATGCACCAAGCATATGAAGTATTGGCCAATTTGCTACATTCTCGATGGCATCGTCTGGACCATCATCGCCACCCCAGCGTTCTACACACATCAAGTATCCACGCTCATCGAAGTATTTGTCGAAAAACTCTTTGCAGGCTTCAGTATTCGCCTTTAGCAATTCTCGTTCAAGTAATGCCCATGAAGGGGGTGTCATTGGAGATTTTATTGAAATCGCGACATCGGCCTTTACCAAACTTTTATCTTGACTATAACTCAATATAGGACTGATAAATAGAAGAATTATAAGAAAGAATGTGTTTAATAAAATTTTATTCATAATAAGATTTTTAGTTCATTAATATTATACTTAAATATCTAATTTGAATTTTTTGAACCGGAATTAATCCGGTATATGAGCAAAAACGATTCAATTACGGCCAAATTAGTTTAACTCCGCGATCTAAATCTTTTGTATGCCTTTGCTCTTTGGGGTATTTGCCCCTCTATTGGCTGATTTTTGAGCTAAGGGGGCATATTTCTCCCATACACTCCCTTCTTGGTACTCATTTTTTCCTCCTTTCTCTGTTTTTATGCCGCTTCGATGAGCCTGTCAAGCTTTTCCCAGGCATCTTTGTAAAAATGGTGTTCATACATTTTCAATTCAATTTGATGTCCACTAATGGTTATTTTGGCAGGCACTGCAATAAACCAATCAATAAAGCTGCGGTGTTCCTGTTGTTTAAATTTGTTTTTCTTTTGGCGCATCATCACTGATATGTTGTAGGCCAATACGCTTAACTGCCATAATATATCATTTGCCCAAAAATCATCGGTCAGCGTATTTCCTGCCATCGTGTGCCCTTTTACCTGTTCAATCCATGTCTCGCTGGTCGAGCGCTGTTTATAAAGCTCATGCAATTCGGTGGCAATCATATCATAACAGGATGTTTGGCTTTTCTTGCCTATCCTCAATACCAATTACAAGATATGCATCAACCGTTCTCCATGAATTTATCATTGCTAAGATATCCTTGAGCAACTCTGATTTCTCGTCATCAGACGCTTTTATAAAATTGTATTGGTCCCTTTTAAAGTCAAGAGAATCACTCTCTGATGCATACAACCATTGATCGAGTAATAGATCATACATAATTTCGACATAGTAAACACATAAAGATAATAGATTATTCACTCAGATAAGTATTTTGTCTGAGCATAGACATCGGCAAAGCTTTTCGGAGTTATATCGTGAATCAGGATCTGTTTGAAAGATTCATATTGATTATGAAGGTTCAGGTTCTGTGGTTCATTTAATAAGTTGCTGTTTTCATCCGGTTCGAGAGCTTTCTAATGTATTCCTGAACGGTCATTTATTTCTTTGACTTTAATTTGGATTGAATCAAAGTTAATGAACCTCATGAACATATACAACTAAAAAAAAGCGCCTCGCAGCGCTTTTTCTCAGTGATCCCGGGGCGACTCGAACGCCCAACCAACAGAACCGGAATCTGTCATTCTATCCATTGAACTACGGGACCGGATTACTTGCGCAAAAGTATAACCAAAAGCCGGGTTTTACAACTAATCGGAAAGATTTAAATAAAATCCGTTAACCAGCAATCGATTCAAATGCTGTCTCCCTTAACTGATTTCTGCCAAAGTTTTTCTAATTTCGCAAACTTTAACTCAATAAGAATATTGACTCAAAAAGTTCTAAGGAGAGTCAGAAAATCAATTATTTGCCCCTACCCCGCCAGCTGGCGGGGAGTAATTGATTTTCTTCGCACCCTTTAGGGCCAGGGGCATACGAAGAAAATCGATAAAAACTAATAAACATTTAAGATGGATTACAATTTTCACGAAATAGAAAAGAAGTGGCAGAAATACTGGGAGGATAACAAAACCTTCAAAACGTCTGAAGATTTAACCAATCCGAAAAAATGCTATATTCTCGATATGTTCCCCTATCCTTCCGGCGCTGGTCTGCATGTAGGTCATCCTGAAGGATATACGGCGACTGATATCTTCAGCAGGTACAAGAGGATGAAAGGATTCAATGTGCTCCACCCAATGGGATGGGACGCATTCGGGCTCCCGGCTGAACAGTATGCCATTCAAACAGGTACACATCCATCAATAACCACACGAAATAATTGTGATACTTTCAGACGGCAGATAAAAGAGCTCGGCTTAAGTTATGACTGGGACAAAGAAATTAACACTACTGATACAGGCTATTTTAAGTGGACTCAATGGATCTTCATCAGGCTTTACAATACCTGGTTCGATGAAAAATTGCAGAAAGGGAGACCCGTTTCCGAATTAAAGGTACCTGAGAGCATTTCGCAACTTGGCCATAGCGAGGTAGTCAAATACATTGATTATCAAAGACTTGCATATTATGCAAATGCACAGGTCTGGTGGTGTCCAAGCTGCCGTATAGTCTGTGCAAACGAAGAGGTTCTTACCGATGGGTCGCATGAGAAATGCGGAAACAGAGTTGAGAAAAAGAATCTTAAACAATGGATGCTTCGTATACCGCTTTATGCCGACCGGCTGCTGAAAGGTATTGATAACCTTGACTGGCCTGAAGGAATTAAGGACATGCAGCGCAACTGGATAGGAAGATCTACCGGTGCCGAAGTTGATTTCAAAATTGAGGGTTTGAATAAAAATCTGACTGTATTTACAACCAGGCCTGATACCCTGTTTGGCGCTACTTATATGGTTATTGCACCGGAACATCCACTCACGGATGAAATCACAACTATTGAACAAAAGAGTTCTGTAAATAATTATATCAGAGTTACTTCGCTTAAATCAGACCTCGACCGTACTGATCTGGCAAAAGACAAAACAGGTGTCTTTACCGGCAGGTATGCAATCAATCCCGTGAACAGGAAGCAAATACCGATCTGGGTAGCTGACTATGTGTTAACAGGTTACGGAACCGGCGCAATTATGGCTGTACCGGCACACGACAGCAGAGACTTTGAGTTTGCGCAAAAATTTCATCTCCCTATATTATGTATTCAGGTTCCTGATGTGACTGAGCCGGACCAGAAGAAAAAAATTCTTGAAGGGAGTGAATGCTGGACTGAAGACGGGAAATATATTAACTCGTCAGATAAAACAAATGGTATCGACATTAACGGTCTGAATAAGGATGCCGGAATTGCTCAGATAACTGCCTGGCTCGAATCCAAAAATCTGGGGACGTCTAAGGTAAATTATAAGATCCGCGACTGGCTTTTCAGCAGACAGAGATACTGGGGCGAGCCATTTCCAGTAATTCATTGGGAAGACGGAGAAATTACCCTTTTAAACGAAAATGAACTTCCGCTTGAACTGCCTGAACTTGAAAAATATCTGCCGGGAGAGTCCGGCGAGTCGCCTCTTTCCAATTCCACTGAATGGCTTAATGTTACTGATAAGAATGGCCGGAAAGGAAGAAGGGAAACCAATACCATGCCTCAGTGGGCAGGTTCGTGCTGGTATTATCTTCGCTTCATCGATCCCAAAAATGACAAAATGATTTTTGATGTGGCAAAGGAAAAATACTGGATG
>DATCHE010000201.1:0-30087 GCA_036508535.1 Bacteroidales bacterium | reverse complement strand
CTTGCAATTGGAGGAAATCACTTCATTCATGCAATTCGTCGTAATATTGATATTAATATTATCTTGTTTAACAATGAGATATATGGTCTTACTAAGGGGCAGTATTCACCTACTTCAACAAAAGGACTTGTAACAAAAACATCGCCATTTGGCACAATTGAGGAACCTTTTTCAGTTGGAGAGCTTGTTATTGGAGCAAGAGGTAAATTTTTTGCACGTACTGTTGATACAAATGTAGCTCTCTCTACTCAGATATATATTGAAGCAGCCAAACATAACGGTACCTCAGTTATTGAGGTTCTGCAGAATTGTGTCATTTTCAATGATGGTATACACGATAATATTGCTGATAAGGAAGTCAGAGATGACAGAACCCTTATTTTGAAGCATGGTCAACCGATGTTATTCGGAAAAGAGAACGACAAGGGCCTTATCCTTGATGGACTGAAACTAAAGGTCGTTAAACTTGGTGAAAATGGTATTACTTTGAAAAACATTCTTATCCATGATGCTCTTGAGCCTAACCCCGGTATACAGTATATGCTCGCAAATATGAGTTACCCCGAATATCCTGTTGCTCTTGGAGTTGTAAGATCTGTATCTGCACCTACCTATGACAGATCTGTACATAATCAGATTGATGAAATAAAAAAGACAGCAAAAATAAAATGTATGGACGATCTGCTTATGGGTGGATCAACATGGAAAGTGGAATAGAACATTTTTATTCGTAAACACAAAGTAAATAATTTTCCCCTCCTTTTGAAGGAGGGGTGGCCGCTGTAGAATGAAATTAAGTATATCAAAGGCTTGTAGCGGCCGGGGTGGTTGATTGGTCCGCTTTAGTCGAAGTGGATCTGTTCCTCAGAGATGAACTGAAAGATTTTAGGCCTCATGTTGAAACGGTTTTTGTTTTTCATAGATATAAAGGTAAAAAGAAACAAATAAACCAACCACCCCGGCCGGGGAATTGACTTTGTAATAAAAGAGATAATGAATTGTCCCGGCCACCCCTCCTTAAAAAAGGAGGGGAAAATGTTTTGGACGCATAGGCCTATGAGGCCATATCTGTTTATCTTAAACTATTTAGTAATTTTAACAGTTGTTCCAGTAATCCACCACCGATGGCCGATTTAACACATAATACTCCTGAATACAACCGGCTGCTTCACGACCAACAGGAGCGGTTAAAGGAGTTGGCATGTATTAACAAGACAACTGCCATTCTGAAAGAAGGCAAACCAATTGAAGAATCTCTTCAGCAGATTGTACTTCTTCTACCAGCTGCATGGCAATATCCGGAATACACTGTGGCACGCATCAGATTTATGGGTAAAGAGTTTGAGTCGGTTGGCTTTATTGAAACAGCCTGGAGAATGGGACAGGAGTTTAATACTATTGACCAAGAAAAAGGATCCATAGAAATATTTTATACAACTGAATTCAATAAAGAAGTTGAGGGACCATTCCTTAAAGAGGAAAGAGATCTCATTTTAAATATATCAAGTCTC
This sequence comes from Bacteroidales bacterium, assembly GCA_036508535.1. Lineage (GTDB taxonomy): Bacteria > Bacteroidota > Bacteroidia > Bacteroidales > VadinHA17 > LD21. The sequence continues at coordinate 28,576 of DATCHE010000201.1, read as the reverse complement.
TTAACAGGTTATATTAACAGCTATAAAGCCAGAGATATTATCCGTTTAGCGCAGATAACCCAAACCGATGATAACGATCTTAAAGATGTCTCCAGCAGGAAGCTGCTTCAGAAGTTTCTCGATCGTCATAACGCGGAGCGGGATGTTTTCCACGACCTGATGCCTTTCAAAGTAAAAGAGATTCTTCTTGTAGCTAATCTCTACGACGCTTACTCTATTGAAGGTGAAGGCCGGTTTTCTGACCACATGCTGGGAGAATACTATCAGATGAGCCTTACATCAATTCCCAGGGTTACCGGAGTTTCTGGTGAAGAAGAAGCTTTCAGCAGACTGAAGGCCAGACACTACGATATGATTATAATTATGATCGGGGTGGAAAAGGAAAGTCCGATTATACTATGCAAAAAAATTAAAAACAGATATCCTTATATTCCAACTTTTCTTCTTCTTAACAACCCCGGTGATGTATCATTCGTAAAAAATCAAAAATCCCTGGGCATACCCTTTGATAACTATTTTGTCTGGACTGGTGAGTCAAAGGTGTTTTTTGCAATGGTTAAGCTTCTGGAAGACAGAGTAAACGTAGATAATGATACAAAAAAAGGACTCACAAGAGTTATTTTGATTGTTGAGGACTCTGCAGAATATTATTCCAGTTACCTGCCAATGCTTTATACGCTGGTGATGGAACAGACTAAGAACCTTATAGAAGATGTTTCTACTGATGAATTGTATAAAGTTCTTAAACTGAGAGCCAGACCTAAAATTCTTCTGGCTTCAAATTATGAAGACTCTCTTACAATATATAATAAATATAAAGACAGTTTGTTATGCGTTATTTCTGATATGCGCTTTCCTAAAAACGGTGTTTTGAATGATACTGCGGGATTCGACCTTATTCAGCATATTAAAAAGGACCTCCCAAATCTTCCCTCCGTACTACAGTCGTCAGATCCTGAAAACTCAAGATATGCTCATATACTTAAATCAAATTTCATAAATAAAAACTCTGAAAGCCTTCTACAGGACCTTAAGTCATTTATCAATTACTATCTTGGCTTTGGCCACTTCGTTTACAGAGATACCAACGGTCGACAAATTGCAGTTGCCAAATCCATGAAGGAGTTTGAAGCTTACCTTCAAACTGTACCTGAAGATTCTCTTGTTTATCATTCTATGAAAAATCATTTCTCTCTTTGGCTGATGGCCAGAGGTGAAGTGAAAATAGCCAAAATGATAAACCCTATAAGGGTATCAGATTTCAACAGTCTCAGGGAACTACGTGAATTCCTGATCGATATTATTCGCAAGCGAAGGAGAGAAATGAACAAAGGGAAGGTGGTAAATTTTGATGAAGCGGCAGTAATTGATGAGACAAATGTGGTTAGCTTGTCAAGCGGTTCTCTTGGTGGTAAAGGTCGTGGTCTGGCATTTGTGAATACACTGATATACAGCTTTGAACTAGGTCGTCTTTTATTTGGTATAAATATCAAAACTCCTGTTACCGCTATTATAGGAACGGATGAATTTGATATCTTTATGGAACGAAATCATTTGTGGGACAAAGTAAAAGAAGAGAAAGATTTTGATAAACTTCAAAAATTATTTTTTGAAGGAAGTCTGAGTTATACACTTGAAAAAAAACTTAAGATATTTATAAGACTTATTAATAAACCATTGGCAGTACGATCATCAAGTTTGTTCGAAGACTCAATGAGTCAGCCATTTTCCGGCATATTTGGTACCTATCTGCTGCCAAATAATAACCCGGATCCCGATATCAGATTTAAGCAGTTATCGGAAGCCATAAAACTTGTATTCTCCTCAATATATTCAAAGAATGCCAGAACATATTTTGAAGCTATTAACTACAAAGTTGAGCAGGAGAAGATGGCCATTGTAATTCAGGAGGTTGTAGGGAACAGGTTTGAAGATGCCTTCTACCCGCATATAAGCGGAACTGCGCAATCATTCAATTTTTATCCCGTTGCTCACATGACACCGCCGGATGGTTTTGCCGTTATCGCCGTCGGACTTGGACAGTACGTAGTTGAGGGGGGTAGAGCATTCCGTTTCTCCCCAGCTTACCCGGCTCTGGATATCATCTCCCACAAAGACCTTTATAAAAACTCTCAGGTTAGTTTCTATGCTGTTGATATGGCAAAAAAAGAACTGAACCTTCTCGATGGTGAAAATGCAGGTCTTGTTACACTTGATATTAGTCATGCTGAGAAGCATGGCACAATAAAGCACTCTGCTTCAGTGTTTAACAATGATAATGATACAATTATTCCCGGACTGGATGTAAATGGACCACGGGTAATTAATTTCGCAGACATTTTAAAATATGATTTTGTACCCCTTGCGCCAACTTTAAAAGTTGTTTTAGATGTTGTTTCAGAAGCATTTGGCACTCCGGTTGAGATTGAGTTCGCAGTTGATCTTACAAAAGATGAAAATGGATTCGCTTCGTTCTATCTTTTACAGATAAAGCCACTGGTTGGTAGCGGAGCGGGTTACACTGTTGATCCTGAAAGCATTTATAATGACAACTTGTTACTTGTAACAAATAAAAGTATGGGAAATGGAGTTATCAACGATATTGTAGACCTTATATATGTAGAACCCGAGAAATTTAACAACATGTTAACCAATGACATGGCAGAGGAAATTGACAAAATGAACGAAAAAATGCTGAAGGAAAACCTCCGCTATGTTCTTATTGGGCCGGGAAGGTGGGGTACAAAAGACCGATTTCTGGGAATCCCTGTAGCCTGGCCTCAAATATCAAATGCTAAAGTAATTGTTGAAGTCAGTTTACCCGATTTTCACCTTGATGCATCGCTTGGCTCACATTTCTTTCATAATGTAACCTCAATGAATGTTGGATATTTCTCGATTAATGAAAGTTCAAATGATGGATCAATTATCTGGGAAAAGCTTAAAAAACAAAATGTTATCGAAACGGGGAAATATTTCCGGCATATAAGATTTGAAAAGCCACTTCTTATACGCATGGATGGGAAAAAAGGGATGGCTGTAATCTCCCTGAACTAATAAAAAGCAGAATTTATGACTATTATTGAAGGAATAATTGATCTTCAGAAATACGATTTTACGGATACATCCTTTGATCTTCTGATGCAGAAACGTATTCATCGTGTCCTTGTAATATGCAGTAATTATGATAATTATATGCTCGAGGAGGATGGAAGGATTGATGAGCAGATATTTAATGAATACGCTTCTCTTAATTTACGATATCCACCTACATTTGTACAAACCGACAATGCTGAGGATGCATTCAAAATACTTCAGGATGGTAATATTGATCTGGTTATTTCTATGTTGAGCCTGAAGGGGACTGATGTTTTTGCACTTGCTAAAAGAATTAAATCCAAGTATGAAAATATACCTATTGTGGTTCTTACCTATTTTTCCAGAGAAGTTTCTCTTCGGCTTGAGGGGGAGGATCTGAGCGCTATCGATTATGTTTTCTGCTGGCTCGGGGATGCATCTCTTATACTCGCAATAATAAAGCTTATTGAGGACAACATGAATGCAGATTATGATATAGAAAATATTGGAGTTCAGGCTATTATTCTTGTTGAAAATTCCATAAGATATATATCTTCATACCTTCCGAATATTTATAGAATAATACTTTTGCAATCACTTGATTTTCAGCGCGAAGCGCTTAATGAACATCAAAGGATGCTTAAGATGAGAGGAAGACCCAAAATCTTACTTGCAAATAACTTCAACGATGCTGCGGAACTTTACAAAAAGTATAAATATAATGTTCTGGGAGTTATTTCAGATATAAGTTACAAGCGGGATGGTGTTAACGATGAAAATGCCGGGATTGAGCTTTGCAAAGTGGTTATGGCAGATGATGACAAAGTACCCTTTTTGATTCAGTCATCAAGTACTATTCACAAGAAAGTTGCAGAAGATTTAGGAGCAGGATTTATAAATAAGTATTCCAAATCATTATCTCTCGAGCTAAGGAACTTTATTATCCAGAATCTGGCTTTTGGTCCGTTTGTTTTTAGGAATCCTGATACAATGGAACCTATAGCTATAGCCACAGATCTTCAGAGCCTTCAGCAGAAATTACTTACCATCCCCGATAGTTCTCTCGAATACCATGCCTCCCGTAACCATTTTTCCAAATGGTTAAATGCCAGAGCGTTGTTTCCTGTCGCCCAGATGTTCAAGTATATCAACAGAGAAGATTTTGAATCGATGGATGAAATGAGGAGATTCCTATATGTGGCAATCTCCAGCTTTCGTCTTGGCAAAGGGAGAGGGGTCATTGCTAAGTTTGATAAAACAAGCTTTGATGAATACCAGATATTTTCGCGTATAGGAGAGGGGTCTATCGGAGGAAAAGCAAGGGGACTGGCTTTCATCAACCGTATTATCAAAAACAATAAACTGTTCAATAAATATCCTGATGTACTTATTACTATCCCGCGAACAGTTGTTTTAAGCACCGACATCTTCGATGAGTTCATGGATCAGAATAATCTCTATTCAATAGCTCTCTCAGACCTCTCCGATGATGAGATCCTTAACAGGTTTGTCAATGCGGAACTCCCCGGGCATGTTTACCAGGATTTCTATGCCTTCCTAGCCGTTTCAAGAAACTACCCGATTGCAGTTCGTTCTTCCAGTAAACTTGAAGATTCCCACTATCAGCCTTTTGCTGGTATCTATTCGACCTATATGATACCGAGACTTGAGGATAATAAACAGATGGTGAAGATGTTATCTGATGCAATTAAGGAAGTATACGCATCAGTTTATTACAAAGCCAGTAAAGCATATATGACAGCTACGGCTAATGTAATAGATGAAGAAAAAATGGGGATAATATTGCAGGAGGTTTGTGGAAACAGTCATGAGGGAATCTATTATCCGACTATCTCAGGAGTAGCTCGATCTATCAATTACTATCCTATCGGTTCTGAAAAAGCTGAAGATGGTATAGTGAATATTGCCTTTGGACTTGGCAAAATGATTGTTGAAGGTGGAATATCTTTAAGGTTTTCACCTAAACACCCAAGGAAAATACTTCAGCTTTCTTCACCTGAAGCTGCTTTAAGAGATACTCAGAAGGAGTTTTATGCTCTCGATCTGAATATCAATAGTTTTATTCCTTCTACTGATGATGGCGTTAACATCCTTAAAATTAATATTAAGGATATGAACAATGAGGCTGCTCTGAAATTTGTGGCTTCTACTTATGACAGAAATAACAATGTCCTTCGTGATGGAATAATTCAATCAGGTAAAAGGGTAATCACGTTTACCAATATACTGCAGCACAAGATTTTTCCTTTAGCCGAAATTTTAAGTACACTTCTTGAACTTGGGCAGAAGGAGATGAATAACCCGATTGAAATTGAGTTTGCTGTTAATCTTGAAACACCCGCCGGCTCTCCGAAAATATTCAATTTTCTACAGATCCGGCCGATTGTCCATACAGAGGAAACTCATACTATCAACATTGATCATATTGAAAAAGAACAAACAATTATATACTCGGAATCGGCCCTTGGGAATGGGGTTTTTAAAGGAATTTACGATATTGTTTATATTAAGCCCGAATCTTTTAGTGCTGCAAATAATAAAAGAGTCTCTCTCGAGATTGAGAAGATAAATGCTACGTTTGTAAAAGAGAGTAAAGGTTATGTTCTTATTGGTCCCGGACGATGGGGATCAGCGGATCCTTGGCTGGGGATCCCTGTTAAATGGGCTCAGATTTCAGCGGCCAGAATAATTATTGAATCGGGCTTAAAGAATTATAGGATAGATCCCAGTCAGGGAACACATTTCTTTCAGAATCTTACATCATTCCGGGTAGGTTATTTCACCGTTAACCCTTACATTAATGAAGGTTATTATGATGTTGAATTTCTGAATAAGCTTGAAGTCGTATATGAAGACAGCTATATCAGGCATGTCAGATTTAAGGATCCTCTGGAAATTATGATTGACGGGAAAAAGCACCGGGGGGTGATTCTGAAACCGGTATAAGAAAAGGCGCAACGGCGCAAGGGGTGCAAGACGCACGACACACGGCACACGGAAGAAATGACGGGGAGAGGGGAGAACGAAGATTATTAATATATCATTTTCTCCTCCTTTCTTAAGGAGGAGTACCCCGAAGGGGGGAGGTGGTTCTAAGCCTGATAATATCCTTGTTATCAGAAAGCAGCCCCTTCAGTTATAACATCCTTATTTGCCTTTTTTATCAGACCCTGCAAAACGTTACCCGGGCCAACTTCAACAAATGATGTTGCCCCATTTGAAATCATATTTAATACTGTTTGAGTCCACCATACCGGTGATGTCAATTGTAAAACAAGGTTTGATTTTATGATTTCCGGATCCAAAGATGGTTTAGCATTAACATTCTGATATACCGGGCAAATTGGTTTGGCGAATTTTGTTGCTTTGATAGCTTCCTCAAGTTCTTTACGGGCCGGTTCCATTAACGGTGAATGAAAAGCGCCGCCAACTGACAACTTCATAGCTCTTTTGGCTCCTTTTTCTTTGAGCATCTCAATTGCTTTATCAATACCTTCATTTGTGCCTGATATCACAATCTGTCCCGGACTATTATAATTAGCAGGAACTACCACATCATTTATAGATGCGCAAACCTCCTCAACAATTTTATCATCAAGTCCAAGAATTGCTGCCATAGTTGATGGAGATTTTTCGCAGGCTTTCTGCATTGCTTTTGCTCTTTTTGACACCAATAATAGTCCGTCTTCGAATGATAACGTTTTGTTGGCAACAAGAGAAGAAAACTCTCCAAGCGAATGGCCGGCAACCATATCGGGTTTAAAGGATTCTCCAAGAACAGATGCTAGTATAGTTGAATGAAGAAAGATGGCAGGTTGCGTTACTTTGGTTTGCTTCAGATCTTCATCTGTCCCGGCAAACATGAGATCTGTAATCCGGAATCCAAGAATTGAGTTTGCTTTTTCGAACATTTCATTGGCAATGGGTGATTTGTCATAAAGATCTTTTCCCATACCGATAAACTGCGCTCCCTGACCCGGGAATACGTATGCTTTCATAATTAAAGTTTTAATTTGATATACTTAACAAAACCGGTCAAAAGTATAAAAAAAATCCTAATGAAGCTTTGTCCCGATCAGGTGTACAAATTCTTCACGGGTATTAAGCTGTTCGAGAAAGATACCGGTAAAAGCAGAAGTTGTGGTAACAGAATTTTGTTTTTGAACACCCCTTATTTGCATACACATATGCTGAGCTTCAATAACAACTGCAACTCCCAGAGGATGAAGCGTTTCCTGAATGCAGTTTCTTATTTGTGTGGTGAGTCTCTCCTGAACCTGAAGCCTTCGTGAATATGCTTCTACAACACGGGCAATCTTACTCAGCCCGGTGATATAACCATCAGGGATATATGCCACGTGCGCTTTTCCGAAGAAAGGTAACATGTGATGTTCGCACATAGAATAAAGATCAATATCTTTCACAATTACCATCTGTTTATATTCCTCTTTAAACATGGCCGATTTAAGGATTTCCTCCGGGTTCATATTGTATCCGTTAGTAAGGAATTTCATCGATTTTGCGACCCTTAGGGGAGTACGCAAAAGCCCTTCTCTTTTTGGATCTTCTCCTATTAGTTCGAGAACCCGATGGTAAATAGTCGATAATTCTTCAATATTTTCAGCATCCCATGTTTCAATCTTATTGTAACCATTACTCACTTTTCCTGACCCGTCGTTAATCTTTTCAATTGTGTTAGCCATAATATTCTATTGAATTATTTTCAGTTTCTTCAATTTTGATACAATGGAGCACTGCGCCTTCCTTTTCAACGGAAGGTTTTAGCTCATCCCAAATTGCAACAGCCAGATTTTCAGTTGTTGCAATTTTGTCTTTCATAAAGTCAACTTCAAGATTAATATTTTTATGATCAATCTTGGTAATTATTCGATCCAGAATTATCTGCTTCAGAATATTAATATTCATTACAAACCCATGTTCTTTTGAAGGTTCCCCTTTTATTGTTACCCATAAAATATAGTTGTGCCCGTGCCAGTTTGGATTAGAACACTTTCCAAATACTTTATAATTAACCTCATTGGACCAGTCTTGTCTGAACATCCTGTGTGCTGCACAGAATCTTTCTCTGCGGGTCAGATAAATCATAGTTCGATTCATTTGTTCTACAATATTAGCCAATAATTTTGATCTTTTTAATTCATAAAAGCAATATATTTGCCAGCTGCTTATTATTAATGGGTTTAGATTCTGTTATGCCATTTAAGATATTATTTGTTACAGCTACTGATATTGAAGCCGGAGCTCTGAAAAAAATCGAAGGATTGATTTCTGTTCCGGGTGGATATCGTATTGGTAACATAGAGATAAACCTTCTGATAGCCGGTGTAGGATCTATCTCAACAGCATGGGCAATGAAACAATGGATTTCTGTTAATGGCAAGCCTGATCTGGCAATTAATGCCGGAATCGCCGGAAGTTATAAGGATGACTACAGGATCGGAGATATTGTAGCACCCATATCCGATTGTTTTGCAGATGCCGGAATTGAAGACGGGGATGATTTCCAAACCCTTTTTGAGGCAGGATTGACAGGTTTCGATGAGAGTCCATTCAAAAATGGTCTTCTTCCTGCCGATAGCACGTATAGCGCTAAGATGATAACCATTTTAAAACCGGCAAGGGCTATAACAGTAAATACAGCTACGGGCTCAGATAGTACAAGGCTTAAACTATTAAAAAAATTTAATCCTGACATTGAAACGATGGAAGGTGCAACTTTTTTCTATATTTGCGCAAAAGAAAATATACCTTTTCTGGCTCTCAGGGCAATTTCGAACAGGGTTGAACCCCGAAATAAAAGCAATTGGAATATTACTCTTGCACTTGATAATCTGTCGGAAAAGCTTAACGAAGTAATAATTAGACTGGAGTGAAGAGATGAAATTAACATTGGGTTTCTCACCATGCCCGAACGATACATTTATTTTCGATGCAATGGTTCATGGGAGAATTGATACAGAGGGGTTGGAGTTTGATTATTTTCTTGCAGATGTTGAAGAGCTGAACAGAAAGGCCTTTGCATCGGAAGTAGATATCACGAAAATGAGTTACCATGCCTATGCATATGTTGCCGATAACTATCTAATACTTGATTCGGGAAGCGCCCTGGGACATAAAAACGGTCCCTTACTTATAAGCAAGCGAATTTTACAACCATCTGAACTTGCTGGTGCACGAATAGCAATACCTGGCAAATACACAACTGCAAATCTCCTCTTAAGTATTGCCTGGCCCGAGGCACTTAATAAAACTGAGTATCTTTTTTCTGATATTGAGAATGCACTTTTGAATGAAGAGGTGGATGCAGGTCTCATTATTCATGAAACGAGATTTACATATTATAAAAAGGGATTGCATAAAATAGCAGATATGGGAGAGTATTGGGAGAAGCTTTCAGGTATGCCTATACCCCTTGGAGCAATTGTTATAAACCGGAAAGTACCTGAGAATTTAGCACTTAAGGTAAATCGTGTAGTCAGAAGAAGCCTCGAGTACGCCTACAAAGATTCATTTGCTTCGTTCGATTTTGTTTCCGGGAACGCAAAAGAGATGGACAGTGCGGTGATGAACAAGCATATTAAGCTTTTTGTTAATGAGTATACCCTGAACCTTGGTTGCAAGGGGAGAGAAGCAATTGATACTTTATTTAGATTTGCAAGAGAAAAAGAGGTTATCCCTATAATGCCCGGGAGGATTTTTCTTACCTGATATAGTTGAGTTCAGCCATAAAAATGCTAAATTTGAACATACTCAATAATTTATTGTTTAAATATTGAAAGCATTAACTTAAAAAATATCTGTCATGGCATTTGAACTACCAAAACTTCCGTACAAGTTAAACGCACTTGTTCCTTTCATTAGTGAGGAAACGCTTGATTACCATTATGGTAAACATCATCAGGCTTATGTAAATAATCTGAACGGACTCATTCCTGGTACTGAGTTTGAGAAAGCTGATCTTGAAACAATCATTAAAAAAGCTGAAGGTGGCATTTATAATAATGCTGCTCAGGTTTGGAACCACACATTTTATTTTGAAGCCTTTGCTCAAAAAGGAAGAAAAACCCCGGGTGGCGCTCTCTCTGATTCACTAAATGCATCATTCGGATCATTTGATGCATTTAAGGAGCAATTCACTAAAGCAGCAGCTACGCTTTTCGGAGCAGGTTGGGCATGGCTGGTGAAAAAAGAAGATGGGACTTTACAAATCATTCAGGAATCGAACGCAGGTAATCCATTACGGAAAGGTCTTAAGCCACTTATGACCTGTGATGTGTGGGAACATGCATATTATATTGATTATAGAAATAAGCGTCCCGATTACATTAAATCATTCTGGGAGATCGTAGATTGGGATCTTGTAGCGAGTCGTTTCTGATTGGTTTACTTTGTTTAGGAGAGTATTTTAAAACTATTCCCCTTTTTAATCATTTGTACTTCTCTTAAAAATATTCAAAAATGTATCTAAAAGATTTAATTCGTAAAACAAGATCCTACAGACGTTTCGAAGAATCACACAGTATCGATTCAGGAACTCTTGAAAACCTTATTGATCTTGCCCGATTATCGGCCAGTGGCGCAAACAGACAGCCTCTGAAATTCCTGATTTATAATTCACCTGCAGATTGTGAAAGGGTTTTTCCATCGCTTCTGTGGGCAGGCTATCTGGAGGATTGGGCAGGGCCGGATAAGGGTGAAAGACCTTCAGCCTACATTATAGTATTAGGCGACAAATCAATAACAGAAGTATTTGGTATTGACCATGGAATTGCTGCTCAAAGCATTATGCTTGGGGCGAGTGAAGCAGGACTTGGAGGTTGCATTATCGCTTCAATAAAAAGGGAGGAGCTGATTAGTGAGTTGAGGATCCCTGATAAGTTTGAGGTACTTTTAGTTCTTGCGTTGGGAAAACCAATTGAGAAGGTTATAATTGACAACATTAAAAATGACGACGTTAAATACTTCAGGGATAGTTCGAATAACCACCATGTTCCAAAGCGGAACTTAAAAGAGCTGATAATTAAGTTATAATCTGAATTAAAATGTTAAAACGCAGTTTCCTCTGTCTTTTTTCAATACTCTGCATTCTTAACGCAGGTTTCTCGCAGGGAAACGGAAATGTGGAGAAGAAGATTCTTTTTCGTGGATTAGTTAAAGATGCATCTACTTTTTTACCTATTAACAATCCTCAGATTACAATTAACGGTGTAAATTCCCGCATAAGTGGAAACAATGGAAATTTTTCTTTTTATGTAGCTAAGAATGATATAGTTATATTTAAAAGTCTAGGTTATAAGCCGGTAATATTTAATGTAAATGATACACTAAAAGGATTAGACTTCATTAGTGGAGTTTACCTGAGTAGCGATACTATTCCTATTAGTGAGGTAATTATTATTCCGAAGTTTACAAACCTGAGATCAGATATTTTGAATGCCAAAAGTAAAACTTCTGTCGACTTTGAGAATGCAAGATACAATGTTGCTGCATCTGCATACCAGGCCAAAAATAGTCAGGGGAGTCTTGGCAATCCTGCTGACAATTACGCACTGCTAAAACAGCAGTATAAAGTAAATGCATTTGAAAAAGGAGGAATTCCATCCGACAGAATTATCGGTTTTAATCCATTATTAATAGCTCCGGCCGTTTATCTTCTTATAAAAGGGGTACCTGAGGAACCTCCACCTTTCTCCCCTGATTTGACAAATCAGGAAGTGGACCTGATCCAGCAAAAATATCTTGAAACACTGAATAAGAGAAAGTATTAAGGTAAGAAGAGGAGAGGGGGAGAAGTGGAGAAAGAGAGATTTTTTATTTTTTTAAACCACGGAGTATTATGGAGTTAACACGGAGTTACACAGAGTAAGAATCTCCCCTTCTCCAATTCTTCCTTTAGTCGTGAGTCGTGTGTCGTGTCGATTATCCCTTATAAAATACTGCTTTCATAATATGGCTCGCCATCTTCGGATTTTCCTTTAGCCGGCGGGTTGAGTATCCAAACCATTGTTTTCCGTATGGAACATATACTCTCATTGTATGTCCTCCATTTAGAATACTTTCACGAAGCTTTGGCGTAACTCCGTAAAGCATCTGGAATTCGTACATATTCTTTGGAATATTATATTTTTCAATAAGCTTGTAAGCTCCTTCCACAAGCGGTTTGTCGTGTGTTGCAATACCAACATATATTTTATTCCGGAACATGTATTCGAGGTCCTCCAGATAATGCTGGTTGATCTCCTCATATTTTTTATAAGCTATTGCAGCTGGTTCAATATAGATTCCTTTGCAAAGTCTGAAGTTTATCGGAATTTCGGAAGTATTAAGATCATTCAACTGCTCAATGTCTCTTAAAGTTCTTTTTAAATATGCCTGAACAACCAGTCCCACATTTCGGGGAAACTCAGCTTTCAGTTTACGGAATAATTCAATTTCAAGATCCGTAGATGGAGAGTCCTCCATATCAATTCTGATAAAACTGTTGTATGAACCAGCTTTTGCAACTATTTCGAGAATGTGGTTAAAGCATAGATTCTTATCGAACAATAGACCGAAACTTGTGGGCTTAAGAGAGAAATTCCCATCAATCTCATTCTTATGAGAAACGTCTATGAGATTCAGATATTCTTTCTTATTAGATTCGGCTTCTTCAGGAGTTTCAATGAATTCTCCCAGAATATCAAGTGTCACTTTTATCTTTTTACTGTTCAGGTCTTTGGATACCCTCATAGCATCTTCAATAGTTTCTCCGGATATATAAGATTTTGAAAATATCCAGATAAATTTTTTGGGGAAAAATGGCAGTATCGCTGCAATTAATTTGTTGAACATAATATTAGCTTATTTCTGTTGTAATAAATTTCTTTTATAAAAGTGCTAATAAAACTGATTCTAATACATTTTTTAATGACCTTTGTCATTAAGAAAGCAGGATAAAAGCATGAATTTATTTATTTTGAATAAATTTTTCAGTTAATGCAACCATTTTTTTCATTGTTATGTCTTAAAAATGTCTTCAGTTTATGATGAGCGACAAGCAAATAATTGAAGGGTGCGCTAATCATGAAAGAAAGGCGCAACAAGTACTGTACGATAGGTATTCTCGATTCCTGCTTGGAGTTTGTCTGAGATATTCAACAGATAAAACTGAAGCTGAAGATATTTTACAGGATAGTTTTTTGAAGATATTTGCGAGTGTAAAAGATTTTTCAGGAACTGGTTCTTTTATAGGTTGGATGAGAAAAATTGCTGTCAACACGGCCATTACTCATTATCATAAAAATCTGAAATACAGATATCACGTTGATATTGAGGAGTATGTGTCGACTGAAACCGGAGTGACAAGTTTTGAGGAGGACTTTTTTACATCAGAGGAGCTCTTCAAAGTTCTGAATGAGTTACCTACAGGCTACAGGATGGTTTTTAACCTTTACGCTGTTGAGGGGTATAAACATAAAGAGATTGCTGAAATACTCGGAGTTGATACTAATACCTCGAAATCGCAGTATAGCAGAGCGAAAGCCGTAATAAGAGATAAACTTGAAAAGCTTGGCAGAATGAAGAGTAGCTACACTGAGAACGGATGATATATTCGAATATTAGGAGAACCCCATTTAGGGGGCAGTGGGCAAAGAAACAAAGGAATAATGGAATAGTTTTTATGAAAAAAGATTGGAATTTTGGAATAGATAAATAGTGAAGAAGAATAAACAAGATATGAGCGTAAGGGAATTATTCAGGCAGAAGCTTGGAGATGCTGAGGCTATTCCTGATGCTTCTGTTGGGGTAAATCTGATGAAAGCCCAGGCCCGAAAGGAATTCCTGCGTTTTAATCCTGCCCGGTTTAATATCTACTACGTTGGAGCTATTCTGGTTACAGTAATTACTTCTATTATAATTATTTCTAAGGGGAAAACTAGTTCAGAGAGTAATCCTCTGTTCAATGCTCCTACTGAAATTGGCCTTCCGGTAATTAAAGAAAATACAAAAAATATTGTTATTTCATCTGAAGTTCAAAATCCAGACACTGTAACTAAGAGTCCTGTTACAGTTATGAAAACCAAGCCTGCACTAAGACTAAAGGCTGTGACTAAAAAAATACCTTTTCAGAAAAGCGACTTACCAGAAAATAATATCGTTTCGATTACCGCTGTAAATGAATCACAGTCGAAAAAGGTCTTATTAACCGGATCCTCGCCCGAAATGAACAAACTACAGGCAGGTTTGAAAACTGCTGATGTATTATTTGGAGCATCTGCTACAGAAGGTTGTGCTCCTTTGAATTTGAGTTTTAATAGTAAAACAAATACTTCGGACTCTTGCAGATGGACATTTGGTGACGGTGGCTATTCAACTGAAAAGAATCCGAAATGGATTTTTGATATTGAGGGGGATTATAAAGTCGTTCTTAATGTGTTTAGCTCAGATAGTATTAAGGCAACGTCGTCTATTACCATTACAGTATATCCTAAACCGCAGGCCAGATTTGAAATTTTTCCGGATAATGCAATCCTCCCTAAAGATGAAATCCACTTTTATAACTATACCACAAATGCAATTCATTTTGACTGGGATTTTGGTGATGGAAACTCCTCAGAACTTTTTGAACCAATGCATAAATATTACAAGTCTGGAAATTACAATGTTCGGCTCGTAGTAACATCGGATTATGGTTGTACGGATTCTATAACTGTAAGGAATGCTTACTCAGGTTCTGAATTTTTTATCAATTTTCCTAATGCATTTATCCCTAATGCACAGGGACCAACAGGTGGTTATTATTCTGCTAAAAGCGATGAAGCTTCTCAGGTTTTTCATCCTGTTTTTTCTGGCGTATCCGACTATCAGTTAAAGATTTTCAGCCGGTTGGGAATCCTGATTTTCGAAAGCAATGATATAAATATCGGTTGGGATGGTTATTTTAAGGGTCAGTTTAGTGAACCCGGGGTTTATATATGGAAAGTCAGAGGAAATTTCAGAAACGGAGAGCCATTTATAAAAACAGGTGATGTTACTCTTTTCAGATACTGACATTGATTTGGTTAAAAACAGGCTCAAGTCCTCTCATTTTCATTCATCAAATATTTTAGGCCTTTCGTCTAAATATTTTTGCTGTTTATTAAAATAATAGCAGCACATTGCCAATATTATGATAAAATTCGTAAAAATGTAATGTATTTCAACTACAATTCATTATTTTCGTCGGAGTAAACATAAAGGTATCGATCTTGATAAAGCGGGCTATATATTTACTCATATCCTCATTTGTAATTGTATTTGATACCTTTGGTCAGGATCCTACATTCTCCCAGTTTTATTCTAATCCTTTATACCTTTCACCATCATTTGCAGGAGCGTCTGAAGAATACAGGTTCGCAATGAACATAAGGGATCAATGGCCGGCTATACCAGGGGTTTATCGTACTTACAGCATTTCATTCGATAAAGCAATGCCAAGTTTTAATTCAGGTTTTGGTATTCTGGCAACTTATGATGTAGCGGGATCAGGAAATCTAAGTACAACAAATATCGGTTTACTTTATTCATACGATTTCAACATCAACAAGGAATGGCATGTAAGACCAGGTGTAAACTTTAAATTCTATTACCTCGGACTTGATATAGGTAAACTTCTTTGGAGTAGCCAGATGACAGGTAGCGGGAGTGTTCCATCCAACGTTCCCCCATCTTTCGATAATGTAGCTGATGTAGACTTCGCTACTTCTGCGCTTGTTTATAATCAAAGGATTTGGGCTGGTTTTACACTCGACCATCTTCTGGCCCCCAATACCTCATTTTATGGTGATAATACTACCGTACCGGTAAAGTTCAACCTTTATGGAGGAGCTCAGATTCTGAAAAAAACACGTTTGCGGCAAAAAATTCAGGAGGTCATGTCAGTCGCAATGAATTTTCAAAGACAAGGGAAATACTACCAGACTGATTTAGGTTTGTACTATTATAAAGACCCACTCGTTTTTGGATTATGGTATCGGGGTATACCATTTGTTACTTCACAGGCTGGTGATGCAATAATTGGGTTGGTGGGAATTAAAACCAACCAGTTGCAGATCGGATACAGTTACGATTTTACTATTTCTAACCTTATAAGTTCCACAGGGGGTGCGCATGAAATTTCCCTGGTTTATAAATTTAATAATTTATCAATAGGAGCACAACGGAAACGAATAAGAGCAATACCTTGTCCGGAATTCTAATCCAAAAATTATTTATCTGAGTTAGTCTCATTTATTAATTTGTTTATATTTGCGACTTACTAATAATTATCAAAAATATAATTTGCAATGAAGAAATTATCTATAGTTCTCTATTCAATTCTGTTTATTGCAGTAATAGGTCTTTATTATTTGCATTTTTCAGGAAATAAAAAAAGTACAGGCAGCAATTTATCAGGTAATACAAAAAGCTTACCTGTGGGGGGGATTGCTTATGTAAATATCGATTCAATTATTTTCAAATTTGATATGTTTTTCGATGGAAGAAATAACCTGCTGACAAAGCAGAAAAGCGCTGAAGCAGAACTTACGGCAAAGGGAACTCAATATGAAAAAGCAGGAAAAGATTATCAGGATAAGGTTTCTAAAGGATTGATAACCAGAGCTACTGCAGCGGAAATGGAGCAAGCGCTTGGTGTGCAGCAGCAGGAGCTGGTTGCTCTTCGCGATAAATTGCAATCAAATCTTATGGAGGAAGAACAGGTAATGAACCGGCAGGTGCTCGAATACATCACCAAATTTCTGGATGAAAACAAGTCTGTTTACAATTATCAGTTCATCCTTGGGAAAAGCTTTGGCAGTGTAGTATTGTACAGTGAGGCTTCTCTGGATATTACTCAAAATGTGCTTGATGCTTTAAACAAAAAGTATAAGACAGAAAAAAAGTAAATGCAAATGGGTTTTGCCTCGACCTATTTAAACCAACGGGCATTGTTCCCTGAATTAGTTAATGAGGCACCGGATAAACAGACAGGTATAATTGTTGTCGTTCCTGCCTATGATGAACCTGGTATTTCTAAGTTACTCAATTCACTTGCGTTATGCAGTGTACCGGATTGTAAAGTTGAGGTTATAATTGTTGTGAATGCTCCGGAAAATGCTTCTCCACAGAGCTTTGAAAATAATGAATTAACCATAAAAAATATTGAAAGCTGGAAGAGCGAAAATAGTAATTGTTTCTTCCGGCTTTTTTCATTTATTGCCGGGCCCATTATATCCGGATGGGGTGTTGGTCTTGCCCGAAAAACAGGAATGGATGAAGCGGTACGACGTTTCGACTGCATAAATAATCCGGAAGGAATAATCCTGAGCCTAGATGCTGACTGTGTGGTGGAGCAAAATTACTTTGTTTCTGTTTGTAACGAATTAATGAAAAGAAAGGACAGGTCGGCTTGTTCAATCTATTTTGAGCATCCTGTTAATGGTGTTGATTTTTCCGAAAGCATCTATAAATATATTACTTTATATGAGTTGCATCTTCGGTATTATTTCCAGGGTCTGGCCTTTTCAGGTTTTCCTTATGTATTTCACACTGTTGGGTCTGCTACTGCAGTAAAAGCACTCGCATATGTAAAAACCGGTGGGATGAACAGACATCAGGCCGGGGAGGACTTTTATTTTATTCAGAAGCTGGTTCCTTCAGGAGGTTATTTTAATCTTATTTCTACAACAGTATACCCTTCACCGAGAGCTTCAACGAGAGTCCCGTTCGGTACCGGTGCTTCGATAAGGAAACTAACGGAAGATAACCAATCAGTACTTTTTACTTATAATTTGCTGGCGTTTAAGGAACTTCGCTCTTTTTTCAAAATAATTGAAAATATTTATCAAAGCAAAGCTGAAAGTTTACCGGAATGCTACAACCTGCTACCTCAGGGTTTGAAATCATTTATTGATGAAAAAGAGTGGTTAGTAAAAATGATTGAGATAAAGAATAACACCAATTCTCCGGCATCATTTGAAAAAAGGTTTTTCGGGTGGTTTAATATGTTCAAAATAGTTAAGTATCTGAACTTTGTACATACTGGAATATTTGAAAAGAAGCCTGTTGATGTTGCCTCTTTAGAATTAGTGAAGGAAGCAGGCATGACCTTCAATTCAAAAAAAACCATAGACTTACTTTTAGAATTCAGGAAGATGGAAAAATACCCTAATTATTCTTCCTTGTAATTTTTCGATCTTCGGCAGGAGTAAGAATAATATACAGATCTTCATCAGGTTTCTTCATATGGAATTGTTCCCTGGCAAATTTCTCGAGATTGCGATTGTCTGTTTTTAATTCATGAAGCTTCTTTCTGTCAATTTCAATACGTTTTGTGAAATACTCCCTGTCTGTTTTTAGTTTATGCAACTCACGCATATCCTTGTATCTGGCTATAAGATTATTTGAATCGAAAAGTAATATCCAGATAAAGAAAATGATTATAGTCAGAATGTATTTATTCCGTATTACTGCGGGAATCTTATCTTTATAATTGAACCTTAATATCATGTTACAAACCTACTACTTATTTTTCAACCTCCGCTCATGAGATATAGCATCTGAACATCATCACCTGCATGTATAATTGTTGAATCGTACTTGTCTTTTGTAACTAAAACGCCATTTATTATTATGATTCTCATTTTAAAAGAAAATTTTTTCATCAGAAGCATTTCGTTAACAGTTATACTATCTGTTTCTAATTCTTCAGCACGGTTATTTAGCAATATTTTCATTCCGTATTATTTTCAGACTATAAAGATACTTACAAAAATAAAGCAATCAAATTACTTCCTTCGGATATGTTCAGGCTGGCATATTGATTATTATCATGTTATAACTCATCTTTATGTCATACCTTTGAAGTGTGTAAATCTTTGATAGTTACAAACCTAATTACCTGTTAGATGGACATTCAGTCAATAAAAGAGCAGCATAAACCTGTTCAGAAATGGGAATATAACTGGACTCCTTTGGCTAAAGGTTACACCGACAAGATTCTTTACATTAATGTAGGTTCTTTAGAAATAAAAGAAAAGGATGTGCCGGCTATAATGAAGGAGAAGTTTATTGGAGGGAAAGGTTATGGCCTCAGGCTTTTATGGGATGCCACTAAACCAGACACTAAGTGGAATGATCCCGAAAATGAGATAATAATTTCTTCAGGCCCGATTGGTGGAATAACACAGTATTCAGGAACAGGAAAGTCACTCGTAGTAACAATATCGCCGCAGACAGACTCTGTAATGGATAGCAACGTTGGTGGATTCTTTGGACCCTTTCTGAAGTTTTCGGGATTTGATGCTTTGGAAATTCAGGGGAAATCTGAAAAAGATGTAATAGTATTTATTGATGGTATAAACCATAAAGTTGAGATATTTGAAGCTCCTGCAGAAGCAATTGATAGTCATGTTCTTGCCGAACAGCTGACGGAAATGTTTGCCGATAATGACAATGAAAAAAAATCTATCGGAATTGTTTCAACCGGCACTGCGGCTGACCATTCGCTAATAGGAATGCTCAATTTCAGTTTTTATGATTCAAAACGGAAAAAGGTAAGACTGAAGCAGGCAGGCAGGGGAGGAATAGGATCTGTATTCCGGAATAAAAAGATTAAAGCCCTGGTTTGTAAAATTCCGGGAGTTAAAGGGAATCTTAATAATGTGGTTGATCTTGACGCTATTACGCAACGAGGTAAGCGTTTTAACAGGGAGATGCGTGAGCTCGACGACAGCCAGTGTCAGATGAGACAAACAGGAACAGCACACCTGATGGAGATAATGAACGACCATGATCTCCTGCCGGTAATGAACTATAAATATGGAAGTCATCCCGATGCTTTTAAGATCGATTCATCTGTGTGGAAAAAGCATTTTACTCAGAATGTGCCAGATGGCTGCTGGATAGGTTGTAATATGTCGTGCAGCAAAGGTATTGACGATTATGTAGTAAAAACGGGTCCCTATAAAGATCAGGTTGTTTTTGTTGATGGACCCGAATATGAAAATGCTGCCGGTTTAGGAGCAAACTGCGGAATATTTGATCCGGGTTACATAATTGAAACGAATTTCTATTGCGACACTTATGGTATCTGTACTATTACATGGAGTACACTTACAGCTTTTATTATGGAGTGTTATCAGAACGGGATTCTTAATAAAGAAAGAACCGGGGGACTCGATCTTAACTTTGGTAGCTCAGTTGATGCACTCGAGATGCTTCATCAATTGGCAAGGGGAGAAGGTTTTGGTAAGATTGCCGGGACAGGTGTACGAAAAATGAAAGAGCTCTTTATCAAAAACGGATGGGGTGTCGCTGCATTTCTCAACGATATAGGAATGGAGAACAAAGGGCTGGAATACTCTCAATATATGCCAAAAGAATCTCTTGCTCAGCAGGGAGGATTTGCCCTTACAAATAAGGGTCCGCAACACGACGAGGCCTGGCTTATTTTTATGGATATGGTTAATAACCAGATCCCTACATTTGAAAATAAGGCGGAGGCTCTTCATTACTTCCCGATGTTCCGTACATGGTTTGGACTTGTAGGTTTATGCAAGCTGCCGTGGAACGATGTTGAACCTGAGAGTAATGCACTGAGCGATGAGCCGGCTAAGGTACCCGAGCATGTCGATAATTATATAACTATATATAAGGCTGTTACAGGACTTCCATTTGATAAAAAGCGGATGATAGAAGATTCCGAACGTGTCTATAATTTTCAAAGAGTATTTAACCTTAGGCGGGGCTATGGAAAACGAATCAATGACAACCAACCCTACAGGGCCGCCGGACCGGTTACCATCGAGGAATATGAATCGCGCGTTGAACGATACGATAAGCAACTTAAGGAAAAAATAGGTTTCGATCCCCAAAATAAAACCACTGAAGAAAAGATGAAGGTTCTCAGGAACTACAGGGAGGATCAGTATGAATCCCTCAGAGATGCCGTATATAAACGTCGCGGATGGAATAATAACGGTGTTCCAACCATCGATTTTCTTAAAAAAATCGGTATGGATCTGCCGGAAATTATTGCTGTTGTCAAAAATTTTCAATAAATCGCATAATTCGAAACACAACACACATAATTCATAACGTAGTAGAGACGCAAGATTTTGCGTCTCTACACATGCCATATATTAATTTACTAATTACACCGATGCGACAATTATCCCTGATTCTGATTATATCTGTTTTATTTTTTACAGGCTGTGGGAATTCCAAATCCGTAAAAATTAAAGAGGTAATTGTATTTCATGCAGGTAGTCTTTCGGTACCCTTGAAAGAAATTGCACAGGAGTATGAGAAAAAGAACCCCGGAACTAAAATTCTATTGGAATCTGCGGGAAGCCTGGCGTGTGCAAGAAAAATCACGGAGCTTAAAAAGCCTTGTGATATTGTGGCTTCGTCAGATTATTTTGTTATTAATGAGCTTCTTATCCCCGAATATGCCAGCTGGAGTATCAGATTTGCAACAAATGAAATAGTTATTGCCTTCCGGCAAGAGTCAAAATACTCAGTTGAAATAAACCCGGTAAACTGGATGGAAATTCTGCAGAAGAAAGATGTTATCTACGGACGTTCCGACCCCGATTCAGATCCATGCGGATACAGAACTGTTTTTACTTTTATGCTTGCCGAAAAATATTATAATCAGCCTGGTTTTGCTGAAAAAATGATATTGAAGAACAAGGAGTACATCAGACCAAAGGAGGTCGATCTTGTGGCTCTGATGGAATCGAATGCAATTGATTATATGTTTCAGTATAAATCAGTTGCAATACAGCATGGTCTGAAATTTATTGAACTTCCAAAAGATATAAACCTCTCAGATCCTTTACGGAACAACATCTATACATCAGTAAGCATGGATATTGCAGGAAGTAAGCCGGGTACAAAAATGAAAGTAACAGGCGAGTATATAAATTATAGTATCACAGTTCTTGACAAGGCTCCGCAAAAAGCAGAAGCGATTAATTTTCTCGATTTTATTATTAGTCAGGAAGGAATGGATATATTAAAGGTTAACGGACAGGAACCAATAATACCATTTAGTACGGAGCAGGTTGATAAGATTCCTGCTCAACTCGTGAAGAAGTTGTCCAAAACACGGAATCTCTGATAATTTATGAACAGGAACAGCATATTTACATGGGTTCTGATGATTCTTTCATCATTGGTTCTGCTGTTCATTCTTGCACCGCTTGCCGGAATGTTCATTCATACAGGAGGAAAGGAGTTTCTTGAAACAGTAAAAGACAAAGAGGTTCATGCCAGCGTATGGTTAACATTATGGGTATCATTTGCCGCTACACTTTTTTTTGCTGCCGGAGCTATCCCTCTTGCCTGGCTTCTTGCCAGGAAAAATTTCCCACTAAAGAATATGGTGCAGGGAATTATTGATTTACCTGTTGTTTTGCCTCATACAGCTGCCGGGATAGCTCTGCTCGGATTTATTTCGCGGGACGGTTTTCTTGGGAAAACTGCATCTCTCGTGGGGCTAGATCTTGTAAATCATCCCGCAGGAATAGCTCTTGCAATGGCATTTGTAAGTGTTCCTTTTCTTATAAATGCGGCCCGCGACGGGTTTGCATCTGTTCCGGAACGGCTTGAAAAAGCTGCTCTTAACCTGGGCGCAAGCCACTCAAAAGTCTTTTTTACAATTTCACTTCCTCTCGCATGGCGAAGCATTACAACAGGTTTCGTAATGATGTTTGCCAGAGGTATGAGCGAATTCGGTGCAGTAGTCATTATTGCATATCACCCAATGATTGCACCTGTTCTCATTTATGAACGCTTTAGTTCGTACGGACTGAATTATGCACGACCTGCTTCAGTATTTTTTATCCTTGTTGCATTGCTGTTTTTCATAGCTTTGCGTCTTATATCAATAAAGAGAAAAGAGAAACATATTACTTCTGATGCTGAAACTGACAGGTATTAATCGTAAACTTGGTGACTTTGCACTTGAAGATATTAATCTGGAAATACCTGAAGGTCAATATTATGTTCTTCTAGGAAGGTCAGGAGCTGGAAAAACTCAGCTTCTGGAGATGATTGCCGGACTGGAGCATCCTGATAATGGATCTATTATTCTTGATAATGAGGATATTACAAGAAAGAAAATTCAAGACCGGAAAATAGGGATTGTCTTTCAGGATTATGCTGTGTTTCCGCATATGACTGTCTTTGGAAATATTGCATATCCGCTAAAGGTTAGAAAGATAAGGAAGAGTACGATTGCGGAAAAAGTTGAAAAAGCAGCTTCTGCAATGAATATTAAACATTTGCTGGAACGAAATACCGAAAAACTCTCCGGTGGAGAAAAGCAAAGAGTAGCTCTGGCACGAACACTCATTACGTCACCGAGGCTTTTGCTCCTCGATGAGCCTCTTTCATCGCTCGACGCATCTCTTAAGGATGACATGAAGCGGTTGCTTAGAAGCCTGAACAAAGCTGGTCAGACAATAATACATGTTACACATGATTACAGCGACGCTGTTAGTCTGGCGAAGAGGGTTGGAGTTATTCATAATGGTAGGATTATCCAGGAAGGTTCTGTTGATGAGGTATTTAAAAATCCTTCCAACAGGTTTGTTGCCCGATACGCTGGTATAAGGAATTTCTTCAGCGTTAAAATCAGGAATGATAATGGTATTTTTACAGGCGTTACAAAACATAATGTATGTATAAAATTTGAATGCGAAAACCCGAAACCTGAAGGCCTGCTTATTATTAAAAGCGATTCAATTTACATTTCACGGGAAATGCCTGAGAAATCAGAACTCAATTTAATAAAGGGAAAAATTACAGAGATAATCCCCTCCCGGTTTGGCAGAGAATTAGTTATTGATGCAGGTGATTTATTTTATGTTAATATAATAACATCTGAGTTTGAAACGTTAAACCTGCGTGAACAACAAGAGGTGTGGATGTGTTTCTCATCAAAAGATGTTGTATCACTTCATGGGAATCTTTAAAGACAAAAGACAAAAGACAAAAGTAAAAAGACAAAAGTGAGGAATTAATATACAACTAATGGTAGAATCAGGTTTTAAGACTTTATGGACTTTTGACTTTAAAGACTTTTTTGGGTTTAGATGGAAAAACTAATTAATTCACCTGTGTATGGCAATGATATCATTTGAAGAAGCCTGCAAAATCGTAATGCAATCAGCCTCTAATACTGGTATTGAGGCTATTCCATTTATTGAATCCTGTGGTCGGATCCTTATTGAAGATATTGCAAGCGACACTGACATGCCTCCGTTTAACCGCTCGGCTGTTGATGGATATGCCTGTCGCCAAAGCGATTTGCACAATGATCTCGAACTTCTGGAAGTTATTCCTGCGGGAAAGGTGCCAAAAAAAACGGTGGGTAAGAATCAGTGCTCAAAAATCATGACCGGAGCAATAGTCCCTGAAGGATGCGATATAGTCTTTATGGTGGAGGACTCAGAAAAACTATCGGATGGGAAGATAATATTTACAAGAAGTGATTCAAAAATAAATATTTCTGCAAAGGGAGAAGATGTAAAGCGGGGGAATATTGTTTTGAAAAAAGGAAAACTAATTAAACCTCAGGATATTGCAGTATTGGCATCAGTAGGACATACTTCTGTTCTTGTGAGTAAAAAGCCTGTGGTTGCTATAATCAGTACCGGAGATGAGCTGGTAAACCCTGACGAAGTGCCATCTTTTTCCAAGATCCGTAACAGTAATGCCTATCAGCTGGTTGCACAGGTTACGAGAGCCGGAGGGACCGGTAATAATTATGGTATAGTTTCTGATAGTGAAGAGCTTACACTTGAAATTGTCAAAAAAGCTATCATCAAGAGCAATATAGTTATTATTACCGGCGGTGTTTCTATGGGAGATTTTGATTTTGTTCCGGCAATTCTGAACCGTGCCGGAGTTAAAATATTATTTGATAAGGTAAATGTACAGCCGGGTAAGCCTACTATCTTTGGTGTTCACCAGGAAGTTATTGTCTTTGGTCTTCCCGGAAATCCTGTTTCATCGTTCATTCAGTTTGAAATGCTGATAAGACCTTTAATATGTAAAATGACAGGATACGACTGGAATCCCTTGGAACAAATGCTCCCCATGGCGGTCAGATATCAGAGAAAATCCTCCGAGAGACTGGGACTTATACCTGTATTAATAAATGAAAATAAGGAAGTTATACCTGTCGATTTTCACGGGTCAGCTCATATTACTGCCTTGCCTTATTCTGATGGTATTATTGCTCTTAAACCCGGGATTAAATCTATTAAAAAAGGAGATATGGTAAATGTTAGACAGATTTAACAGAAATATTAACTATTTACGAATTTCAGTTACCGACCGGTGTAATCTGAGATGCAGCTATTGTATGCCGGCAGAGGGCATTCAATTGCTTAAGCATGCTGATATACTGACTTTTGACGAGATAACAAACTTTACAAAAATCGCGGTAGAATATGGTGTCACTAAAGTAAGAATTACCGGAGGGGAACCTCTTGTAAGAAAGGGTGTAACTGCACTTGTAAGAATGATTTCCGACATTCAGGGGATTGCAGATCTTTCCATGACAACAAACGGGGTGCTACTGAAAGAGTTTGCAAAAGAATTAAAATCATCTGGTCTCCATAGGGTAAATATAAGTCTTGATACTATAGATCCTCAGAGATTTACCGAGATCACACGAACCGGAAATATAAATAATGTTTTTGAAGGAATAGCAGCAGCCAGAAAGGCCGGATTACTTCCGATAAAAATTAATTGTGTAATAATTAATTCAAAGGAAGAAGAAAATGCAAAAGGAGTAACCCTTTTTTGTAAAGAAAATGATTTGGAAATAAGATACATACGTCAGATGGATCTTGTCCATGGGCACTTTGGAATGGTAGACGGTGGAACCGGTGGCGATTGTGAAAGATGTAACAGGTTGAGGCTGACTGCAAACGGGAAGCTCAAACCCTGTCTATTCAATAATATAGAATTTGATATCAGGGAACTGGGATTTGAAAAAGCGATTAATCTGGCGGTAGAATTAAAACCAGAATGCGGTACAGTGAATGATACAGGCACATTTTATAATATCGGAGGATAGTAATTATGGAAAAACTAACTCATACCGACAGCAAAGGTAAAGCTGTTATGGTTGATGTAGGCGGGAAGGAGAATCAGCTCCGAATTGCAAAAGCAAGCGGGCACATAATTCTTGCCGCTGAAACTCTTAATCTGGTTAAGGAGAATCTTATGAAAAAGGGAGATGTGCTTACAGTGGCTGAGATAGCCGGAATCAGCGCAGCTAAACAAACTTCCTCCCTCATTCCGTTGTGCCATAATATTGTACTTGACAGTGTGAAGGTTGACGTTACAACAGACAATACCGGAGTTTTAGTTAAAAGTGAGGTGAGATGTACCGGAAAAACAGGTGTCGAAATGGAAGCCCTTACAGCCGTAAGTATTGCCTTACTGACAGTTTATGATATGTGTAAGGCAGTCGATAAAAAAATGGTTATCGACAATATCAGTCTAACCGAAAAGATCAAGATATGAACGTTCCCGAGAACATTGAAATTTTAATCATAACACTTAGTGACAGAGCTTACAGAGGTGAGTATGAGGATTTGAGCGGTCCAAGAATAAGTGAGCTTGTTCAGGAATATTTTGAACCACTTAAGATGAAATGTACAGTCACTGAGGTAATTATACCTGATGAGGCAGAAGAGTTAAGTAACATACTTAGTGTTTCAGGATCTACTTTCAACATTATTTTCACTACCGGAGGGACAGGAATTGGTCCAAGGGATATTACTGTTGAAGTGATAAAACCTTTGCTTACAAAAGAAATCCCCGGCATTATGGAATTTATCAGGATTAAGTATGGCACTGACAAGCCCAATGCACTCTTAAGCAGGGGAGTGGCCGGGTTAATCGGCAACACTCTCATTTATACTCTCCCGGGATCGGTAAGAGCCGTAACTGAATATATGGAAGAGATACTTAAAACACTTGAGCATACTATCTACATGCAATATGGAATTGATGCTCATGAGAAGCATTAATTTTTTCAGACATAAAGACAATCAGACAACCAGACATATTTTTTGCATTCCCTGTGATAATCCTTTTGAACTGCCTCTATACTCTGCAGTGCGTTTATACAGATCATCAAAAAACGACCATGGACCGGATTTCGAAACAGGAACTATACTATCCTGAAGACCATTATAAACCAGTGTAGGTCCACGGGATGCATTGAGGGAGTAAACTACTGCCGGACGATCGCCGAGAAACGATAACGACTTGTATGGTATCCCCTGACACATTTGCTTGCCAGAATCCCAATAGCCCCCGGGTCCATCCAGACTACCTCCGGCGGTAAGCGCCACAGCATGGATTCGGGTATCAATGGCGCCGGCAATAGATAAAACAAATGATCCCATTGAATAACTCAATGCAGCGATCCTGTTGACATCAACCTCAGTCCGTTGTGAAAGATAACTTACCGCCTGCATTATCTCTGTCACCATCAAACCACCCATACGCTGACCCATTTCCGGAGGATCCTGTATAACATCATGCGCTCTTGTACCTGACAATCGGTTGATATTGCGTTCACCTTCTCCTATTGGATCATACGTTAAAACTGCTGCACCTCCTTTCGCGTATATCATACCGGAATAATATGCATAATAAGAGTATTTATCACCTCCATGACCATTTACGATAATCAACCCCGGAATCTTTCCGGCTGGCCTTGGGTCAGGAAGGTACAGTATAGCTGTCACCCTTAAACCGAGAAGGGTACTATATGTAATTCGCTCAGCAATTACACCTGGCATTGGATTGAATTTTCCATGAATCTTGCCATCTATAGCAGGCAGCTGATTGGGAATGAAAAGTGCGGAACGTATCCGGTTACGCAGATTCTTCTCTGTTGATACATCCGTTTTTTGAGCTGATATTTGCTGCAACTGGCTAAACTGCAGGATTATATAAAATAGAATTATGACTCTCATAATATTTTTACAGATAGTGAATAGTCAGTTTTTTGTAGATAAAGGATCTTAAAATTAAATTTTCTCAAGCAAAAGTTTTAATTTGATAGATAGAAGGATTGTCCTGAAAAAACAGCAACAATCCTTCTTTCTTAACTATTTATATCTTTTTCCCGATATAGAAAACATAGCCATAATATTCTTTATACCTGTAATATAATTGAGTTTCATAGCGTTCGCTTGCAATGAACTCTTCAGCCGTTTTATTCCCGGCATATTTCTTCAGGAAGGCCTCCTGAGCCATAACTTGTGGAGCATAGAAATTTTCTGTCCAGCAGTTTTCAGGCAGGATGAAAGTCGCAACGGGAATATATCCGGCTTTTTGCATCAGAACGACCTTATTTGGAATAGTGTCTATCTCAGGATAAGCATCCTTCCAAAACTCATTGATTTCGGCAGGCCGT
>DATCHE010000200.1:0-12280 GCA_036508535.1 Bacteroidales bacterium | reverse complement strand
ATGATAAAAGCCGGAAGCGCTGTTGATGATATGATTGAAACACTCATCCCCCATCTCTCACCGGGAGATATTATTATTGACGGCGGAAACACTCATTTCCCTGATACCAACAGGAGAACTGCAATGGTAGAAAGTAAAGGTCTGCTTTACATCGGTACCGGAGTATCAGGAGGTGAAGAAGGAGCATTGCTGGGACCATCAATTATGCCTGGTGGATCAAAAGCTGCCTGGCCAATTGTTAAACCTATATTTCAGGCGATATCAGCAAAGGTAGATAATGGTACTCCATGCTGCGAATGGGTTGGAGAAAACGGGGCAGGTCATTTTGTAAAAATGGTGCATAATGGTATCGAGTATGGTGATATGCAACTTATTACGGAAGCTTATCAGATTATGCGCGATCTTTTGCATCTAAGCGCTGATGAGATGCATGCCATTTTCAAAGAATGGAATAAAGGCGAACTTGACAGTTATCTGATTGAAATAACCCGCGATATATTAGGCTATAAAGACGCAGATGGGAAACCACTTGTTGATAAAATACTCGACACGGCAGGCCAGAAAGGTACCGGGAAATGGACTGCAGTAGCAGCTCTTGATCTGGGTATTCCCCTTACACTAATTGGGGAAGCTGTATTCTCCAGATGTCTGTCATCTGAAAAAAGTGAACGTGTTGAAGCCTCAAAAATACTTCATGGCCCTTCAGCAAAATTTACGGGAGACAAGGTTAAATTTCTAAATGATATAAAGGATGCTCTTTACGCTGCTAAAATAGTATCCTATGCTCAGGGTTATGCGCTTATGAAAGCAGCTGCCGAAGAGTATAAATGGAAGCTCAATTATGGAGGTATTGCTCTGATGTGGAGGGGTGGTTGCATTATACGCTCTGCCTTCCTGAGTAAGATTAAAGATGCTTTTGATAAAAACCCAGCTATTAACAATCTGTTGCTCGACTCTTTTTTCACGGATAAAGTTGAAAAAGCACAAAGTGGCTGGAGAAATGTAGTTTCAGCGGCAGCTACTTATGGAATACCAATTCCTGCTATCTCATCGGCCCTTGGCTATTTTGACGGCTATCGCTGTGAAAAACTTCCTGCCAACCTGCTTCAGGCCCAACGTGATTATTTTGGAGCCCACACCTATGAGCGTCTGGATAAACCACGGGGCGAATTCTTCCACACAAACTGGACAGGAAGAGGTGGATCTACTTCTTCTTCAACATATAATGTATAATTATTAACCTTTTTAACTTATAATCATGACGGAAAACATCAAAATCGGTAAATACAGATGGACAGTATGTGCACTGATCTTCTTTGCCACAACCATCAACTACCTCGACCGTCAAGTAATTGGTATTCTCAAACCGTTGCTTGAAAGTGACCTTAATATTGGAGAGGTTGCTTATGGAAATATTATCACAATATTTCAGCTGTTCTATGGATTTTCAATGCTTCTCGCAGGAAGGCTCATTGATAAATTCGGAACTAAAATTGGTTACGGAGTATCAGTTCTTTTCTGGAGTATTGCTGCGATGGGGCACGCTCTTGCCAAGGGAGTTATTGGTTTCGGATTCTGGAGAGCCCTTTTAGGCATAAGCGAATCGGGTAACTTTCCCGCTGCAATAAAAACTATTGCAGAATGGTTTCCTAAAAAGGAAAGAGCACTTGCAACAGGGATCTTTAATTCAGGCACTAATGTAGGAGCAATTTTAGCCCCGATTGCCGTTCCGGCAATTATTATCGCCTGGGGATGGCAGGCAGCATTTATTATCACTGGTGCTATAGGTTTTATCTGGATTATTCTCTGGTTTCTATTTTATGAGTTACCTGAAAAAAAGAGAAAATTATCTGCCGGCGAACTGGCTTATATCAAAAGTGACGTTGATGAACAAAACGAAACTGAAAAACCGGTTCCATGGCTTCAGCTTCTTAAATTCCGTCAAACCTGGGTATTCTTTATCGGAAAAGCATTGACGGACCCGATCTGGTGGTTTTACCTTTTCTGGATCCCAGGCTGGCTTTCAACCGTTAGAGGTGCAGGTCTTGATCTGAAATCATTTGGACTTCCACTGGTAGTTATCTATACATCAACAACTGTCGGCAGTATAGGAGGAGGTTGGATATCATCCCTCATGATAAAAAAAGGAGTCTCTCCTTATAATGCAAGAAAGTATACAATGTTGATTTTTGCTCTTCTTGTTACTCCTGTCTTCTTCGCACAATCAGCCGGAGTAAGTACCTGGATGGCTGTTGGCCTTATAAGTCTTGCAGCATCATCTCATCAGGCATGGTCAGCAAATATATTCACCACAGTATCAGATGCATTTCCAAAAAAGGTTGTAAGTTCTGTTACAAGTATTGGTGGGATGTCCGGAGCAATTGGCGGTGCTTTTGTTTCAATTTTTGCAGGCCACATTCTTAACTTCTTCAAGAAAGCAGGTCATGTTGAAACAGGATACACTGTAATGTTTGGTATTGCAGCCTGTGCATATATACTTGCATGGTTAATTATGTTCGTTTTCGCAGCACCAAAAAACAAAAAAGTTGTTATTGAATAAAAAGACGTAAGACGGAAGTCCCGAATTTCTTAGAGGCTGTGCCTCTTTAGAAATTCGAGGATCTTCTGATTATTTACTATAATTCCCGCCATGCCTTCTAAAAAAGCAAGAATAAAGGATATAGCGCTACTTGCAGGAGTATCAATAGGTACAGTCGACAGAGTTATTCATGAGAGAGGTGGTGTTTCTGAAAATACAAGACAAAAGGTCCGGCAATTACTTAAGGAGACAAACTATTCTCCCAATATAATGGCCTCGGTATTGAAATCAAAAAAGCGATTTCACCTCATTTCTCTTCTTCCTGAACCTGCCGAAAACAACTCTTACTGGAATAAACATCCCGTTGGAATGAAAAAAGCCATGGGAGAGCTTGAACCATTTCCTGTATCACTCAGCCAGATTACATTCGATTTGCAGAGCGAAGATGATTTTCAGAAAAAGGCCACTATTGTTTTAAATCTCAAGCCTGACGGGGTTCTTCTTGCACCTATTTTTAAAAATGAATCTGTCGCATTTTGTACCCTTTTAAATAAGGAGAATATACCTTTTGTGTTTATTGATGGTTTTATTGAAACTATTGATTTTATGGCATATGTAGGTGAAAATATATTCCAGAGCGGAAGGGTTGCCGCTCAACTTATCGATATGATTACACCTGAAAAAAGCGACGTTCTTATTGTTACTATTGCTCGAAATATTCAAAATGTACATCACCTTAATAATCGAACACTCGGATTTCTGAGCTATTTCAAAAATCCTACAATTAACAAAGGGAAAAAGATAAATATCACAATATCCGATCCATCTTCTGAAAGCGTCGGAATCGCAATCGATAAGGCTCTTAAAAAATATCAGGGTATCGGATCAATATTTTTTACAGGTTCCAGATCATATCTGATTGCCTCCTATCTTGAAGAGAAAGGACTAAAATCAATAAACCTTATCGGATATGACCTGCACGATTTAAATGTAAAATATATGAAGTCTGGTATAACCAGGTTTTTAATAGGTCAGAGACCAGAAGAACAAACTTATAAAGGAATTAAAAAATTATTTGAATACCTTTCCTTACATAAGATCCCCGATAAAATAGAGTACCTGCCTATTGATGTTGCAACCTCTGAAAATGTTGACTTTTTTTTGTAAAATCATTATTAATACTTTGTATGTAATTTATTAAATGTGCTATACAAATTAAAACCCTCTATCCCTCCCGATAGCAACCGTGACCTTTCCCACTGAGAGAAACAGGAAAGGAGCAAAAAACTATATTTATTTAAACAACTTAATAAAGATAAAATATGAAAACACTTGGGAAATATTCAATTGGTCTTGGTGACAGATTTGGTCATCAGGGGGGTGCGCAACTCAAAGCTATAATTGCAGCATCTGAAAAAGGTATTGAAATAACACCTGTCTGGAATAAATCGAACAGGGAGCATACAACCATCGGTACTCAACCGGAAGATGTCAGGTTCGAAGCTGACACAGTAACTAAGGCAGCTGGGTTTAAAAAAGCTTATTTTGTTGATGCTGACCATATCAACATGGATACAGTTGACAGGTTTATTGAGAGCTCTGACTTTTTTACAATTGATGTTGCATCCTATATTGGAAAAAAGGCCGAAGATAAGGAGATTGCTGAATTTTTGAAAAGTGCAGAAAAGTACACAGGGGAATTGAAAATTCCAGGTACAAAACTGTCATTTAAAACTTCAAAATCGCTAATTACACAAATTGCTGAAAAGTATCTGTTTGCCGCCTTTAAGGCACGTGATATTTACACCAAAATAGAAAAGGTAAAAGGCCGTGGCAATTTTGTTACCGAAGTATCGATGGATGAAGTACCTCAACCGCAGACACCAGTTGAACTGTTTTTTATTTTAATGATGCTGGCTCAGGAAAACATTCCGGTTCAGACCATTGCTCCCAAGTTTTCAGGAAGATTTAATAAAGGTGTTGATTATGTTGGCGATCCTGAAAAATTTGCAGAGGAATTCGAATCAGACCTGATGGTAATCGACTTTGCCATAAAAGAGTTTGGATTACCTGAGAACCTTAAGATGAGTATTCATTCAGGATCTGATAAATTTGCTATTTATAACCATATTGGCTCAATTATCAAAAAACACAATAAGGGAATACATCTGAAAACTGCCGGAACAACATGGCTGGAGGAAGTTATAGGACTCGCTGAATCAGGCGGTGAAGCACTCGACTTTGTTAAGTTGATTTACGCTGACTCGCTTAAAAAAATCGATGAGTTATGTGCTCCCTATGCTGATGTAATTGATATAAACCGCTCCTTGCTCCCTTCATCTGATGAGGTTTCAAAGTGGAATAGCACAAATTTTTCTGATTCAATAAGACATATTCCGGGGAATAAAACATATAACCCAAATATACGTCAACTCATTCATGTTGCCTATAAACTGGCTGCTCTTAAAATGGATAAATATAACAGGCTTTTAGAATCGAATGAAAAAACTATTTCAAAATGTGTCTACGATAATATCTACCACCGTCATATCTGCAGGCTATTTGATCTTAAATGAGATTTTTATTCATCCATTCAATGATAAAGTAGTCCGATTGTATTATTTTTAGGAGAAGACATTGGGGTTTGATTTTTAAAGCTTACCTTGTAATTGTGAATTTCATGATTACAAGGTATTTTTATATTATCAATTGTTTAACATGAAGGAACAACTTGCCTCAAGAATAAAGCTGGGGGATGAACAGGCTTTTGAGCTTCTCTTTCATAAATATTTTATTCGTCTGTGCGGATTTGCCAATAAATTTCTGAATGACCCTGATGAGGCACAGGAAATTGTGCAGGAAGTATTTGTAAAAATATGGGAAGGAAGGGAAAAGATTGATCCGGAAGAATCTCTTAAGTCATACATATTTAAGATTACTCAAAATCTTAGTCTTAACCGGTTGCAAAGAAAAAAAATAGAGTCAAAATATACTGAAATATATAAACTTGTCTATATTGAGCAACATGCCTTTTCAGCACACGATACATTGATGGGACTGGAACTGGAGGAAAATATTGCCTCTGCAATCAGGAAATTGCCTACAGAATGTCGTAAAGTCTTCCAAATGAGTCGGGTTGAAGGTCTTAAATATAGAGAAATTGCTATAACGCTAAATATTTCTGCTAAAACAGTTGAAGCTCAGATGTCAAAAGCGTTCCGTATCTTAAGGCTGGAATTAAGCGATTATATCTAACTGTGTATTATTACGCTAATCTGCACTAATGCTTTAAATCTCTTTTAACTTCAATAACCGGTTTCTAAAAAAAAATCTTAATAAATTACTACAATATCTTATAAGGGTAAAATCTGGTATGCTTGTATTAGCTAATGGTGTTTTCATGTGGTAATTTAGAAAATCCCGGATTAATTCGGGTTGTTTTTTGTAATCAGAATTTATGCCGTTTCAAATATTAATATCGGATGCAGTAAGGGTAAAATTGAAATTAATTGTATAAGCATAAAGTAAATTTTTAATGAAGGAGGAAGATAAATCAGAATATCAGGAGATTATGACCAGATTTTTTGCCGAAGAAATATCTGAAAATGATATTGTAAGGTTAAAAGACTGGCTGAGCCTTGATCCTGAAAACAGACGAGCATTTGATAAAGAAAATGAGTTATGGCAGGATGTAAATATTCGTACAAAAGTTGAATCGTATAACACTGAAACAGCCTGGAATCATATAGGATCAAAACTCAAAATCGGTAAAACAGATTACAGGTCAGTTACCGTTTTAAGAAAAGTACAATACCGTCTGCTAA
The DNA here is from genome assembly GCA_036508535.1 of Bacteroidales bacterium. GTDB lineage: Bacteria > Bacteroidota > Bacteroidia > Bacteroidales > VadinHA17 > LD21. The sequence goes on along the minus strand of DATCHE010000200.1, from coordinate 5,917 downwards.
TTGCTGCGACTTCAGCAGCTTTCATTTTAGCAATGGGGGGATTAAGTATGTGGCTTAGTGAAAATTCATCATCACACCAGGTTCCGACAGCTTCTGTAACAGTTTCTACACATGAGGGCGAAAAAGCACACATATTTCTTGCTGATTCGACAGAAGTAACGCTCAATTCGGAAAGTTCGTTACAATATAATGGGTACTATAATATAAAAGATAGAACAGTAAAATTTACAGGAGAGGCTTTCTTTCATGTAAGAACTAATCCCAAAAAGCCTTTTGTTGTGGAATTAAATCAGATTAAAATCTCTGCCACAGGTACCCGCTTTAATGTTTTCTCCTTTGGAAATGAAGACAGATTAGAGACTACTCTTGAGGAAGGTGCTATTACAGTTTCGATAAAAGGCAGGGAGCCCTTAAATCTGAAATCCGGACAGCAGGCAGTCTATTTCGTAAAATCTGATAAAATTCTGATCCGCGATGTGGCTACCGAAACATATACATCATGGAAAGAGAACAAGCTGAGGTTTAATGATACTCCTTTTGAGGAAGTTTTAAGAAGGATCGGCCGAAAATACAATGTGAAATTCGAAATAACTAATCGCGATCTTTTAAATCTGAAATATACAGCAACATTCATTGACGAATCTATCGAAGAGGTAATGGAGATGTTAAAAACTGTCAGTCCTATTACTTATAAAATTTATAACCGTACTTTAATTAATGATAAACTTTACCTGAATCCCAAAATTGTAATCGGTAAAAGAAAACTAATCTGATAAATAACCCTAAACCTAAAAACCAACAGCCTATGCAACAAAATTTCCAGTTTTATTTCTAAAAAAAGCAGGAAAGTCCTGACCGACCTCCCTGCCCTGTTTTAAAGCACTAAAACCAACAATGATTTTGGTTTTTATGCGATTTAGTTATTAACCGTCTAAATCATTCAAACTTATGAAAAAAATGAACATCCTACAACGAACAGTTTTATTTAAAATCTGTTCGAAAAAAACTTTCAAAATTATGAAACTTTCCATCTTTCTTCTTTTTGTTTCAATTATCAATGTATTCGGGAGTAATACTTACTCTCAAAATACACGATTGAATCTTGACATGAAGGATGTCTCTATCGGGACAGTCCTTAATGCTATTGAAGGTCAGAGTGAGTTTTTCTTCCTCTATAGCTCGAAGATGATTGACGTAACCCAAAAGGTCAATATCAATGTCGCTGACAAAAAAATAACTGACGTTCTCGATGAAATCCTGGCAAATACGGATATTAAATATGCCGTAAGGGACCGGCAAATCCTGTTGGTCAATAAAGAGGCAGAAGCAGCTATGGATTTACAACAAAAAAGAATTACAGGAATAGTTACAGATAATAGTGGAAACCCTATTGCCGGAGCAAACGTTGTTGTTACAGGTACAACAATAGGACTCATTACCGGTGTTGATGGTAAATACAGTATTGATGTTCCTCAGGGTTCTAATAGTCTTACATTTTCTTTTATTGGCATGGAATCTAAGGAAATAAGTATCGGTACGTTAACCAAAATCAATGTAACTTTGGCTGAATCAGCAATCGGCCTTGAAGAGGTGGTTGTGGTAGGATACGGAACCCAGAAAAAGAGCGATATTACCGGCTCTGTTGTTTCCGTTTCAAACGAACAAATAACCGCCCGACCGGTCAATAACATATTTGAATCAATACAGGGCAAAGCAGCAGGCGTTGACATTACCTCCTCTCTTCGCCCCGGAACCGTTGGAAACATTTCAATCCGCGGCGCACGTTCACTTACCGCATCCAACTCGCCTCTCTATGTTGTTGACGGGATACCGATCATGTCGCAGAGTGGCATCGAAACACTTAACGAACAGGATATCCAATCTGTCGAAATATTGAAAGATGCTTCGTCCACCGCTATTTACGGTTCGAGGGGCGCTAACGGCGTTATCCTTGTAACAACAAAACGAGGAACGGATGGGAAATTCACTCTCAACTACTCGGGTTCAGTTACCAGTCAAAAGATGATCTGGGATACTCAATATATGGACGTGGCACAGTATGTAGATTTCCTGCGCTGGGGTGCTTACAACGTATCACCCACTGCACGCACACCGGGCAATGCACCTACCCTTGCCAACGATGCTACTATTCCTTATTTTGCCTCGGATGCCACTGCATGGAATAACCTACAGAAAGGATGGGCAGGCGGGACATGGGACCCTTCACAAGTCGAAACATTCGACTGGTTGGGCATGGTAACGCAGCCTAATTTAACACAAGAACATACGCTCAGCGGTAGCGGTGGAACAAAGACAATGAAAGCCTACGGATCGATCGGTTACCTCAATAACCAGGGGACAACAAAAGGCCAGGCATATAAGCGCTACACAGTTAGAACAAACGTAGAGCTGACACCTAAAGATTGGATCACTTTCGGAACAGGGGTGAACGGATCGTATATGTATCAGGATTACGGACAGAGCGCCACAGGAGGAAGTTCCAATATTGCAGGAGACCTGATCTCACAAACAGCAAAGGTTTATCCTTATGCACTTCCTTATGACGAGGCAGGGAACCTTGTATTACACCCCGGAGGACAGTCACGCGTATGGAATGTTTCCAACGAATGGAATTATTCGACCAACCAGCGTGAGACTCTTCGTATCCTCGGCTCTCTCTTTGCAGAAGTGAAGCTGCTTAAAGGTCTAAGGTACCGTATGAACTTCGGCCCCGACTTCCGCTTCTACAGGAACGGCTATTATAACGACAGTAAATCCTTTGTAAGAGAAGGTGGCTTGTCTAATGCAGGAATCTCCAATTCGAAAGACTTCTCCTATACGATCGATAACCTACTTTATTACGACAATAAATTCGGGTCCCATACAATAAGTGCCACACTACTCCAGACAGCATCGAAATGGACCAGCGAAGCATCGAACCTTTATGCCCAGGGTGTCGAGATACCGAGCCAGAGGTGGTACAGCTTCGGTTCCCTTACCAGTACTCAACTCACGTCATGGGGCTCCAGTCTTACCGAACGCCAGCTGGAATCGTATATGGCGCGCGTAAATTACAATTACAACGACAAATACCTGCTTACATTATCAGGCCGCTGGGACGGCGCTTCACAACTTGCAGAAGGAAATAAATGGGCATTCTTCCCGAGTGCCGCTATAGGATGGCGTATCGATCAGGAGAGCTTCTTAGATGGTGTAACCTGGATAGACCAGTTAAAGATGCGCCTCAGTTTTGGTACTACCGGCAACTCTGCCGTAAGTCCTTACACAACAAAGGGAGCCATCAACCAGGTTACAGTGCCTTTCGGGGCTGAAACCACTAACGGTTATTCATCAACTAGCGATGTTGCGAACACCTCGCTGGGATGGGAAAAGACAACCCAGTATAACCTCGCAGTCGATTTCTCTTTACTCCAAGGGCGCGTGAATGGAACCCTCGAAGGTTATAAATCGAACACCAACGATCTTCTCTTGAATGTGTCACTTCCAAGCGTTTCTGGTTATACTTCTACAATAGCAAATGTCGGCCAAACAAGCAACAATGGTATCGATATCACCATTAATGCTACTATTATCGATAAAAGCGATTTCTCATGGAACATAAACGCAACCGCTGCATTTCAGAAAGACAATATCGTTTCGCTCATGAACGGTAAGGAAGATATGGTTGACAAGGGATGGTTCATAGGCCAATCCATAGGCGTTGTCTATAATTATGAAAGGCTCGGTATCTGGCAGGATACGCCTGAAGACCAGGCAGAGATGGCTAAATTTAATTCAGCATTTATGCCAGATGGGGTCACCCCGAAAATAAAGCAAAATTTTGCCCCGGGAATGACAAGGGTTAAAGACCAGAATGGCGACTACCAGATTACAGCAAACGATGACAGGGTCATCATAGGCAATAACCGCCCTCGCTATACAGTCGGTCTTACAAATACTTTCAGCTATAAAGGTATCGAGCTCTCTGTATTCTTAACAGGACGTCTCAAATATGATGCCAGTGTTAGCGAAGGCCTCACAGGTATGTTTGGCGACCAGCGAGTACTTGATTACTGGACACCCGACAACACCACTGCCGAATACCAGAAGCCAATTATGAATGAAGCAGGCGGCGACAGCTATTCAGGTACTTATTATAAAGACAATTCCTATATCAAGATCAAGAATATATCATTAGGATACATAGTGCCTAAACAAGTGCTCAACTGGGTGAAGATCAGTAGCCTGAAGGTATATGCACAGGTACAGGATGCCGGAATGCTTTGGTCTCAGATTAAATGGAGGGATGCTGAGTATGGCTCGATTTATTACAACCGTGGGGTTGTATTAGGTATCAATGTGGGATTCTGAAAAAGCAATGAATGAATTTTTAACCATAAAATGAAAATACACGAGATATGAATAAGTCTATAAAAATCATAATAGCGCTTTCGGTAGTTTTCCTGGTTGCAACAGGTATCAACTCATGCAAAAAGGACTTTCTTGACGAAGAGCTCAAGACTAAAAGGAACACCGATTATTTTAAAACTTCTGCTGGGATAAATGACCTGTCCGTCGCCTTGTACAACTACTACAGGTATATGTTCACTAGCCGCGAGCAGGGAGTCTCCACCTGTGAATACGGTACTGACGAGTTTACAGTAGGTGGCGACAACAGCAACCACGACTGGAACGATTATACCGCTAACTTAGCGGCCACAGTCATAACAGTAAACTCTAATACTACATCAGCGAGTGAGATCTGGGACAACATGTACAAAGCCATAAGCGATGCAAACCTTCTTCTCTCAAATGTCGATGTGGCCATTACCGATCCGGCAACAAATGCAAAATTTAAAGCCGAGGCATCGTTTCTGCGCGCAATCTCTTACTTCAGGCTTGTACAGCAATATGGGGGCGTTCCGCTGAAACTGTTGCCATCCAACGGTGTTGACAGGTATTTTTTACGCGCATCGAAAGAGGAGTGCGTTAACCAGGCCATCGCCGATTTAAGGATAGCTTATGCAGGGCTTCCCACTGCCGAAGCAAAAGAGGGGATGCTTTACAAGGATGTGGCAGCCCATTTCCTGGCAAAGGTGCTCCTTTACAGGGTTTCTGAAATAAACAACGACTGGAACACTTCTTACAAAACTGCAGACCTTGCAGAGATCATAACTCTGACAAATGAGGTTATTTCACATCACCCGCTTGCAGCGGATTTTTCCGATGTTTTCGCTTACACGACGCCTGACGGCCCCAATGAGAAACTCCCTGAGGTTATCTTTGCAGCTCAGTTTTCGGGCACAACCACCGCTGTTCAAGGAAATATCCTGCACCTTCATTATATTTCGCAATACAACAACCTTACCGGATTTTTACGTGATATAGCGGGCGGACGTGAGTACCAGAGAGCAAGGACATCGGATTTCATTTACGATGTATTTGACATGCAGAACGATTCGCGCTTCTGGAAAAGCTTCAGGACCAAGCAAAACCTGAACAATATAGGCACTCTTGCAAACCTTAACGGAACAGACCCGAATACAAGCACGCCTGTCACCTATGCACAGTACGACCTTGGACTGATCTATATTATCAATAAACTAGGCGACACAAGGTTTATCAAAACAAAACCATTGGTAAAAAATACTCATTCCGGGGTCTATTTCCTAAATCCTATCACAGGGAAACCTACACCAAACACCTATGTACGTTATTATTCCGATGGCACCCCCCATCTCAGGTCGGTAGGCCTTACAAACAGGTTCCCGTCGCTTAGCAAATATATAGACGGTTCCCGCCTAGATATAGCCAACACAGCCGGCCGCCGCGACGGCATACTGGCAAGGAGTTCGGAAACCTATCTTATTAAAGCCGAGGCTTTGATCCGCCAGGGCCTTTATGCAGATGCCATTAC
>DATCHE010000199.1:0-4142 GCA_036508535.1 Bacteroidales bacterium | reverse complement strand
CAATTATAGTTGACCATATTTCGCCATAAGAAACTATCTGATCATATTCAAAATCGTAAGCGCCTTTGGTGGCAGTCATCAAATAATATTTCAACTGTTCAAAAGAGATATTAATCTTATCTTTAATTTCAGAACCCTTTTTATAGAGTTCATCCGTTACCAATATGTGCTGCCGGTAAACGTCATCCAGAAGTGTAGTATATTTTTCTTCGCCATTAATCCATGATTTAAGAACTTTCTCCAGAGCATTTGTAGTTTTTCCGAAAGCGGAAACGACTATAATAAGGTTCTCCTTTTCAAGATTAACTATTTTGACAAGGTTTAATATCCCTGCAGCATCCTTTACCGAAGCGCCTCCGAATTTATAGACCTTCATAATTTGTAATTTGTGATAAAAGTATCATTTCCATTCCAGAACTCAATTTTAAGAAATTAAAATTTAAAAAAATTAAGTATCCGGAATCAGACATAAAGCCCAATTGATTTTCAAGCGATTTGATTATATATATTTTGGATTGCCGATATACATTTTTTTATTTTATGATCCTTAGGATAATTGCTAAATTTGTAGGTTATTAACAAATAATTCTCAAAATGAAGAGCTATAAGATAACAACATTGAATGACTTTATTATACTAAAGCAGAAGGACTTTCCTTATGCAAAAGGAGAGCTCTCCAGCCTTTTGAGTCATATTGGCACAGCTGCAAAAATAGTGAATAAAAAAATCAATAAAGCAGGTCTCATAGACATTCTCGGATCGTCAGGAGATGTTAATATTCAAGGGGAAAATCAACAGAAACTAGACATTTATGCTGATGAGGTTTTTATCAGTGCTCTCCTCTCAAGTGCTGAATGCTGTGGAGTTGCAACAGAAGAAAATGAGAAGGAAATAGTATTCTCCGACAAATATGCAGTGAATGGGAAATATGTTGTGTGTATGGACCCTCTCGACGGCTCTTCAAATATTGATTATAATGTATCGGTAGGAACAATTTTTTCAATTTACAGGAGGATAACACCCACAGGTGAGAAGGTGAGAAATGAAGACTTTCTTCAGAAAGGACTTAATCAGGTAGCCGCCGGCTATATTGTTTATGGATCTTCAACAATGCTTGTATATTCTACCGGAAATGGGGTAAATGGATTTACACTAGATCCTTCCATTGGAGAGTTTTGCCTTTCACATCCTGAAATAATAACCCCGGAGGATGGATACATCTATTCTGTAAATGAAGGGAATTATGTCCATTTCCCTTCCGGTGTAAAAAAATATATTAAATATTGCCAGGAGAAAGATGACGCATCCCGCCGACCATACACATCTAGATATATAGGTTCACTTGTTTCAGATTTCCACAGGAATCTGCTTAAAGGTGGAATTTTCATGTATCCGGAGAATGAAACTTCTCCTAATGGTAAATTACGGATTGTTTATGAATGTAATCCAATAGCATTTATTGCAATACAAGCCGGGGGGGCTGCAACGGACGGGAAAAGCAATATTCTTGAGCTGACTCCTTCATCGCTTCATCAACGTTCACCTTTTTACGCCGGATCAAAAAACATGGTAAAAAAGACAGAAGAATTTCTCAATTTAAATGAAAGGTAATTACGAGATATCGTGATCACAAAGTGTTTCGCATTAATGATTTAACCTTGGTGAATCTTTGTGCCTTTGTGCCTTAGTGGCAAAAAAATACTTTTACGAGTAGTCTCAATTATAATTGTTAAACCCCTTTTCCTTTGTAAATTTGCCGCCTCAATCATTTTAATGAAAGAAAACGATATAACAGGTCATTTTAATAAGCATCCTATTCTGCAAGGTTTAATTGAAACAATCAATGCAGATAAGTCCGGGAAGATTGGAATTGATGGACTGTCAGGCTCATCAAAGGCCATCGTTTTGTCGCACGTTTTCTATAAAACCCAGACAACACATGTAGTTATAATACCGGAAAAAGAAGATGCAGCATATTTTTATAACGATCTGGTTTCACTCCTGGGAGAAGAATCGGTATTCTTTTTCCCCTCAACGTACAAGCGATCAGTTCAGTATGAACAGACTGAACCGGCAAATATAGTCCTACGCACTGAGGTTCTGAACCACCTTGCCTCAGGAAAAAGGAAAGGTATCGTTGTTACCTATCCAGAGTCGGCTATGGAAAAGGTAGTGAGCAGAAAAAACCTGAAAAGGAACACCTTCAATATAAATAAAGGCGACAAAATTTCTCTTGAGTTCCTTGAGGAAATGCTTCGGGCTTACAATTTTGAAAGAACTGATTTTGTTTATGAACCCGGACAATATTCTATCCGCGGAAGTATTGCTGACGTCTTTTCTTATTCAGCTGACCTGCCTTACCGTATCGACTTTTTTGGCGAAGAAGTCGAAACTATAAGATCGTTTAATACTGACGATCAGTTATCTGTGAGTATTCATAAGCAGATATCGGTAATCCCTAATATTCAGGATATATCTATTGAAGAGATCAATGATTCCTTTACTGATTTTCTTCCCCCATCTTCTCTTATATGGATTGAGGAAGAAGAATATATAAGAGAAAAGATCAATAATATATTCACTCAGACCACACAAAGAGAAGAATCGGGCCAGATCTCAGACAAGAAAGAAATTGTTATGACAGGGAATCATTTCCTTGAGCATTGCCAGAAATTCAGAATGATTGAGTTTGGAAGACAAAGTATTACAAAACCTGAAACAAGTTTTAATTTCAATACTGAGTCTCAGCCTGTATTTAATAAAAACTTTGAACTGCTATCAGAAAAACTTCTTTCAAATACTTCAGAAGGTTATCTGACATATATAATTTCCGAAAGTGAATCACAGATCGAAAGACTGAGGGATATCTTTACGGAGATCAATCCTAAAGCTCAGTTTATACCATTGCTGCTTAATCTGCACAATGGATTTACCGATCATGATCTTAAAATATCTATTTATACCGATCACCAGATATTCGACAGGTATCACAAATTCAGAATAAGAGGATACTTTACAAAAAAAGAGAGCATATCGGTAAAAGAACTTACCGGGTTAAATCCGGGAGATTATGTTGTTCATATCGATCATGGCATTGGCCGGTTTGGTGGACTGGAGAAGATTGAGGTTAACGGTAAAGTTCAAGAAGCTATCAAGCTGGTATACAGGGATAACGACATCCTGTATGTGGGAATTCATTCACTGTATCGGATATCGAAGTATAAGGGGAAGGATAGTTCGGAACCTAAAATTTATAAACTTGGTTCGGGGGCATGGCAAAAACTGAAACAGACAACAAAATCGAGAGTAAAGGATATTGCAAAAGATCTTATTCATCTCTATGCAAAAAGGATGGATTCTCCGGGATATTCTTTTTCACCCGATTCATACCTGCAGAGGGAACTTGAAGCATCTTTTATTTACGAGGATACACCTGATCAGCTCACAGCTTCAATTGCAGTTAAGGCAGATATGGAAGCGGCCCATCCAATGGACAGACTGGTTTGCGGAGATGTCGGATTCGGTAAAACTGAAATAGCTATCAGAGCGGCATTCAAATCGGCTGCCGACAGTAAGCAGACCGCAGTTCTTGTGCCTACAACCATCCTTGCACTTCAGCATTACAAGACATTCTCCGCACGGCTAAAAGGATTTCCATGTAACGTTGAATATATCAGCAGGCATAAAAAAGCTGCTGAACAAAAAATCATTCTCTCTCAACTTGCTGAAGGGAAAATAGATATAATAATAGGTACTCACAAGCTAGTGGGGCAGGATGTTAAATTTAAAGATCTGGGACTTCTTATTATAGATGAAGAACAGCGGTTCGGGGTTTCGGTAAAAGAGAAACTTAAAAAGATTAAGGCAAATGTCGACACGCTGACTCTTACAGCCACTCCGATTCCGCGTACGTTGCAGTTCTCACTTATGGGTGCCCGTGACCTGTCAATAATAAATACACCTCCACCCAACAGGATGCCAATAGTGACTGAATTACACGGCTTTAACGAAGATATTGTAAAGGAAGGCATTGAGTATGAGGTTTCCAGAGGCGGACAGGTATTCTTCATTCATAATAGAGTTGAAAATATAAAGCAGATTCAGGCTCAGATCAATCGTATATGCCCAAATGTTAAAACTGC
>DATCHE010000198.1:0-4633 GCA_036508535.1 Bacteroidales bacterium | reverse complement strand
GGCAACTGGTCTTTAATCTTCCGGAGTTCGTTGAAGGTGATTGTTTTATCCATAATATTTTTATTTTAATGGTCAATACCGTTTAAATCACATAAAAATCAAAGTTACGCATTATATAGATAACTTGTAATTCATCATAATGTTTTTGAATCATAAAGTTTTCTTAAAGTTTACCCATCAACTCAAGAAATAACTTTAGTCCCTTTTTTTTATCTTCATCAAAATTATAATCAATGTTTTTGGTAAGATAGGTCTTTAATACCTGTCCTGTAATGATTCCGCTTTTTCCAAATTTTTCAACAACAGCATCAATATTATTTACACCGAGTTGTAATGCTGCATTAAAATCTGATAGAAACTCATTATCAAGTTTCTTATTAGCTGTCCAGCATGCGAATACAAAAGGAAGGCCGGAGAATTTCTTCCATTCACTGGCAAGGTCAATTTTGTACCTGAATTTATTTTCAAATTCAAAGCACTGGTCACCTATAAGCACTACTGCTTCATTAAAACCAATATTTATAAAGTCGAATCCAACGATGGTATTTACCCATTTGAACTCTTTTTTCCAGCTGTTTTTTGCCAGAACTTTTGTAAGGTTCACAGAGGAACGTGATCTGTAGTCGAGGAAAATTGTTTCAATCTCATCAAATGGACAGTTACTGAGAAGCAGAACTGTCCTCACATTACCTGTTGCCCCAATACAAAAATCACTTATTATATGATACTCTTTCAGAAGAGGAAGTGCAGCAACGGGAATCAGACCGATATCTGCCTTTCCGCTAATCAGTTTTGTGGCACAGTCTGCCGGGTGATCAGTTTCAAGAATAGCCTTTTTATCAAATCTACTCTCAATCAATCCGTATATAAATGGATATGTGTTTGCATATTTTACGGCCGAAATTCTGATTTTATCCATACTCTTTTTTTACAACGACTAAAATACTACTTTTGCGTATAGTTATAACAACTGAAAACTCAATCTGATAAATAATGGAACTAAATTTTCTTACCGCTATATCTCCGTTGGATGGAAGATATAGACAGAAAGTTGATGAGCTTGATCTGTACTTTTCCGAATTCGGACTAATCCGTTACAGATTAATGGTTGAAGTTGAATATTTCATTTCACTATGCGATATTCCTCTTCCTCAGCTGATTGATTTTAAAAAGGAGAATTTTAAAACTCTCCGGTCTATATATGAAGACTTTGATTTGACCGATGCAGAAAAAATTAAGGAGAGGGAAAAGATTACTAATCATGATGTCAAAGCAATTGAATATTTTTTGAAAGAAAAATTCTTTCAGTCAGGTTGGGGGCAATGGAGTGAATTTATTCATTTTGGGCTTACATCTCAGGATATAAACAATACCGCCATCCCATTGTCAATTAAGGATGCGCTGATAAATGTCTACTACCCTGTTCTCTATGAACTCAGGGAAACGCTTGCAGGTTTTGCTGATGAGTGGAAAGATATTCCAATGCTTGCCAGAACGCACGGGCAACCTGCTTCTCCAACGAGACTGGGTAAGGAAATTGAGGTCTTCATTGCAAGAATTGACGGTCAAACGAAATATTTTGGACAGATTCCGTATTCTGCCAAATTTGGCGGTGCTACCGGTAACTTCAATGCACATAAAGCAGCCTACCCCGAAATAGACTGGATTTCTTTTGCGAATGATTTTGTTAATGAAGTACTTGGATTACAACGTTCTCATCCTACTACCCAGATCGAGCATTATGATAACCTTGCCGCATTATTCGATAATATGCGCAGGATTAATATAATACTTATTGATATGGCACGGGATTTCTGGTCATATATTTCAATGGATTATTTCACACAGAAGATTAAAAAAGGAGAGATCGGATCATCAGCAATGCCTCATAAGGTTAACCCTATCGATTTTGAAAATGGAGAAGGTAACCTCGGATACGCAAATGCAATATTTGAACATCTCTCAATGAAATTGCCGATATCACGTCTGCAACGCGATCTGACGGATTCTACGGTTTTAAGAAATGTTGGTGTTCCTATTGGTCATTCATTAATAGCTTTTAATTCATTGCAGAAAGGTCTCAATAAACTGATTGTAAATACCGATAAAATAAATAGTGATCTTGAAAATAACTGGGCCGTTGTTGCTGAGGGTATTCAAACCATTTTGCGAAGAGAGGGTTATCCAAAACCTTACGAAGCACTTCTTGATCTAACCCGAACCAATAAGAAGATCACTTTTGAGTCAATAACAAGCTTTATTGAAAACCTTGATTTAAGTGAGGAAGTAAAAGCTGAGTTAAAGGGAATAAATCCTTTTAATTATACCGGTTTTTAATACGATAATTTTTAGATGAAAAATATAAGACTCCTCCTTAAGTATTTTGCACCTTACCGTTGGTCGGCTTTTCGAAGCATCCTCTATAATATTTTAAGTGCTGTTTTTGCTCTTGCTACCTATGCGCTGGTTGTACCGTTTCTAGGTATACTTTTTAATACAGTCCAAAGGGTGGCCGACCCGGGAGCTTTTCAATTTACTAAAGATTATATTTTAACATTTGCCCAGTATTATATTACTGAAATAATTGATAAAAACGGACAGTCAAGTGCTCTAATGCTTGTGGTGGTTATTGTTATAATAGCAAGTTTTTTTAAGAACGGGTTTATTTTTATGGCCAATAATAGTATGGCTTTCATTAGGGCGAGTACAGTTCGTGATCTTAGAAGAAGCCTTTACAACAAAGTTCTGAAGCTCCCTTTGTCATTTTTTACTGATGCCCGGAAGGGAGATGTAATGACTCGTATTTCAAACGATGTACAGGAGGTAGAAACTTCTGTAATGGCATCGCTAACTTTGATGTTCCGCGATCCGATAACTATAGTGATTTTTGTAGTATTTCTGTTTATAACCAGTTACGAGTTAACTCTTTTTGCACTTGTACTCCTTCCAATGAGCGGATGGTTAATTGGCAGGGCAAGCCGAACCTTACGATCTTCCTCACTAACAGGACAACAACATCTTGGACGACTTCTTTCGATTGTGGAAGAAACACTTACAGGCTTGCGGATTGTCAAGGGATTTAATGCTGAAGAGAAGATGAAGGCCCAGTTTTCGGAGTCGAATGAGAGGTACTCGAAAGTTTTTAAGAGGGTTATAAGAAAAGCCTATCTGGCTTCACCTATCAGTGAATTTTTATCAACAATTGTCTTAATGATAATTGTGTATGTCGGAGGAACCATTGCTCTTCGGGGCGTTGGCAATATGTCATCTGAAAAACTTATCTCGTTCCTGATTGTCTTTTCCCAAATACTTCAGCCTGCCAAAAATATTACTACAGCCTGGTTTAGCATTCAGAAAGGGATGGCTTCAATTGACAGAATTGACCAGATTCTTGATGCGGAAGAAAAGATTACGGAGAAAGAGGATGCTCTTCCGGTAAAAGGCTTTAATGATTCAATTGAGTTTAAGGGAACGTGGTTTGGTTATAACAATGAGCCGGTACTGAAAGATATCAACCTGAAAATAAAAAAAGGTCAGACAGTGGCTATTGTTGGAAAATCAGGTGGAGGTAAATCAACACTGGCAGATCTTCTCCCACGGTTTATGGATCCTGACCAGGGATGTATTTTAATAGATGGAGTTGATGTTCGCGACTTAAAAATAAAAGATCTCAGATATCTGATGGGAATTGTAAGTCAGCATCCGATCCTTTTCAATACTAGCTTTGCTGAGAATATTGCATTTGGTGTTGAAAAAACAGACCTGGATAAGGTTGAAGTTGCTGCACGTATTGCCAATGCTCATGATTTTATAATGGAAACAGAAACTGGTTACCAAAGCACTGTCGGAGAATCCGGCAACAAACTAAGCGGCGGACAAAAGCAAAGAATAAGCATAGCCAGAGCTATAATGGCCAACCCGCCAATTCTTATTCTCGATGAGGCAACGTCTGCTCTTGATACCGAATCTGAACGACTTGTGCAGGATGCCATTCTTAAACTAATGAAAAACAGAACTTCGGTTATAATAGCACATCGTCTTTCGACAATACAGCATGCCGATGTCATTGTAGTTCTTGATGAAGGCAGGATTGCAGAATCAGGAACACACGATGAGTTGATGATGATAAATGATGGTTTCTATCGGAAGCTGCATAGTTTCCAGGCGATATAGTAACCATTGTCATGATTGAATTTAAATAAAAACTAAATTGCAAACCAGGACTAGAAAAAATTAATATGAAAAAAGTAGCGATATTTACATAGTTAATAATATTCTCCCGGGCCCTAACCTTCTCACGAATAATAAGGGGAGAAATATTGTTGTACAGAATAATATTACCTTAAAGAAGGCAGTTAAATAATTGACATAGTACCTTTATTCATTTCAATAATTTTAGCGTTATGCATAAAAAAGTGATTATAGCCTTACTGGTTGCTTTTACAGCGTGTAATTATTCTGCAAAAGGCCAGAAAAGCCTTCAGACTAACCTGAAGTGGTCCATAAAAATGGCAAATACGGTTATGACTACATCGGATAGCTTAATCCATTATGTGAGCGGAACTCCAAAATGGGCTTATGACATTGCATTTCTTGGAAAGGCCATTGACGGACTTGGAAGTGTTAATCCAAA
>DATCHE010000197.1:0-51315 GCA_036508535.1 Bacteroidales bacterium | reverse complement strand
TTTGGATTAACACTTCCAAGTCCGTCAATGGCCTTTCCAAGAAATGCAATGTCATAAGCCCATTTTGGAGTTCCGCTCACATAATGGATTAAGCTATCCGATGTAGTCATAACCGTATTTGCCATTTTTATGGACCACTTCTCGGTAGAAATAGAAACATTAACTGGCTTGTGCTGAGCATTGAAGGTTGAAAACAAACCTATTAGGAACAAAAAAATGACAGTTTTCATAGAAGTATTTATAAGTATTAAGTTTTATTCATATTCCCTCATTGATTTTGACTTCGTCGAGCTCCGCTTCGCTTCGGTTCTTCGTTTACCCCGACCCCAAGTGGAGCGAAGAACCGAGCACGTAGGCGTGCGAGCTCGGCGCAGCCAAAATCAATTTACTCTCCGCCAGCTGGCGGACTGGGGTAAATAAATTGATTTTCAAGCTTTTTTGAATTTTGTATGTATCATTACCGATAGTCATTTTATTTTAAATACCACTATGATTGGCCAACAGATTCTCTTATAAGTAAATATCCATCCTTTTAATGGTCCGCTAAACAACTTTACTAATTAACATCAGTTGTTCAAATCTTAACAAATATTATCCAAATAAGTTTAAACAGATTGTAAAATAATTCACTCAAAAATTCCGCCTTATCTGTTTTCATTTTCGATAAACCAGATCGCTATTTCTGAATCCCGGCAAAGATGTTCGCATTTTAATAAATAAGTATTATATAATTCTGATAATAAATTACACAATTCGCACTTTCATTTATTTTGGTGTTAAATAAGAATTCATATGCTTATCTGACCTGGTTCTGTAAGTACAGTTGGAAGAGGATGTTTCACATTCATAGCAAAAATATGGCTTTAATCCATGCTCTGTCATCTTCCTGATAAGTATCATATTCGGGATAGTAATAAATTTTACTAAATTGTAAAACTGAAATAAACATGGAAAATTGCATTAATACTTAACAAACTGAAAACATCAGAATTAACTAAAATCTCCTATTATGAATGGAAAATATAAAATTATAACTCTATGCGGAAGCACAAAATTCAAAGATGAATTTATTGCAGAACAAAAACGATTGACACTGGAAGGTAACATTGTCATAAGTGTTGGTCTGTTCGGACATTCAGGCGACAATGAGGTATGGGAAGAAACAACAAAACCAATGCTCGACGATATGCACAAGAGGAAAATTGATCTCTCTGATGAAATATTTGTGATTAATGTTGGTGGTTATATCGGCTCTTCAACACGGAGTGAAATTGAGTACGCCATAAAGGCAGGGAAACCTGTAGTTTATATGGAGTCACCTGATGGACAATGATTTACTAAATGTCACATTTATTGTTTTTTGCAGTTTAATCTTTCGGCTTAATTCTTAGCGCTTCTTCCCTCGAGGTATTAATGAAAATAGTTTTTAGCAGAATTGTCTCGGCCCCAGGAGATTCCTCATTCCACGTCATTCCGAGCGTTAGCGAGGAATCCCCAAATCACATATAAAAAGAGGCTCTATTTCTCCCTTTCTCCTCCTCTCCCCTTCCTGACTTCTGCTACTTTGCGCCATTGAGCCGTTGTGCCCTTGGGCCCCTCTTCCTTCTTGTACCAAAAGAAAAACTCCTTCTGTTTTCTCTTATCCTCAATATTTCGCGCAACAAATACCTTCTTTCCAGTATACGGATCGAAACCAGTATAATACATTAGTGTAGACAGCGTCATCGGTGTTGGAGTAAAATCCTGAACCTGCTCAGGTTTTATTCCAAGACTTTTTACCTCGGCCACGAGGTCTTTCATATCAGCATCTGTACATCCGGGATGGGATGAAATGAAATAGGGGATTATCTCGTACTTAAGATCATATTTTGTCTTAATAGTATCAAATCGCTTTTTAAGCTTCCTGAAAAGGTCAAATGGTGCTTTCCGCATATTGGCCAGAACGCCCGGGGAGGTATGTTCAGGAGCTACTTTAAGTCTTCCAGAAACATGATTCAATATAAGTTCTTCGAGATATTCTCCTTCATCCCTGCCGGCATTTTTATTCCACTCCGGAAACAGAAGATCGTAACGTACACCGCTCCCGATAAATGATTTTTTAATCCCTTTAATATTATCCACATTCCGGTAGAGCTGTGTAAGCTCCTTATGGTTCGTATTAAGGTTTCTGCATACAGCCGGCCAGATACAGGATGACCTTGAACATACATTACAAAGTTTCATGTCCTTGCCTTTCATTCTATACATGTTTGCTGAAGGACCACCCAGGTCGGAGAGATATCCCTTAAAATCAGGTAGCTCCGAAATCTTTTTCACTTCTTTCAGAATTGAGCCTTCTGATCTGCTTATTATCTGCTTTCCCTGATGAGCAGCTATAGCACAAAAGCTGCATCCTCCAAAACAACCACGATGAATATTAACAGAGAATTTTATCATTTCATAAGCAGGAATGTCTTCTTTTTTATTATACCTGGGATGAGGTAAATACATAAAAGGAAGATCAAAAGTCTTGTCAGCCTCGTCCTCCCCCATTGGCGGGAAGGGAGGATTTATAATTACGCTTAAGTCACCTTTCGGCTCATTCAACCGTGCAGCTTCAATTTTATTTGATTCCTTTTCGAACTTCACAAAATTTTCCGCAAATAGTTTTTTATCATTAAGGCATTGCTCAAATGAATTAAGGCCTATATCCTTCCACTTTCTCTGTGCGGGGAGTGGATCATCTTTTTTTCTGACTACTGCAGTTTGTGGAATTGTATTTATGAAAGAAAAAGGAATTCCATTCTTAATTGATCTTAGAAGCTCCCGCAGAGGTTGCTCCCCCATACCATAAATCAACAAATCAGCACCACTGCTTAAAAGAATTGAGGGTTCCAGAGAATCTTTCCAGTAATCATAATGTGTAAGTCGTCGCATTGAAGCTTCAATACCCCCTATAACGACTGGAACATCCGGGAAAAACTCTTTGAGAATTTTGGTATAAACAATAGTGGGATAATCAGGTCTGAACCCGGCTTTTCCACCAGGTGTGTAGGCATCATCAGATCTCAAACGGCGGGCAGCAGTATAATGGTTAACCATCGAATCCATGTTGCCTGCAGTAACTCCGAAGAAGTATTTTGGTCTTCCTAACTTTTTAAAATCTCTTAAATCGTCTTTCCAGTTTGGCTGCGGAACAATAGCTACGCGGAATCCTTCATACTCTATAACTCTGGCAATTACAGCAGTACCGAAAGAGGGATGATCGACATAGGCATCGCCACTGAAAAGAATAATATCCGGCTGATCCCACTCAAGATAATCCAATTCCTTTTTAGTTGTAGGAAGCCATTTTGAGTTGAAAGAATTCTGGTTTTTCACTTCGCAAAGTTACTCAAATTTGCTATCTTGTACACTTTTAGCTGTATCATCAAAGTTTTTACTTAATCTGCAATTATGAGATGGTATTCCGGTAGTTTTATAAGAAGTCCGGTAAGAAAAACTCTTTTTATTATCCTGTTTGTATTCATTCAAACTAATGTATTTGCTCAAACCCCGAACAACAGACCCCACCTCGGTCTGGTACTTAGCGGAGGCGGAGCACATGGCATAGCCCACATCGGCGTACTTAAGGTAATGGAAGAGGCTGGATTAAGACCTGATTTTATTACCGGGGTAAGTATGGGAAGCATTGTCGGGGGATTGTACTCCTTAGGATATTCAGCAGACAGTATCGAAAAAATATTAAAAATGATAAACTGGAAACTTATCATGTCTAATAATATACCGCAGAATAAAGTTGATTATCTTGAAAAAAGCCATTTCAACAATAATATAGTTACAATACCTCTTTCTTCTAAAAAGGTTAAGCTCCCTTCCGGACTTATTAATGGTCAGCAAATTGAAAATATGCTTAGTTATTATACCTGGCCTGCAGCAGATATTAACGATTTTTCCAAGCTCCCGATTCCATTCATGTGTCTGGCTACTGATATAACAAATTATAAAAAAATAAATCTTGAAACAGGATATCTGGCGGATGCGTTAAGAGCCAGCATGTCAGTCCCTTCTGTATTTACTCCCTTAAGAATTGATTCTCTGTTACTTGTAGATGGCGGATTGATACGGAACTTTGCTGCCGGCGAAGTAATTCAGATGGGAGCCGATATTGTCATTGGCTCCTACGTTGGTTTCGATGTTCCGAATGAAGATGAACTTGAGACTGTATCGGGAATATTGAGGCAGATTGCACTTTTCAGAAGCCATGTTGACTTTGAAGAGGAGAAAGATCTTGTAAACGTTCTGATAGAACCCAAAACTGAAAAATTTCAGATTTATGATTTTGAGAATATAGAACCTCTGGTTAAGGTTGGATATGAAGCTGCTCTCCCATTTAAGGAATACTTCAAAAAACTCGCAGACTCTCTAAACCAGATTGGCATACAAAAGCCACTCACAAATATCCTGGATAAACAAACATATATCTTTGACAAGATTGAAATAGAAGGTAATAAAGATTACACAGATTTTCAGATACTCGGGGTACTAAACATTGAACCTCAGAAAAAAGTTGACAGATCAATGCTGACGGACAGAATTGATCTACTTTATGGAAAAACATGGTTTGATAAAGTAAAATACAGAATTGTGCCCCGTAATGATTCACTCATACTTGTAGTTGATTGCATAGAGAAACCAATGTCTATACTTTACGGATCTGTTTATTATGATAATTATATTCAGGCCGGTTTCGTTCTACGCATGTCAATAAAAGACATGCTGACTAAAAAATCGGTAATTAAGGCAAATTCGTTTATAAGTAAGTATTACAGGTTTAATTTCAATGCAACCCAATTCATTGATAAAAATCAGAAATTTGCAATATCACTATTCTTCAACTCCGATAATACCCCTATACCAATGTTAAGGTTAAGAGGTGAAATTGGCAATGTGGTCAGTATAAATTTCAATCCCGGAGTATCAATCAATAGGAGTCTTGGGCTGAATCATATCATGAGCATTTCTATAAACTATGAAAATTCAAACCTCCGGCTACGTTCTGATTCTGATGTTCCGCTGAAAGACTTATCATATAATTATATTACAGCAGGTTATAATTATAACGTAAACTCACTCGATAATAAACATTTCCCTGATAGAGGAACTATATTCAATCTCTCGGCATACACATCTAAACTTCAGTCGGGAAGAATAAGAGCCGGCACAACAAAGTCAGTATATGAGAGTAATAATCCCGGCGAATTTTCTTTCGATAGATTCTATACTATTTACGGACATTTCAGACACTATTTCCCTCTTAATAAAAGGCTTACATTTGGACTTGGCAGTGATATTCTTTTCATTACAAAATCAGATTCTCTTACGGCAGGAAACAATTTCTATATGCTTGGCGGTCCGGAACCTATAAGTAAAAGATCTGTCTCTGTGATTGGTTTCAACGCCAATGAAATTCCGGTAAATAAAATGGCGGGAATCAGAGGCGAACTCGATGTAAAACTTGAAGAAAAAACTCATCTGAATATAATTTCCGACTTATTTACCATTCAGGAACCGGGTCGCAAAAACGGTTATTCATTCGTTTCCGGTTATGGACTGGAACTCGGCTATATGTCAATTATTGGCCCTCTGAAAATCGGGTTAATGCATGGAAATTACAATAATGAAAAATTTTTCAGAAAAACAAAAGCCTATCTAAGCATTGGATTCAGATTCTGAATCCCGGGCAGGATAATTTATTAAACGGTCTGATTGTTGCAGATATCCTTCAGAAAGGATGAAATGATTTTTTGTCATATTTCATACTAATAAACGGAAAAAGATGGATGTAGCAAAAGTTATACAACAACATAAAAGACTCTGCAGCTTTATTTCTGAGAAAAGAATAAAGCAAGGTCTTGATATTCTATCAGATATGGTAACCGGTTCTTCATCTGGCGACCTGAGAGATGAATACGATAACCTGGTTATGACGTACAGGAATATGCTCACCTATACTATTGAAGGAATTAATGATCCGGAACGTACTAAGATATATCTTAAACTAATTCAGTCTATTCTGGGCCTTTCCGACCGGGTGAGACAAGACATATTGTCACATAATTCCGGATGGAATACCTACTGGGTAAAACAGCAAGCCGAGAAAGAAATGAGACTAAGTGGCAAAACAATTGTAGAAACTGTTGACGACCTGATGTTTAAATCTGAACTTGATGAATGGTTGAAATTGAGTAATGAGATAAATCCCGATCCTGATTCTGAAATTTCGAAAAAACACAAACAGCTCATTATGAATATCTTTAATCATTTATGGTTAACTGATTTTTATGGCGAAGCTGAAAACAGTCTGATAAATATTATTCTGAAATCGGAAAAGTTCAGATGGCATGAAGCAAGTATTTTTACAACTGCTATTACACTTAGTTCGCTAAGGACATGGCAGTCGGAAAAGCTTTTTCATCTTATAAGAATTTATGAAGTCGGGCAGGAACAGGTAATGGAAAGGGCTCTTTCAGGACTAATTCTGAATCTTCATTACTATAACGGAAGGATTTTGTTATATCCGGATATTACAGACAGAATTAACAAGCTTAGTGAGAACAACACCTTCAGGGAGCATTGTATGATCATTGTTTTACAGACCATAAGATCGAAGGAGACGGAAAAACTTAGCAAAAAACTTCAGAATGAGATATTACCTCAGGTAGCCAGGTTAAAACCAAGAATAGAGGAAAAACTTGATCTGGAAAATATTCTTCCAAAAGATAAGTATGAAGAGAAAAACCCCGATTGGTCTGAGATGTTTAATGACTCGGAAGAGATATTTAAGACAATGGAAGAGCTTACAAAGCTGCAGATGGAAGGGGCAGACGTTTACATGTCTGCCTTTGCCAACATGAAACATTTTGATTTCTTCAAAAATTTCCAGAACTGGTTCGTGCCATTTTATCCTGACCACGAAACTGTTAACGAAATCCACAAAGACGAGATACTTGGTCCTGGTACCAATGAACTTGCAGAAGCCTTATATAAAACTCCTTTTATTTGTAACTCCGACAAATATTCACTGCTTCTAAACCTTAAATACCTTCCTTCGGCTCAAAAAAGCATGATGCTGAAGGTTTTCCGTATGGAGCTCGAAGGGCTTCAGCAACTAAATGATGAAGAAACAGCCTTAGACCCTTACAAGAATTTTCGCACTATTGTTACTCAGTATCTTCAGGATATTTACCGCTTTTATAAACTATCGCCCTATAAGAAAGAATTTGAGGATCTGTTTATAGGAAAACTTGATATATATAATTCAGAGTTTTTCAGGATGACGTGTAATGCAACAGAGGCTGAAGCCGGTCTGGCAGATTATTTCTTCAGCAAGAACTTTTACGATGATGCTCTTTCTCTGTTTCTCAAACAAATCATTTTAAAACCTTCTGATGTTCAATTATATGAAAAAATTGGGTATTGTTATCAGGAGAAATCCGATTATGATGAAGCGCTTAAGTACTACAGGAGAGCTGAGCTGATTGACAGAAAAGCATGGACAATAAAAAAAATAGGTTTATGTCTGAGGAGGATTGGGAAGAATGAGGAGTCGCTCGAATACTATCTGCAGGCATATGATTTAGAACCGGATAATATTCATACGGTGATAATGACTGCACACAGTTATCTGGATCTTAAGGATTATGAGAATGCGTTAAAATACTATTTCAAAGTTGAATATAACGAACCAGGGAACCTCAGGATATTGAGACCAATAGCGTATTGCTATTTTGCACTGGGAAGATTTGAAGATTCAGAAAAATATTATGACCGCTTATCTGAAGGGAAGCTAAACGCCCATGATCTGATAAATAAGGGTCATCTTGCTTTATGTAAAGGCAATAAGAAGGAAGCTGTCGGTTATTACAGACAAAGCATAATAACCGGTGAATTATCGAAAGAACAGTTCATAGCTATTTTTTCAGAAGATAAGTCGCTGCTCATCTCCCTCGGAGTTAGTCCTGATGACTTGCCAATACTTCTTGATTATCTGTTATTTCTTATCGGGTAGTCTTGCCGAATCGTGCTGGGGAAACGGAGATCGACCAGAACCGGGAGGATTCTGCCTTTCATCCTCATTATGAGGCCTCCCTTCTCTGAATCGTGAAGAATCACGATCGTGATTTTTCCTGTTTCCTCTTATCATCTCCTGGCGTTTGTCATCCATATCTTTCAAACGGGCAAGTTGTTCTTTCGTCAGATTCAGATCCAGTTCTTTTCTGAAATCTATCATGTTTGCATCTAATTGCTTACGGAAGTTGTTCTGTAATTCACTATTTAGAAGAGCATATTTATCAAGAACGACATCAATTTTTGCCTTCTGTTGATCATCTGGTTCAATGGCTCTATAGAAACCATCGCGAAACCTCTCTTCAGAAAAATAGACGCTAACAGGTTTTAACTTATGATACCTTATCTGGGCAGAAGTAAGCATACCCAGAACGAATCCTATAATCAACGTTACAACTACTACAATTATTGGTTTTGCTTTCATTTTACCTTAATTACCTGTTAACAGACATACAATACTCTCGTCGTAGTTATTGCTCAATCCAATAAATGAGTTGAAAGAAATTGTTCCTTCCATCAGAAAGATAGATAAGAGGAGTATCACAATTGCCGCTACTCCGGTAAGCGCTATACGGTTAAAAGCAAAAGTCATAGATTTTACAAACTCCACTTCCTTGTTAACAGTTATGCCCACCGAAAATACTTTATTCATGACCTTTTCACTAAACCCTTTTTTGAAATCGAAGGAGATACCTGACTCTTCCAGTCTACTGGAAATTTCAGTAGTGTCAGTATCCGCATTCAGTGAACTGATCAGCAATTTTTTAATCTCTGATGCTTTCATTTTTTTATAGTTTTTCCAAAATATTCCTTAACTGTTCCTGTGCTCTTGATAACCTTGAAAGAACTGTTCCTAGAGGTAGATCAAGCATTTCAGCTGTTTCTTTAGTGGAATAGCCCTGTAACATCCTCATTGTCAATATTATACGAAATTTAGGATCCATTGCCTGTAACGCTTTATTTACTAATTCCGATGCCTCTTTTCTTTCCTCATTATCCTGATCCGCAACTTCAAATTCATACATTTCATTGTTTCCCTTTTGTGAAAACATTGAAAAAAATCTTTTTCTTCTTTTTATTTCATTAAGTGTAAGGTTCACTGCAATTTTCTGAATATATGTCGACAGTTTTGCTTCTCCTCTGAACTCTGATAATGAATAATAAAGTTTTATAAAAACTTCCTGCCCTATGTCATCAGCAAAAACCGAATCGCCCAGCATACCTTTAACTGTACGGGCAACCATTTTCTGGTATTTGGTAACAATCTCTCCAAATGCTTTTTTATCGCCATTCAGCGATGCAGTTACCAGATCGGTTTCCTCAGGTACATTGTACGATTCTTTAATCATACTATAACAGATAGACAATTAATGTTGTGCTTATATTCCCGATTGTTAATTTTTATTAACATAAAGGGGTCAGTCCTGATTGCAAAATTGAATTTAAAGATCAATTGTTCTTTAATCCGGTTCATTTTATTCAACCAGTTTAACTTCATAATCTTTTGTATATCTGACAATAAAGAGCTTCTGATTTTCAAATCCCTCACCCGCCTCCTTTCGCAAAAAATTATATTCTGTGTGTAAAAGCTCAGGATAATGAATTGCAGGGTTTGAGATAAAATCCTTTCCATGAATTGCAATACCACTTAAGAAGTAGTATGCAATATCGTATCCCTGCCACGCATAACTCTTTTCCCCAGGTTGTGTCAGAAACTTTTGCCGGAACTGTGAGTTAAAACGTTTTACATTCACTTTTGAATAATCTATCCAAAACGGAGAATATACCATAATATCCATGTCAAACAGATCCTTAGAGTCCAGGTTATCAATTTCTCTGATAATGGGATATCCAAATACCTTAATATCGAATTTTTTGGTCAGCCCATGTATATTTCCAATTATTTCACTTATCACAGGAGCCTCTTCTGAGGCTATTATAATTACATTTCTGGTTTGCTCTGAGAGGGCATGACTAAGCCGGTTAATTGAGTCATTATTAAACATAGACCTGTTGTAGAAGAGAAATTCCTTAAACTTAATATCTTCATAAGACATTTTATAACTCAACTCTGTAAAAATAAGATTTTTAAACCGTTTGACATCCGCATCAGTTCCGGTTGAATCGGCGTGAATAAATACAAGATTATTATTGTAGTACTCACTAATATTTTTTGCAAGAGCATTCTGGGCTATTTGGAGAGAAGAATTAGCCATAAACAGTGTCGGATTATTTGCCAGAACAGAATTGTTAATAAGTGTTACCGGAGACACTACAGGAATACCAAGAGCTCTTACATAATCAGCAACTTTAGTCAGGTTATGTGAATACACTGGTCCGATTATCAGGTTCATGCCTGCTAATACGCCTGAGTTAATTAGTTTTGTAATCTCAATTGTGTCGCTTTTTATATCATACGTATGGAGAGTGATATTCAATCCTAATGATCTTAGCGTGTCTACTGCAAGAAGTATACCCTCGTACATTTCAACAAAATCAAGACTTCCTGAATACATCCAGTCTTCAGGCAACTTATTAACTTTGTATACTTTCTTTCCATTTTTATATTTAGAGGAGTCAATTTCTACTCGTACAGCATTTTCCTTTAGATAGAATGGAAGCAAAACAGCAACGTTTAATGAGCCTTTAAGGTCTTGTACCTGAGTGAAACCTGCCGGTCTTTCTGCCAATTTAATCCCGGGTTCTTCAACTATTACAGGTACCGTATCGGCTAA
The DNA here is from genome assembly GCA_036508535.1 of Bacteroidales bacterium. GTDB lineage: Bacteria > Bacteroidota > Bacteroidia > Bacteroidales > VadinHA17 > LD21. The sequence continues at coordinate 40,471 of DATCHE010000197.1, read as the reverse complement.
AACTGGTTCGGTTTTCAGGATTTCTGCCATTTTCGCTCCCGGAACCCTCACAAAATCATCAACCTGTGGAAACCTTAAATCACGGTTTTCTTTCCTTAATTCTCTTACTGTAAGACCATACAATTTTGCGATTGAGGCAAGTGATTCTCCTTTTAGTACTTTATGATAAATGTATTTTTTCTCCTGATCGTCGAATTTTTGTTGGTCGTTCTTAAAAACTCTCCGGGGAACAGCTATTTCAGCGCCAACAGGCAGTTTATTAATATCAATGGAGGGATTACTCTGAATAATTTCATTCTCTGACACACCGTAAGATTTTGAAAGAAAATATACCGTTTCTCCCGGCTTCAGTTTATGATAGATAAACTTTTCTTCATCGCGTTGTGTAATAACCGGTAACTTTTCTGAAGGTTTTAACTCAGTAACCGGTCTTATAGGAATTCTTAAAGATTGTCCCTCGTTTACTCCATAAACTGCCGGAGGGTTCTCCTTTATAAGTTCTTCAACAGTAATCCCGTAAGCTCTTGAAATTGAATAAGCTGTCTCTCCCTTTTTTACAAGATGAACATAATAAGGAATCCCCGATATAATTACTTTATCTTTTGATCTCTCTACGGGCACCTGTGAAAAGAGAGTACTATTTACAACTGCTAAAATAATTATTAAAGGCAAAACCTTTACCCAGCTTATCATCTTCATTCTTTATCTTGTTAGTCTCTAGCGTTAATTACAACGATTTAAGAAATTTCAGGCAGTTTTTTTCAATTCTTTCCGGAACGTTTGTTATATCTGTCCTTATAAATTTTTCGCCGGTTATTTTTTCAAATAGTTCTATATACCTTTCAGACACTTTATTTGCAAAAATATCAGTTAATTCCGGTATATGTTGCCCTTCAAGTCCCTGGAATCCGTTTGCCATTAGCCATTCTCTCACAAACTCCTTCGACAACTGCTTCTGAGGCAATCCCTTGTCGAACCTTTCCTGATACTCATCCGCATAAAAATAGCGTGAAGAATCAGGAGTATTTATTTCATCAATAAGATAAATTTTTCCGTCTTTTTTACCAAACTCATATTTGGTATCGACGAGAATCAGACCATGCTCCGCAGCAATTTCAGAACCTCTCTTGAAAACCTCAAATGTATACTTTTCTATCAACTTATACTCTTTCTCTGAAATAAGACCGCTTTTAAGTATCTCAGAACGTGAAATATCCTCATCATGCCTTCCCTGTTCTGCTTTGGTTGTTGGAGTAATAATCGGTTCAGGAAACCTTTGATGCTCTTTCATACCATCGGGTATCTTTATTCCGCATATCTCCCTTGCGCCATTCTTATACGAACGCCACGAGCTACCTGTAAGACATGATCTTACAATCATTTCAACCGGATATGGTTCACATTTATGACCAAAGGTAACCGTAGGGTCGGGAGTGGCTATTTTCCAGTTTGGAACAATATCACTTGTTGCGTCGAGAAATTTTGCAGCTATCTGATTAAGCACCTGTCCCTTATAAGGTATTCCTTTAGGCAGTACCACATCAAATGCTGATATCCTGTCCGATACTATCATTAACAGGTACTTATCGTCAATATTATAAACATCTCTGACCTTTCCCTTATAGACACTTTTTTGTCCGGGAAAATTGTAATTCGAACTTAAGATGGTCTTTGTCATATTGTTAATTAATTAACAGTTTTCTTTTTCTCTGTATTGTTTTCTTCTTTCTCATATGCTCTCACAATTCTTTTCACAAGTTCATGTCTTACAATATCTCTCTCGTCGAATTTGATTATTAATATCCCCGGAATATCCTCGAGGATACGCATTGCCTGAAGCAGTCCCGAATCACTTTTCCTTGGGAGATCAATTTGTGTAGTGTCTCCTGTAATAATGAACTTAGAGCTCACTCCCATCCTTGTCAGGAACATCTTTAACTGGCTTATTGTAGCATTCTGAGCTTCATCGAGTATAACGAATGCATTCTCGAGTGTCCTTCCCCGCATAAATGCCAGCGGAGCTATCTGCACTGTGCCATCTTCGAGCCACGATTCAAGCTTTTTGGCCGGAAGCATATCGTGGAGTGCATCGTAGAGAGGCTGTAGATAAGGGTCAAGCTTATCTTTCATATCTCCGGGAAGGAAACCAAGTTTTTCACCAGCTTCAACAGCCGGTCGGGTGAGAATAATTTTCTTGACTTCTCTTTCCTTCAATGCCCTTACTGCCAAAGCAATAGACGTATATGTTTTACCCGTTCCTGCCGGACCCTCTGCAATTATCAGATCACTTTTTCTATAATCATTAAGCAGCAATAACTGGTTTACAGTACGCGCTCTTACCGGTTTTCCGCTGGTGCCAAAAACAATAACCTGCTCGAAATCGCCATTGGAAGCCGACTTCATGTGCTCGGCATCAAAGAAATATTTCTCTATATCAAGTTCGTCGAGACGATGGTATTTTTGATAATATTCAATGAGTTCATTGAACTTCTCTGCAAAAATCAAAATCTCAGCCTCCTCCCCCATGCACTTAATCTCATTACCTCTGGCGAGAATTTTTATCTTGGGAAAAAAACTACGGATTTTATCAAGCAATGAGTTGTTTGTGCCGAAGAACACAATAGGATCAATATCCTCAAGAAATACTATAATCTCTGTCATTAAACCTCAAAAAATTATTGACCGATTTCCAAATTTTAACAAATAGCCGTGAAATTTGAAAATAGTTCAAAAATAAATACGTTGAACACTACAAAGTAAGGTTATTTTTTCCTTAGAAGATTATCTTTGTTATAAGTTTTTTCATATGCCGGTAATTACATTAACAACAGAATGGAAGCCCGATGATATCTATTACGGAATCATTAAAGGGAAGCTCAGCAGCTTATCTCCGGGAACTGTCGTAATAGATAATGCCGGAAGTATCCCTGTATTTAATATTTCCCATGCTTCTTTTATAATAAGAAACACTTATAACAATTACCCGAAAGGCTCTGTTCATATAATATGTGTTCATTCTGAAGCTCTTAAGGATCATGATCATCTGATTGTTAAAGCCAGGGATCATTATTTTATCGGAACCGATAACGGGATTTTTAATCTGATTCTTAATGCCGAGCCCGACGAGGTTGTAAAGATTTATCATCAGGAAACTTCAGATGAACTTGAGATATTTTCGCAGGCTGCAGCTGCAATTATTTCAGGGAAAAACCTGTCGGAGCTTGGAAAGACTATAAAAACTATAAGCGAAAGAATTCCTCTCAGGGCAACTATAGATAAAGATGTAATAATCGGAAGTATAATTTTTATCGATTCGTATGGTAACGCAATATCTAATATTACGAGGGAGGTATTTCACAGGGTCTTTGAGAATAAAGATTTCAGAATTCTGATTCAAAGTAATAAAAATTATACCGATCAGATTTCCGTCAAATATAGCGATGTTGCTGTCGGAGAGATGCTTGCCAGATTTAACCAGTTCGAGTTGCTCGAAATATCAATAAACGGCGCCAATGTAGCCGAATTACTAAGCATTTCTGTTGGTTCTGCTATACGGGTAGATATTTCAAATAAGACAGCATCTCCTTCCCACTTGTTTTAATAGCTTTAAAAATGAATGATAAAAACAAAAGTTTTGAAGAATTTAAGAGACTCCTTGACATTATTGATGAACTAAGGGAAAAATGCCCGTGGGATATGAAACAGACCAACGAAAGTCTGCGGAAGTTAACCATAGAAGAGACCTACGAACTGGCCGATGCTATTTCCTCAGGAAGTGATGAAGGAATTAAAAATGAGTTGGGCGACCTTATGCTTCATATTGTGTTTTATGCGAAGATTGGCTCTGAAAAAGGGAAGTTCGATATGAAGGATGTACTGGAGGGGATCAACAAAAAGCTCATATACAGACATCCTCATGTCTTTTCAGATGTAAAGGTTACGCGTGGAGCCTCAGAAGTAGAGGAGAACTGGGAACAGTTGAAGATTAAAGAGAATAAAGGGTATAAGCCTGTTTTATCAGGTGTTCCTGGTTCATTGCCGGCAATAATAAAAGCCAACAGGATACAGGAGAAAGTGAGGGGAGTCGGATTTGACTGGGAGAAGCGCGAACAGATCTGGGACAAGGTTCTTGAAGAGATCTCTGAGCTGAAAGAAGAGGTGGCAAAAAGAGATACAGAACGCATTGAATCTGAACTGGGAGATGTTCTGTTCTCAATAATCAATGCTTCCCGGCTATATGGTATTGATCCGGAAGCAGCTCTTGAGAAGACGAACAGAAAGTTTATAAAACGGTTCAATTACCTCGAAAATGAAACCCTTAAAAAAGGCATTTCTCTGCACGATATGAGTCTCGATGAGATGAATGTTATCTGGGAAGAGGCAAAGAAGGAGGATTTGTAGAGACACAAAATCTTGTGTCTCTACCAGGCCCGGTGGTTATTTTCTCCGTGGTTAATGGAATTCTGGTTACGCCAATTTACTGAAATCAACAACCGTATCAGGATATTCATTGTTATCAACCTTTGATTTTATTTCCTTAAACGCCTTAACTGTATAAGCAACATCTTCAAGTGAGTGTGCAGCAGTTGGTATAAGCCTCAGCATAACAACGTCCCGCGGAACAACAGGATAAATTACGACAGAACAGAAAATTCCATAATTCTCTCTCAGATCATATATCATTTGTGTTGCCTGCGGAACACCGCTCTTCATAAATACAGGAGTAACAGGCGATTCTGTTTTGCCCAGATCCAATCCGGCCTCTCGCAAACCTTTCTGTAAAGCTCGAACGATGGTCCAGAGTTTTTCTTTTATTTCCGGGTGTGTCTGAATAAACTCAAGTCGTCTGATAGCTCCAAGGGTCATTGCCATAGGGAGCGACTTTGCATATATCTGGGACCGTAGATTATAGCGCAGATAATTTATCACATCTTTCGTACTTGCCACAAACCCGCCAATACCTGCCATCGATTTTGCAAAAGTCGCAAAGTAAACATCGATCTGATCCTGCACTCCAAAATGTTCACCGGTACCACTCCCATTTTTACCCATTGTACCAAATCCGTGAGCATCATCTACCATCAACCGGAAGTTATATTTCTTTTTCAAAGCAGCTATCTTATCGAGTTTGCCCAGGTCGCCCGCCATACCAAAAACACCTTCAGTGATTAAAAGGATTCCACCCTCGGTTTCCTCAACCAGTTTTGTTGCCCTTTGTAACTGCTTTTCACAACTTTCCATATCATTATGCGGAAAAACGAATCTCTTGCCGATGTGCAACCGTAATCCATCCATAATACAAGCATGAGCCTCGGAATCGTAGACAATAACATCATGTCTGTCTACAAGAGCGTCGATTATCGAAACCATTCCCTGGTAACCGAAGTTTAAAAGATAAGCATCCTCTTTGTGAGTAAAAAGCGCTGCCATCTCTTCAAATTTTTCGTGCATTGTTGTCTGTCCCGACATCATTCTTGCACCCATTGGGTACGCCAGTCCGTACTTAGCAGTTGCCTCAGCATCTACTTTACGTATTTCAGGATGATTTGCAAGTCCGAGGTAGTTATTCAGACTCCAGGTCAGAACCTCTTTGCCTCTGAATTTCATTCTTGGAGCTATTTCGCCTTCCAGTTTAGGGAATGCAAAATAACCATGACCAATTTGCTGGTATTGCCCCAAAGCGCCTCTGTTTTTCTTGATCTTTTCAAATATATCCATTGTAAATCCCTTTTGTAAAATTTTTCACAAAATTAGAAACAATCGGATACAACGTTGTACCTATTTATACCTATTTACCTGGAAACGTATAAAACCATACAAAAATCTAATAGAATTATTTACCGCGGAGAATGGGCGCAAGGGCACAAGGGCACAAGGGCGCAATGGCGCAATGGCGGACTACCCCACGTGCACCCTGCACCTATTTAGTCCCCTTATATAATAATTGTATATATAATTACGTTTTTATGCCATAAATGAAAAATATTTCCTAATTTTGCGCAACAATTTTTTCTATGAAGTTTAGATTATATATAACCCTGATAATATTGATGTTGGTGAGCTCATGCGGCGAGTACCAAAAGCTTCTTAAGAGTTCTGATTTCGAACTTAAAAAGCAAAAAGCCAAGGAGTATTACGATGCTACTCAGTATGTTAAGGCAACTGAACTTCTGGCTCAGATCCTTCCACGGTACAGAGCAACTGAAGAGGCTGAAGAACTCAACTGGATGAATGCCAACAGCTTTTACGGGATGAGAGATTATTACATGGCCGGAAGCTACTTTAAAACTTTTATTAACGAGTTCCCGTTTGGAAAACATTCGGAAGAAGCTAATTTCATGGCTGCAGTATGTGATTATAATATTGCCGCCCGTCCTGAGCTCGATCAGGAAAATACCCGTAATGCAATTGAAGGCTTTAAAATTTTCATAACAAGGTTCCCCCTTAGCCCGAAAGTGGATGAGGCACGAAAACTTATAAAAGTTTGTGAAGAAAAACTAGTTGAAAAATCATATCTGAGCGCTAAACTCTATTATGATATGAATCAATATAAAGCAGCAGTTGTTGCTCTTAACAATAGTCTGAAAGAGTATTCCGACACAAAATACCGGGAAGAGATGATGTACCTGAAACTGACTTCCCTCTATCTTTATGCCGATAACAGTCAGGCAGTCAGGCAAAAGGAGAGATTTCAGGCTACTCTAGATGACTATTATTCATTTATGGAAGAATTTCCAAAAAGCCTTTATGCCAAAGAGGTTAACAGCATCTTTGTGAAAACAAATAAATATCTTAAAACAGGAATTACAGATACCGGAGTAAAATAATCAATAAATATATGGATTACAGAAAATCACCCGCACCCGTAACAACAGTTACACGTAATCTGGACCTTATGACACAGGGTACCGGAAATATCTATGAGACAGTAATAGTTGTTTCAAGAAGATCAAATCAGATTTCGGTTGAGATGAAACAGGAGCTAAACAAAAAACTCGAGGAGTTTGCCTCTTACAGCGACAACCTGGAAGAGGTATTCGAAAACCGTGAACAGATCGAAATTTCGAAGTTTTACGAAAGGCTTCCAAAACCAACTCTTATAGCTCTGCAGGAACTTGAAGAAGGTAAGATTTTCTACAGAAACCCTGATACTGCTGCCAAACAGAAGTAAAATAAAGCCTGACTATGTTGAAAGGCAAACACATTCTAATAGGTGTAACCGGAGGTATTGCAGCTTATAAAACTGCAACTATTATCCGGTTGCTTGTTAAAGATGGGGCTGAGGTGAAAGTTCTGATGACTAATCATGCCAAAGAATTTATAACCCCTCTTACTTTTGCAACCTTGTCGAAAAATCCGGTTTTAACTGAGTTCTTTAATTCTGAGAACGGTAACTGGAACAGCCATGTGGATTTAGGCTTATGGGCCGACATCTATCTTATTGCTCCTGCTACTGCAAATTCCTTAGCAAAAATGGCAACCGGTATAGCCGACAACCTTCTGCTTACTACTTATCTGTCGGCACGCTGCCATATAATGATCGCTCCTTCAATGGATATGGATATGTTGAAGCATCCTGCAACAATAATTAATATTGAGACACTTAAGGCTTTTGGCAATTCAATACTCGAACCGTCAAGCGGGGAACTTGCCAGCGGACTTACCGGTAAGGGCAGGATGGCAGAGCCCGAAGAAATTGTAAAGGAGATAAAAGACTTCTTTACAAAAAAAAAAAGCTATAAGCCTCTGAAAGGCAAACGTATCCTGATTAATGCCGGTCCCACCCGCGAACCAATCGACCCGGTCCGGTATATCAGCAATTACTCAACGGGTAAAATGGGGATTGCTCTTGCAGATGCTGCCGTAGAGTATGGCGCCAACGTTGAACTAGTTCTGGGCCCCGTGGAATCCAGTCCATTAAACAGTCTGATAAAAATCACAAATGTTACAACTGCCGCCACCATGGCGGCTGAATGCATTTCAAAATTTCCTGATTGCGATATAACTATTTTATCGGCAGCAGTAGCTGATTTCACGCCGGAAGAGGTGAAAGGGAAAAAAATTAAGAAGGATGGGAACAATCTGGTTTTGAAACTAAAGTCAACTGCGGATATAGCTGAGATACTGGGTAAGACTAAAAAATCATCTCAGATTATTGCAGGTTTTGCTCTTGAAACAAATAACGAAATTGAGAACGCAAAAGAAAAGCTTTTCAGGAAGAATATGGATCTCATTGTGCTGAATTCACTAAAAGATAATGGGGCCGGTTTTGGATACGATACAAACAAGATCACGATAATTGACAAATACAATAATATTGATAAATTTGAGTTGAAATCAAAAGAAGAAGCTGCAAAAGATATTCTAAATAAAATTATTTCAATGATTCAATAGTTTATCAGAATGAAATTAAATCCTTTTCGTAAATATTTTCTAATATTCTTAATTGTTCTGTTCCCGGTTATTATCAGCGCCCAGGAATTGAATTGCAATGTCCAGATTTCTGCTCAGAGGATACAGGGAACCAACCGGCAGATCTTCGAGACTATGCAAAAAGATATATATGATTTTATGAATGGTACCGTGTGGACAAACCACGTATTTAATTACGCCGAAAGACTCGATTGTAATATCCTGATTAATTTAAACGACCAATTGTCGGCCGATGAATTCAAAGGCACAATTCAGATACAACTTAGCAGACCGGTTTTCAATACAACATATAAATCTACAATGCTGAATTTTATTGATAATAATTTTCAATTCAGATATGTTGAGTTTCAGCCACTCGAATTTGACCCCGGAGCCCATAAGACAAATCTCATTTCAGTTCTGGCCTACTATACGTATATAATGCTTGGATTTGATTATGATTCATTTTCTCCTCTTGGGGGAACGGAATTTTTTCAGATGGCAGAGAAAATCGTTACAAACGCGCAGAATGCTCCCGAACCAGGATGGAAACCTTATGATGCTTCCCGTAATCGCAACAGATACTGGCTTGTAAAAAACATACTCGATAAACAATATGAAGGAGTACGACAATTTATTTATGAATATGATATTAATGGTCTCGATAGGATGGAATCAAGAGCAGCAGAGGCCAGAACCAGCATAGCGGAAAGCCTTAAGCTCATTCAGGAAGTTTATAGAAGGAAACCCGATCCATTCATGTATTTCGTTCAAATAGTATTGGAATCAAAATCAGACGAGCTCATAAACATTTTCTCAGATGCCTTTCCCGAAGAGAAAAGCCGTGTTGTGCAGATTCTTACAGAAATTGACCCTGCCAACAAGGCAAAATATGAAAAGATTAATACTGCTAATCCATCATTATAAACGGTTATGCTCATAAAGCTGTTCGTACGAAACTACGCTCTCATAAAGGAACTTGACATTGATCTCGATAACGGACTAACAATCATTACGGGAGAAACAGGCGCAGGAAAATCCATTTTGCTTGGCGCTCTCTCACTTATACTTGGCACACGGGCAGACACGTCTGTATTGCTGGATAAAAATGAAAAATGTATTGTTGAGGGCACTTTCAGGATTGAGGAATATGACCTGAATGAATTTTACAATTCGAATGAATTGGATTGGGAGCCTGTCTCAACCCTTCGAAGAGAGATTAATCCGGCCGGAAAGTCACGTGCATTTATTAACGATACTCCTGTAACAGTTGCACTTCTGAAAGAACTTGGTGAAAAACTTATCGATATTCATTCCCAGCATCAGACTCTCATGCTAAGTGATAATTCCTTTCAGCTTAGCTTAATAGACTCATTTGCAGGTGTTCACAAATTAAAAGATCAATACCTGGTATCATATTCAAATTGGCGCAAACATAAAAAAGAGTATTCCGGGGTAAAAGAAAAAGCCGAAAAGAATAAAGCCGATCTGGAGTATTATCAGTTTCAGCTAAAGCAGCTTGAGGAAGCTAAACTCAAAAACGGAGAACAGGAAGAGCTTGAGGCTGAACAGGAACTTCTCGGACATGCTGAAGAGATAAAGCTGGCGTTAAGCGGTTCATCAAACCTGTTCTATGCCGAAGGATTGTCGATTCTGTCTATGCTCAGAGAAGTAAAACTAAATATCGGGAAAATAAGAACATTTATACCTGACGGGGAGACTCTTCTTTCAAGAACGGAATCCTCGCTGATAGAACTGGATGACCTTGCCGCTGAAATAGAAAAACTTGCAATTGCCATAGAGGCCGATCCCCAGCGTCTCTCATTTGTTAACGAGAGGCTCGATCTCATTTATTCACTCATTCAAAAACACAGGGCAGCTAATCTTAATGAGCTCATAATTAAACAGGAAGAGTTAAATAACCTGATATTATCAATAGTCTCAAGCGATGAAAGGCTAACCGAACTGGAATCTCTTCTGGCAAAAGAAGTTAAACTCCTAACTACGATTTCGGGTGAGATGTCAAACAGCAGAAAAAGTGTCCTCCCGAATATTGAGCTAAAAATTACTGATTTACTTAAACAACTTGGGATGCCTAATGCAAAATTCAGGATATCTCTTACTCATTTGCAGGAGTTTAGCCCGACCGGTATCGACCAGGCCGACTTTTTATTTTCGGCAAATAAGCAGATCCCGCCCGAGAACCTTGCCAAAATTGCGTCGGGTGGGGAGTTATCGAGAGTTATGCTAAGTCTTAAGTCGTTGCTTACAAAAAACAATAACCTGCCTACCATAATTTTCGATGAGATTGACTCAGGAGTATCCGGTGAAGTTGCTGACAAAGTAGGACAGATACTTGCAGGAATGGGGAAATACATGCAGGTAATAAATATAACTCATCTCCCTCAGGTAGCATCTCAGGGCAACAAGCATTACCACGTTTATAAAGACGATACAGACGATTCAACTTTTACACGGATTAAGTTGTTATCAGCTGATGAAAGAATTATTGAAGTTGCAAGGCTTTTGAGCGGCAGTGAAGTTACTGAGACTGCTATGAAAAACGCCAGGGAGCTCCTAAAAGCGGCGGTTAATTAAAAGCTTACCTCACCCCAACCTCTCTCCCGGGGGAGAGGGGCTAAACAACTCATATAGTGGCAACTGGTATCTTTTTAAAGGGGGCTGGAAATGAAAACATAATCGGTTTTTAAGTCCCTCTCCCCTGGGAGAGGGATTTAGGGTGAGGTGGATTTAGGAGGAGTGAGCAGGAGGCTGAGGTCAGGCATGGGGGAAAGTAATTAAGAAATTTGGTCAAAAAAGAATTTTTATTGCTTGAATTAATAAATAAGGATATGAAAGAAGGATTGTTAAAAGGGAAAAAAGGTGTCATTTTTGGCGCCCTGAATGAAAAATCTATTGCATGGCAGGTTGCCCTTAAAGCCTGGGAGCAAGGCGCAGAGCTTGTTCTCACAAATTCACCTGTTGCAATGAGGCTTGGAACAATCAGCGAACTGGCAAAAATAACCGGAAGTCAGGTTATTCCTGCTGATGCAACAAAAATGGATGAAATTGAAAACCTGATCTCCGAAAGCATGAAAATTTTCGGAGGTAAATTCGATTTTATGCTCCACTCTATAGGCATGTCTCCGAATGTCAGAAAGGATATACCTTATGAACAAACAAGTTATGATAATATGCTCAAGACTTTTGACATTTCGGCTCTTAGCTTTCACAGAGTTCTGCAAACAGCATATAAGCTGGACGCCATAAAGGAATGGGGCTCAGTTATCGCACTATCCTATGTTGCAGCTCAAAGAACGCTGACCGGATATAATGATATGGGCGATGCAAAAGCCCTTCTGGAGTCTATTGCAAGAAGCTTCGGCTATATATATGGCCGTGACAGAAGGGTAAGAATCAACACGGTTTCCCAGTCACCTACCCCTACTACTGCCGGAAGTGGTGTGCATGGTATGGACTCGCTTTTGGATTTCTCCGAAAGGATGTCTCCACTAGGAAATGCTACTGCCGCTGAGTGTGCCGATTACTGCGTAGCCCTCTTTTCTGACCTTACAAGGAAGGTTACCATGCAGAATCTTTACCACGACGGAGGATTTTCAAGCATGGGTATGAGTCTGAGAGCAATAGAGCAATATCAGAAGAGCTTTGAGGAATGTGATTGCGCTGAGGAAGTTAAGAAGACACAGAAGCAGATAAAAACACCGAAGTAAATAAGTATAAAAACCTATTTTTCAGGCGATTTACCATTCGGTGAGTCGCTTTTTTTATATTTGAGCGAAATGTAATGCTCTGGCCATGATTAAAATTATACTCCTTGTTGTTTTTTACTTCACCTTTCCTTTGGTAATCATCTTTTTTTGCCAGAAGTGGTCGATTCTACAAAAACTTGGAACCATAGTTTTTGCATATCTCATAGGACTTTTTTTAGGTACTGTCGGCATATTTCCTGAGGGAAGTCATCAATACAAACTTGCATTACAAGGCCGTGCGGCACTTCCAAAAACTGAAATAGAAAGCCTCATAAATAAAGGTATTATTCCTGTAGAAGACAGATTTGTTAATCAAATAGGAACTGTTCAGGATCTTATTCCTTCAGTAGTAGTTCCATTGGCTTTCCCCCTTTTACTTTTCTCTCTTAACCTGAAAAGGTGGCTCAGGTATGCAAAAAAGGGGTTTATCTCTGTTGCTTTGGCGATCATTGCCGGGCTAGTAATGGTAACTGCCGGATTTTTTATCTGGAAAGATTCAATACCTGACAGTTGGAAACTTGCGGGAATGTTTGAAGGCATCTATACAGGAGGAACACCAAACTTTGTAGCCATAAAAATGGCTCTCAATGTGGATCCTAATCTATTTGTCATTGTAAGTACTTATGACATGGTTGTTGGTGCCGGCCTGGTATTATTCTTTATCACAATTGCACCCCGGATTTTCAGGTTCATTCTTCCCAAATTTACGGAAGAAAAAGGGATATCAGTTGAGGCCGGTTTAATTGCAAAAGAGACAGAAAATCTTGATGATTTCTCCGGAATGCTTAATAAAAAGACAATTTTGCCACTGTTAAAGGCACTGGGTATTTCAGTAGTTATATTTGCAATTTCAGGTGGAATAAGTCTTTTATTGCCTATGCTTCCCCAGATGGTGGTTGTTATACTTTCAATAACAACTCTTGCCATTTTTGCATCAATGGTAAAATCGGTAAACAAAATCGAAAAGACCTTTCAGCTGGGAATGTACCTGATACTTGTTTTTTCTTTAACTATTGCCTCAATGGCCGACCTTAAGTCGATGTTCGGGATTGGTATGCTTCCTCTTATTCTATTTATTTCATGGTGCTATTTCGGATCATTGATACTCCATCTCATCCTTGCAAAAATATTCCGCATAGATGCAGATAATTTCCTGATAACAGCAACAGCATTCATATTCTCTCCGCCATTTGTTCCGCTCGTTGCAAATGCACTTAAGAATAAAGATGTAATTGTTACAGGAATAACAGGAGGAATAATCGGATATATTCTTGGTAACTACTTCGGAGTAGCCCTGGCATATTTTCTGAAAGGTTTCTGATAACGGATTTATCCATTCTCCCATTCTCTCTTTCTCCCTTTCTCCGAGTCTCTCAGTCTCTCAGTCCAGAAGATAAACCTCACTAACAGACTTAATAGCCCTATCCGAAAAAAAATCGCATGCCGCAAAAATCCGATACAATCCGCCATCCTCATTCGGCTCTGAACGGACAAAAAGAAACTCCTGCTGATCATTCCTGTTGAATAGTTCGGAGTATGAAACTGCACACCTGTTAAGGTTGAGGTTGAGGTTAAGTAAAGAACAGGTAGGCAACAAATATGGCTGTTACGAAACCTGCAAGATCAGCAAGCAGACCGCATCCTATTGAGTATCTTGTGTTTTTAATTCCAACAGAACCAAAATATACTGCTACAATATAGAATGTTGTATCTGTTGTTCCCTGCATTGTGCATGCCAATCGTCCTATAAATGAATCTGCTCCATATGTTGTCATTGCATCGATCATTAATCCGCGGGCTCCGCTTCCGGAAAGAGGTTTCATAAATGCAACAGGAAGAGCTGCTGTGAATTGGGTATCAAAACCCATCCATGCAAAAAATTTAGCAATGCCCGAGATTATAAAATCCATTGACCCGGAAGCTCTGAAAACTCCTATAGCAACAAGGATTGCAATGAGAAATGGAATGATTTTGATAGCAATACCAAATCCATCTTTTGCACCTTCGATAAATGCATCATACACATTTACCTTTTTTAGAAATGCCAGTACTATAAAGAGTACAATAACCGACATAAGTATAAAATTCGCTGCAAAAGTGGAAATCGAGGATATCTGATCTTTTGGAAGTCCGCTGAAATAAATTATTATCCCGGCAACGATAGCAGTCAGCCCGCCAAGATAGGCAAGTATCACTTTATCGAATAAGTTTATTTTTTGAATAATGGCAACACTTATCATCCCGGTGAGTGAAGCGGCAAATGTTGAAATAAGTATCGGAATAAAAATATCAGCAGGGTTTACAGCGCCAAGTTGTGTCCGGTAAACAATTATGCTGACAGGAATTATTGTCAGACCGGCAGCATTAAGAACAAGAAACATGATCTGGGCATTTGAGGCAGTGTCTTTATTGGGATTTACTTCGTGCATCTCCTTCATTGCCTTTAGTCCTACAGGTGTTGCAGCATTATCGAGACCAAGCATATTGGCAGATATGTTTAGCATAATCGACCCATACGCCGGATGACCTTTAGGTAGTCCGGGAAAAAGTTTTTCGAACAGAGGCCCTATCATTCTGCCAAGAATTGCTACGACTCCGCCTTTTTCTCCCACTTTCAGCAGACCCATCCATAGAGTAAGTGCACCTGTTAATCCAAGTGATATTTCAAAACCTGTCTTGGCACTGGCAAAGACCGCATTTACCATCTCATTGAATATCTGCGTATTTCCTCCAAAGATCAACTGCCCGAGAGCAACAATGAATCCTATAAGAAAGAAGGCTATCCAGATGTAGTTAAGTGCCATTATTAAAGATTGAGGTGCTAAGATAAGTATTAGCTAAGATAAAAGATTAAAGTAAAAAGACAAAAGTATAGAAAATGACGCACGACGAACGATGCACGACTCACGACAAAAACAAGAAGGGGAGACTCGGTGATTTGCACCATGTCCCATGCACCCTGCACCATGCAACGTTTGTATTAAATATATTTTGATTAAATTTTTCATATTTTTTAAATACATTTGTATAAACAATAATAATTATGGCGCGATTTACAAGAATAGATGTAGTACTTAAGATGCGGGAGGCAGGTATTGTTCCCGTATTCTATCATAAAGACGCGGATGTTTGCAGGAATGTGATCAAAGCTTGTTTTGATGGTGGAATAAAAGTTTTTGAATTCACTAACAGGGGCGACTATGCTCATGAGTTATTCAGTGAGCTTAATAAATGGGCCGAGAAAGAGGTTCCGGGAATGGTTATGGGAGCAGGATCTGTAATTGATGCAGGAACAGCTTCACTTTATATTCAGTGCGGAGCAAATTTCATTGTCTCTCCTGTTCTCAATCCCGATATGGCAAAAGTGTGTAACCGCAGAAAAATTCTTTGGTCTCCAGGCTGTGGATCATTATCGGAAATAAACTACGCAGAAGAGTTGGGAGCAGAAATCGTAAAAATATTCCCGGGGTCATCGGTAGGAGGACCCGATTTCGTAAAAGCAGTTAAAGGGCCATGTCCCTGGACAAGCATTATGCCAACCGGTGGGGTTGAGCCTACTGTTGAAAATTTAAAGGAATGGTTCGAAGCAGGTGTTACGTGTGTGGGGATAGGTTCTAATCTTATAACCAAAGAACTCATTCAGAAAAAAGACTGGGAAGGGCTTACAAAAAAGATTGCTGCTGCTGTTAAGATCGTAAAGATGTTTCAGAAAGTCTGACAATTATTATTCTTTTCTATGTGATACTTGTAAATCTTTTTTAATTTCTCATAATCAGCCTGTTTCACTGCAGCTATTTAAAACCTTAAATCCATAGCACCTTGATTCGACTAAAACCATCCATTACTTCCAGGCTACTGTTCGTGTGTTTCTTTCTATTTGCGTATAGTCAGGAATTTTTAGTTGCTCAATCTTATGTCTCAAAAGTTTGGGTATCTGATAATGGCGATGGCACATATAAAAATCCAATTTTAAACGCAGATTATTCCGATCCGGACGCCACCCGTGCGGGCGACGATTTCTATATGGTATCATCGAGTTTTACCTGTGCTCCCGGGTTACCCATCCTTCATTCCAAAGACCTCGTAAACTGGAAGCTCATTAACCATGCTTTAAAAAGACAAATTCCGCTTGATGTTTTTGATAAAACCCAGCAGGGAAAAGGCGTATGGGCTCCGTCAATAAGATATCACAACAAAGAGTTTTATATCTATTATCCCGATCCTGACTTCGGTATTTACATGACAAAAACGAAGGATCCGGCCGGTGAATGGGAAGCTCCGGTACTTGTTATTGCCGGGAAAGGTCTTATCGATCCTTGTCCGCTCTGGGACGACAATGGTAACGCATACCTTATAAATGGTTGGGCAGGAAGCCGGGCAGGAGTAGCAAGTATTCTGACTATTTTTAAAATGAATAGTGATGGTAAGAGCATCACCGACGGAGGTAAGATTATTTATGACGGGCATGAATCTAATCCTACAGTTGAAGGTCCTAAGCTTTACAAACGCAACGGCTATTATTATGTTTTTGCTCCTGCAGGAGGTGTGACAAGAGGATGGCAGCTGGTACTGCGCTCAAAAGATATTTATGGACCTTATGAAGAAAAAATAGTACTCGCCCAGGGTAAGACCATTGTTAACGGGCCTCATCAGGGAGCATGGGTTACAACCCCTGCCGGCGAAGACTGGTTTTTGCATTTTCAGGATAAAGAGGCTTATGGCCGGGTAGTTCATTTACAGCCAATGAAATGGGTTAACGACTGGCCTGTAATTGGCAATGACCCTGACGGTGATGGCACGGGGGAACCTGTGCTGACTTTCAGGAAACCAAATATTAAGAGACCCTCGCCAATTTGTACTCCTCCCGAAAGCGATGAGTTTGAGTCCGATACTCTTGGTTTACAATGGCAATGGAATGCCAATCCAAAGGTTCAGTGGATGTCACTTATCCGTGGAAATGGTTATCTTCGTTTGTATTCAATTAAGCCTCCTGAAAGCTATATTAATCTTTGGGATGTGCCTAACCTCCTTTTACAGAAATTCCCTGCACCCGATTTTGTAACGACAACAAAAGTGCATCTGACAGCTACAACCCAGGCTAATGGAGAAGGTTGCAAAACAGGTCTGATCATTATGGGTCGGGATTATGCTTATTTGTCGTTCGAAAAATCGGGAGATAAATATAAACTGGCACAGGTTATTTGCAGGAACGCCGATCAAAAAGGCAGTGAGACCAAACTTGAGGAGCAATATGTAACTAATTCAACTATATATCTCAGGGTAAAAGTAACATCACCAAATGCAATATGCTCTTATAGTTATAGTACTGATGGCAATAACTTCACCCCAATTGGTGAGGATTTCAAAGCCCGCCAGGGTGGATGGATAGGGGCAAAAATGGGGATGTTCTGCTTTGCTTCGCCAACAACCAATACATGGGCATGTGCTGATTTTGACTGGTTCAGAGTAGAGAAAAGCTTCAATAGCTTTTGAGATTTCCCCCTTAAGCCGTATGCAATAATAATTACTTATCTATAATATTTATACTCAGCGTATTACGTTTTTACTGTAAGAAAAAAGGAACCCCCTTCAGTAAGAGCGCTTTCGGATTGAAAGCAATTCCATTCGAAGGGGGATTTAAAGTTCCGGAGCAGTAGGGAAACTTGGGAATGGGGAACTCCGGAACAATTGAAGATAAACCTAATACTTCATATTATTCTTTATTTGTTCATTAATATTTCAAGACTATCAAGACTCTTTTTATTCAATCCAGGATTATAGTCACCCGCTTGAATCATTCTAACAAATAAGCCCGCAACTTTTTCAGCATCGTTCTTTGACATGAATCCTTTATTCGCTCCGGTAAGCGGGATCTTTCTGTGATGTAGAAAAGGTCTGCTGTTCACGAAGATTGTGAATCCCCAGGTTGAATCAGAATTCTGAAAAGAGCGAAATTTTATATAAGCAGACCGGACCTCTGATTCATTTATCCTGCCAGGGGAGTTGCTGGTCTGTATTTTCCCTTCGGAAATATTATTACCACAACCCATTGCTAGCGCCAAAAGACCAGAAAAACTAATAAATAAGTTTACCGACATTTTAAATCTATTTTTACAGGACAAGTTTTGCATTGACTCTACTATTACTCAAAACTCTCACTAAAAATAGTTTGATCAAACAATATAAATTAATAATATCGGAAGAATTGTATGAAAGTATTGTTTTGATGTATGTATCACTGATATGATTGGATGAATGAGGTTTCTAAAATCCTTTAATAAGAGAATTTTGTCAATCTTGTGTACTCATTTTAACCTGAATATTGCGCAAATTCCAACAAAACCATATAATACTCAATTTGACTTCAGTATGGCTTATACCCCGGGAGTGGCATTTCGAAAGGCACAGAGCACAGGCAAAATGAAAGGTTTAGAATTTTGAGCTTCGTTAACAAATCCTGGCAATCTTTTTTCTTTCAGAGATCTGCCGGCAAACCTTTTTCTCGTACATAGAAATAATCAATTCCGATATTTCCTGAATACTGAAAGAGCTTCGGTTAATTGTTGTATCGAACAGGTAATCAATATTAAGGGGATTCTTATCAAGGAATGTTTGTATCAGTGTGAATCTCTTTTCGTCTGTATCTACAACATATTCTTCAGCAGCTTCTATATTCATCTGCTTTTTCTTCATAACATTCTCTACCCTCCAGTAAAAGGGTGCAATTAGCCGGATATGAAGTGCATCAGTAATTTCGTGAGCAATTGATACCCCACCTCTTCCAACCAGAATTATGTGACCCTCTTTACAGATAGAAAGGACAACTTCTTTTATAGCTTTTTTAACTCTCAGATCGCTGATAAAACCACCCGAAAATGCCATTATCATCTCTGAAAGACTCGACAATTCAATCCCTTTATAGAAATTTTCAACACGTTGAGTATCTGAATTCAATTCCTTTGCGATAGCATAAATAATATCTTTATCGACCCATTTCCACATTGTTGTGTTGTATTTTCGATTTAATTCATCAACAAGATTTTCCGCTACTTGTCTGGCATCGCACCCGGTTAATCGTGAAATCGTAATTACAGGACCATCATCGACAGGAGGTTTATTTAGAATAGACTCCCTGTGCCGACTATCAAAATAATCAAAAAACTTTTCCATTTGATTTTTTACTTTTCTGTCGATTAAATTAAAGATGATGAGAAATACAAGCATTACAACTTGTATATGTATCACTTACACTGCATGCGCCTATATTAAAACAGCCATATTGCAGCGCAATTTCCATGGAATTAATAACGATATAAGTTACAAATAATAAATGAATTCTGAAAATATATTTACCCGTACTTTAATTATAAGCATTATAATAATAATTTTGCGTTGGAAGTTCAAAAACGATACAGTATGATCGATTGTTTGAAGAACAAAATATATTCTGACCTTAAATGAAATCCTATTCTGAAAAAATAATTGTTATCCTTTCATTTGTCTTGATTATTACAGGATGCAAAAAGGCATATATAATCAGCGACAAGCAAACAATCTTGTTTCAGTTAGACTATATCAACTATGCATGGGGTTATCAGCACAATGGTTTTATTATAGACAAAGAAGGAAATATTCTGACATATAATAACCCGGAAAACTGGAACTTTCCGGATAATGATTTTGGTCTGAGTGAAAATCAGGTTACCGAAAACCTTGGTTACTGTCTAAAATCCACCAAAAAAATATCAAAAGACGAACTTCTGAAATATACAAATTACATTAAAAACATTGCGTCAAGTAAAGTAACTGCCCAGAAAAATGTTGCCGCAGATGCGGGGTCAACAGAATTTATTTGTTATCAATATTCAGAAAATACAAGAATGTATAAGGGTTATATTGTCAAAACAGAGGGAGATTTTAAAAGTGAAAACCTTAATTTCTATTCTAAAAAAGTTGTTTCGTGGATGAGAACCATTAATTTCAATTTTCCTAAAAAATAATCGGGGAATAATTTTATACATAGTCATTTCCCAACTGCTTATAAAAAATCACAATTTAGAATTTGCAACACTTTTTATTGTATCTTTACTTCCAACATAACTATGTTTCTGTTATAAATTTAAACTTTTCAATATGTTCGAAGTCATTTTAGACAGACCTGAACTTTTCTGGTTCGCTTTTGGTCTGGTTTTATTTCTACTCGAAGTGGTCGTACCCGGATTCATTATTTTTTTCTTCGGCGTCGGAGCCTGGATAACGGCCCTTTTCTGCCTTATCTTTGATCCTGGCACAAATATGCAGATTGTAATTTTCGGAATTACTTCTATCATTTCTCTTATCGCACTCAGAAGAATAATTCAGAAAAGGTTTTTTTACAATAAGGAAAACCTTTCAGCAGAGGTTGAAGATGAGTTTACGGGGAAAGAAGGAATAGCTACAGTCGACTTTAGTTCTGACAAAAAAGGAAAAGTAGAATTCAGGGGTACAACCTGGAAAGCCGAATCTCCTTCAGCAATTAAAGAAGGGCAGACAGTTATCGTTCTCGAAAAAGTAAATTTTACATTAATAGTTGAACCTAAAAAAATATTTTAAAATGGAAGGATCTAGCACTACTTTAATTCTTGTGGGTATAATCTTTTTAGGATTTATCCTTATTGCTTCAATGATCAAAATTGTTCCCCAGAGAACTGCAATTATCGTTGAAAGACTTGGGAAATACAGGGCAACCTTTACAGCAGGTTTTCAGTTACTTATCCCTTTTATCGATAAAGTAAGATACAGACACACGTTGAAAGAACAGGCAATTGATGTTGCACCACAGATTTGTATAACCCGTGATAATATTGCAGTTGAGGTTGATGGTATCCTTTATCTTCAGGTTCTTGATCCTCAAAAAGCTTCGTACGGAATTGATAATTACAGATTTGCCTCTATCCAGATTGCTCAAACAACAATGAGAAGTGTAATTGGAAAGCTGGAACTTGACCGTACATTTGAAGAACGTGAAACAATAAATGTATCTATTGTTGAAGCTGTTGATAAAGCCAGCGAGCCATGGGGTGTTAAGGTATCCCGTTATGAGGTTAAAAACATCTCTCCTCCACAGAGTATTAAAGATGCTATGGAGAAACAAATGAGGGCTGAAAGAGAGAAAAGAGCCGTTATTGCCGAATCAGAAGGAACAAAACAGGCTAAGATAAATAATGCTGAAGGTGACAAACAGGAACTTATTAAAAAATCGGAAGGTGAGATGCAAAAACGTATCAACGAAGCTGCCGGTCGCGCTTCAGAGATCGAACAACTTGCAAAAGCTACTGCAAATGGATTAAGAGCCATTGCTTTGGCCATTTCTGAAGAAAATGGCCTGAATGCAGTTAACCTTAGAGTTGCTGAACAGTACTTGCTTGGATTTGCAAATATGGCGAAACAAAACAATACTATAATACTCCCGGCAAATCTTACAGATGTAGCAGGTATTGTTGCAACTGCCACCTCTATGTTTAGCGAGATACAGGATAAGAATAAGAAGAAGTAACCTCTACACCTCCTCATGCTCAGTCCTGTTGATGATCTCATTCTGTAGATCCTCTCCCAGGTCGTTAAAGTAATCACTGTAACCTGCAACCCTTACAATAAGGTCGCGGTGTAACTCCGGATGTTTCTGAGCATCCATCAGAGTTTCAGCGTTCACTACATTAAACTGAATATGATGTATGCTCCTGACTCAACACACCCTGAAGCGCCACCATTGCGCGCATCTACTATACTTTTACCCTGTCGGAGCAATTCCTGAACAATAGCATCGGTATTAAAACACGACGGTTGACCAAAACCGGTTCTTATTATATCCAGGGCTTTGTGTATAAAACTATCGGGACTTTTTTTGCTTATCTGTACCATTGAACCGGGCTGAAGCAGCAGAGAAGCGGAGCTCAATTCATCAAAACAAATTACTATGCATTTTCATATCTCGCTGATTTTCTATTACATACAACATCTTAACAAATGATTAACAAATCTTTAACTTAACCAGAGGCAACATTTTGAATACACAAACGTCTATTGTATGTAGAAAGGGTTAAGACGAAAGGTTTAAGATATAAGATTAGGTAGGTTAGGTTAGGTTAGGTTAGGTTAGGTTAGGTTAGGTTAGGTTAGGTTAAGATAGTTTTAGTTTATTACATCCGCCGCCCGGTGGATTTTACGATCAGGTTTAGGTAAATCAGGGAAAGACATCACCAGATGTCTTTCCTTTCTTTTTAAGATAAAAATCGCATTTTTATATCTTCCTTTTTTGTATTTTGCGCACCTTAAACCAAAACCCAATCAAAATAATCGTTATGAAAAAAACTCTGTTTATTGTATTCCTGGCTGTTTTAGGAATAACAGGCTGTAAAAAAGCACAAAAGAGCGATAATCCGTTTTTCAATACTTATGATACGCCATTCGAAGTACCTCCTTTTGAACAGATTAAGGCTGCTCACTTCATGCCGGCATATCTTAAAGGAATGGAAGAAGACAGCAGAGAAATTAAAGCTATTATTACTAACACTGAAGCGCCCACATTCGAAAACACAATTAAAGCTCTCACATACAGTGGCGATCTTTTAACAAAAGTAAGCAGAGTATTTGGAGCACTCAACTCAGCGAACACAAATGACACCTTACAAAAAATTAACAGGGAGCTATCTCCACTTCTGTCCAAACATCGTGACGATATAAACCTGAACGACAGCTTATTTCAGAGGGTAAAATCAGTTTATGACAACCGCGATAATTTTACTCTTACCGAAGAGGAAAAAAAGTTATTGGATGATACCTATAAAGGCTTTGTAAGAAGCGGCGCTGCCTTATCTGTTGAGGACAAAGCCAAATTACGCAAAATAAATGAAGAGGCTTCTCTCCTTTCAGTTCAATTTGGTCAGAACCTGCTGGCTGAAACCAATGGATTTCAGCTTGTAATTGATAAAAAAGAAGATTTATCCGGATTACCTGAAGGAGCAATCATTCAGGCAGCTACCCTGGCAAAAAGTCTGAAGATGGATGGCAAATGGGTGTTCACAATTCAGTACCCGATAATGGAACAATTTCTGAAATATTCAGACAAACGCGATCTGAGGCAGAAACTTTTCACTGCATATTTTATGAAAGGTGATAATGATAATAAAAATGATAACAAAGCAATTATAGCAAGAATAGCTAATCTGAGAGTCGAAAGGTCGCACCTGTTGGGTTTCCAAAGCTACGCTGAATTTGCTCTTGAACGCAATATGGCGAAGACACCCGAAAAAGTATTCGAATTTCTTGGTCAGGTTTGGGCTGCAGCAACTCCATTTGCCAAAGCTGAAGCAAAAGCTCAGCAGGAAATGATAAATAAAGAAGGCGGGAAATTTAAACTTGAGCCCTGGGACTGGTGGTATTATACTGAGAAGATCAAAAAAGAGAAGTACGATTTGAGTGATGAGCTTACCAGACCATATTTTAAGATTGACAATGTAATGGAAGGAATGTTCTATGTTGCAAACCAGCTATATGGTTTGGAATTCTCAAAAAGAAGTGACATTCCAAAGTATCACCCCGATGTTGAAACATTTGAGGTTAAGCGAAATGGTAATCATGTTGGTATACTGATGATTGATAACTATCCCCGCACATCAAAAAGGGCTGGAGCGTGGTGCGGGACTTACAGAGGACAAAGTCGTGATATCAATGGGAAAATGATTACTCCGATTGTAACAATGGTCACAAATTCAACACCTCCTACTGCTGACAAACCTGCTTTGCTTACACCTGATGAAGCTTCAACTTTGTTCCATGAGTTTGGTCATGCTCTTCACTCCTTATTATCAAATGTTACATACCCCGGAACTTCAGTTCCTCGCGATTTCGTTGAATTGCCTTCACAGATAATGGAACATTGGGTTCTTGAACCGGAGGTATTAAAAGTTTATGCAAAACATTACCTCACAGGAGAAGTAATTCCAACTGAAATAGTTGAAAAACTTGATAAATCGAGCAAATTCAATATGGGATTTACTACTGTAGAATATCTTGCCGCAGCCCTTCTCGACATGGAGTATCATTCGCTAAAAGATACTGCTAATCTTGATATTCGTGCATTTGAAAAAGCTGTCATGGACAAGTATGGTCTGATTCCTGAGATTAAACCAAGATACAGGTCAACTTATTTCAATCATATCTGGGCAGGTGGATATTCTGCCGGATACTATAGCTATATATGGTGCGAAATACTTGATGCAGATGCTTTTCAGGCTTTCAAAGAAACGGGTAACATCTTTAATAAGGAAGTTGCTGCGAGATTTGAAAAGGAAATTCTCTCAAGAGGAGGAACAAGAGATGCCCTTGAAATGTATAAAGCTTTCAGAGGCAAAGAACCCGGTATTGATGCTCTGCTTATAAACAGAGGATTGAAATAATTGACAATTGGATTTTTAAAACTCTTAAATATTATGAGGTTGTCTCAAAATTCCTAATTTTTTTATAGCCCCTAAATCCCTCCGCCAGCTGGCGGATGGACTTTCTGATAATCAGTATCTTAAACAACCCCCTTTAGGGAGCAGGGGGCAAAAAACAGCTTTTTGAGACACCCTTTAACTTAGATTAAATATCTTTGGATTAAACAAATTCGATTTTTTATATGAGAATAAGGCTGGGGTATCTATTGATGTTTTTAATCCTGTTCACATTTGAACTTAAAGCAAACGTCAATAATCCGACAGCCATAAAAGGGATCTTAGATCTGAGAGAAATAAGTAATCCGGCACATTTCACAGTAGAGCTCAATGGGGAATGGGCCAGGAAGACAAGATCAAATTCTCGCCCGAGAAACGCGATCTGGCAGATATTATCCTTACCAACCTTAGTATCTTTAAAGAGACAGCTGATAAAAAAGAGATCTCTGTAAATTTTACTCAGGTAGGAAGCTCGATAGCTTTCTTTGATAAAGACCTGCTCGATATAATTATAAGAAACCTGCTTTCGAACGCAGTAAAATACACACCCCGGGGAGGAAGGATGGTTTAAAACTCTGTCACGATCTTTTGACCATACATAAAGGTACTATTACTATTGAAAGTAAAGTTGGTGAGGGGAGCTGTTTTATCATTACTCTTCCGGTTGAAGAAGCAGATTATAAAGCCATATGATTTAACACTTTGTAACGTCACTCTTCATTCGTAAAAAAAGACGCTTATAAAAAGAAAGAGTCTATTGTCATGTCCGCAAGTCCCTCTTTATCAAGTATTTTAATCTTCTTTCCTTTAGCCTCCAGATAATTCTCTTCTTCCAACTCTTTGATTGCCCTGGCTACTGAAGGTCTGGCAACACCAAAAAAATCTGCAAGGTCATTTTGTGTCATATCGAACGTAATTGAAGTCAGGTCTTTTCCAGCTTTCTGGAGGATGAAATGGGCCAGCTTACCTTTTATCGTTTTAAAATTCAGAAATTTTATCTTCTCTGACAAAAATTGGGACCGGTTTGAGATCATATCCAGGAAATTTATCAGAAGAACATCCCTTTTCATTAATATCTTAAGGAAATCCGGCTTCTCAATTATAAGAAGTTCCCCATCTGTAAGTGCAACTACATTAACTGGAAACTTGTTCCTGTTACCAAACATAAAAGCTGCCGCAAGCGCGCCGGGGGCAGGAATGTCTTCAATTTTTATAGTCCTTCCTGCATAATCAACCATTTCTCCCTTTACCGTTCCACTTATAACTATTAAGAGAGTATTAACCGGTTCACCGCTAATAGCAATCAAAAAACCTGCCTGAAATTTCTTAGTCCTGTAGGGAACCAATGATAATAGAGATTCTATTTCGACCGGAGTCAGACCTCTGAACAGAGGAGCGTTTACTAAAAGAGAATAATCCATGCTTTTATTTACAATAATATGAAATTGTAACATATGTTACAAATTATTCACTCTTAAATACTCACTTTTGTATCAATTACTAATATTACATGATATGAAAAGAGATATTTTAAAGATAGATGAGGATCTATGTAACGGGTGCGGATTGTGTGTACCAAACTGCCTCGAGGGCGCTTTACAGATAATCGATGGTAAAGTAAGAATGGTAAGTGAACTTATGTGCGATGGATTGGGCGCATGTATAGGACACTGCCCCGAGGGAGCTATTACCATTGAGACCAGGGAGGCAGAGCCTTACAATGAGTCTCTTGTTATTGAAGCTCAACTATCAAATATCCAAACCAATAAACATGATCATGAAGGTGGCGGATGCCCCGGATCGAGGACAATGATTATTGAAAAACCCGACAAACAGAATCAAAACACTCTTGCTTCAGACCAGCCATCTGAATTGAGGCAATGGCCGGTACAGATGCACCTTGTAAATCCAAATGCTCCTTATTTCAGAGGTGCTGACCTTTTATTAGCCGCCGATTGTGTTGCATTTTCGATGGGCGGATTTCACAGTAATCACCTTAAAGGCAAATCGTTGGCAATAGCATGCCCAAAATTGGACCAAGGGACCGATTCATATGTGGAAAAACTGACTGCCATGATTGATATATCTAAAGTGAACACTATTACTGTAATGATGATGGAGGTCCCCTGCTGCGGGGGTTTAATGAAAATGGTAAAAACGGCACTTGACAATGCTTCCAGAAAAGTACCGGTAAAAAAGATTATTGTAGGAATAATCGGCAATGTACTTCAGGAAGAATGGGTTTAAGATCCCAAAACAAAAGAAAATTTATTTAGATTCATTCTTAAATAATAAAAATATATTTTTGGAAATGATCGTAAAAGCTCAAATCTTTATTTAATTTTCAACTCCTAAAGTTATACTGAATGATTCAGGAAACTTCTTCAATAGTACCTGTTAATAAAAACCGTTTGCTTGGTTTCGATATTGGTTCAGTTTCGTTGAATACAGTCGTCATGGACGAAAATTATAATATCCTCGAAGACTATTATGAATATATTCATGGAAAACCGTTTAATGTCCTCAGGTACAGACTGACTTCAATTCTAAAAACTCATACTGTTGAATCAATAACAGGTATTGCATTAACTGGTTCAGGTGGGAAGCTTGCTACGGAACTTATTGGAGGTGTATTTGTAAATGAAATTATTGCCCAGGCAACTTCAACAGGCAGACTTTTCCCTGATGCAAGATCAGTTATCGAAATAGGAGGCGAAGATTCTAAACTAATTCACCTTGAGAAGGACCCGGTCACAGGGCAATCCAGACTTGTTGACTTTGAGATGAATAGTATATGTGCTGCAGGTACAGGCTCTTTTCTCGATCAACAGGCAAGAAGGATTGGTGTTCCGATAGAAAACGAATTCGGAAATATGTCGCTGAAATCGGTTGATCCTCCCAGGATTGCCGGAAGGTGTAGTGTATTTGCCAAAAGTGATATGATTCATCATCAGCAGATTGCAACTCCCCTTCATGATATCGTTGCTGGCTTATGCTTCGCGCTGGCCAGAAACTTCCGAAGCAATCTTGCAAGAAGTAAGGAAATTAAAAAACCGGTGATTTTTTCAGGTGGGGTAGCTGCAAATATTGGAATGGTAAGAGCCTTCACGGAAATACTGGATCTTAAGGAAAATGAACTCATTATTTCCAATCATCATGCGTCTATGGGTGCAATTGGTGCTGTGATATATGCCCATTCAGTCAAGCCTGAAATGAATCATTTCGAAGGTCTTAAAAAACTGGAAGATTACCTCTCTGTCGACGCCACAACATTTGTCAGCCTTCCTAAACTAACTGAATCGGCTGCTGAATACAAAAAACATGTTCACTCCATTGATAAAGGAATTGCTAAGACGAAGGTTTATCTGGGTCTCGATATAGGTTCCCTGAGTACAAATGTAGTACTGATTGACGAACAACACAGGGTTATTTCAAGAAGGTATCTTCCTACTGCTGGAAAACCTCTCGAAGCAATTCAGCGGGGCTTATCAGAGATTTATGACGAGATTGGTGAATATGTTGAAGTTATAGGTGCAGGAACAACAGGTTCAGGTCGTTACCTCACAGGCGATTTTATTGGAGCCGATACTATCCAGAATGAGATAACTGCCCAGGCAACAGCAGCAATTGATTATGATCCCACTGTCGATACTATATTTGAAATAGGCGGGCAGGACTCAAAATATATTTGCATAGAGAATGGAGTTGTTGTTGACTTTGAGATGAATAAGGTATGTGCGGCCGGCACAGGATCATTCCTTGAGGAACAGGCAGAAAAGCTTAACATCAATATAATTAACGAGTTCGGCGCTATGGCATTGAGTTCAGATAGCCCTGTAAAACTGGGCGACAGATGTACCGTATTTATGGAGTCTGATCTGAATTCATTCATGCAAAAAGGAGCAAGAAACGAAAACCTGGTTGGTGGTCTGGCATATTCTATTGTCTATAATTACCTCCAGAAAGTTGTTGTTGACCGTAAAGTAGGCGACAAAATATTCTTTCAGGGTGGTGTTACAAATAATAAGGCCGTAGTCGCAGCTTTCGAACAGGTACTGGGAAAAAAGATTATTATCCCACCGCATTTTGATGTAACCGGAGCTATAGGTGTTGCTATACTGGCCAAAAGATCTATGACAGAGGGGCATAAGACAAGATTTAAAGGTTTTGGTGTAAGAAATGTTGCATATGAAATAAGCAGGTTTGTTTGTCAAAGCTGTACAAATCATTGTGAGATAAGGAGAGTCAAAGTTGATGGGGTGACGAAATCTCTCTATTATGGCGGAAGGTGTGAGAAATATGAAACAGACGACAGGAAAAAACCAGTAAATAATATACCTGATCTGTTCGCAAAACGTATTGAAATGCTCCGTGAAGGCTACTCTGAGACAGATTCATGGAAAACCACTACCATTGGAATCCCCAGGGCACTAATGGTTTACTACCAGCAGTTTCCATTCTGGCGCACTTTTTTTGAAGAACTGGGGTTTACAATTGTGGTGTCAAGAGAATCAGATAAATCTCTTGTTAATCAGGCGATTGAAACCATGACAACTGAAACATGCCTGCCGGTAGAACTTATGCACGGACACGTACTTGATCTGGTTGAAAGAGGGGTTGATTATATTTTTATACCATTTATTGTTAATGGGAAAGAAAGGGCCGGAAACAAAACCATGAATTGCAATTGCCCATGGGTGCAATCATACCCATTTATGGTAAAAGCCGCCCTGAAAGGTAAAGTGGATGAGTCTAAACTATTAATTCCAACTCTTCATTTCAGATATTTCGAAAGAGCCCTTCTCAAAGAGATGAAGGAATATTTCAGTGGAAAATTTGGAATAAATAAGGAGACTATCCGCAAAGCTGTTTATAAGGCTGACGAAGCTCAGACTGCTTTCGAGAAACGACTTGTAGAGTATGGGAAGGAGGTCTTAAGTTCTATTCCGGAAAACTGCCGGCCGGTTGTTTTGCTTGGAAGACCATACAACAGCGCAGATTCACACCTGAATCTTGGTCTGGTTGAGAAGCTTATAAGCCAGAATGTAATGCCAATCCCTGTGGATATGCTCGATCTTTCACCGTACAATATTTTTACTAACTACCGTAATATGTACTGGCCTAACGGACAGAAGATCATAGCAGCGGCACAACTGGTAGCAAAAACTAAAAACCTTCATGCTGTCTATCTCAGCAACTTCCGATGCGGACCCGATTCATTTATCTGGCATTATGTAACTGAAGAGCTTAAAGGTAAACCCTTTCTTCATCTTGAAGTTGACGAACACTCGGCCGATGCCGGAATGATAACCCGTATTGAAGCTTTTCTTGATAGTCTGAAGGGGGCCGATCAAAATGAAAAGAAAGATATAAAAATTTTCAGACCTCGTCCAAGCCCGTCTTCACCTCAAAAGGACAGGGTAATGTATTTCCCCTACATGAATGATAGTGCATACCTGATATCTGCCGCAGCCAGAAGTTGTGGGATCCAATCGGAGGTACTTCCTAAACAGACCAACGAAGACCTTGCTATCGGAAGAAAGTACACATCTTCAAAGGAATGTTTCCCAATGATATGCACAACAGGTAGTTTCATTAAAAAACTTATGGAGCCTGGCGCAGATCCTTCAAAAATGAGTTTTTTTATGCCTGACCATAATGGTCCTTGCCGCTTTGGTCAGTATAATCAATTTCACAGGTTGCTTTTCGACAGACTTGGTTTTCATGATGCTGAACTCATAACTCCGTCGAATGAAACTTCCTATGAAGATGTTGCGGGTGAGCATAGTCAGAAATTCAGGATCAATGCCTGGAAAGGATTTATTGTTTCCGATTATTTGAATAAGATCTACAGGGAAACCCGGCCTTACGAAATAAACAAAGGAGAGTGTGATAAGTTGTATGACAATTCCCTTGCACGACTTGAAACCTGCATAGAGAACGGGTCAAAAAATCTACGTAAGGTAATAGCCGGAATTGCCTCAGATTTTATGGCAGTCAAGGTTGATAAAAGCCAGAAGAAACCTGTAGTTGCAATTATCGGAGAAATTTTCATGCGTGGCAATGCAGGCTGTAACGGAAATATTGCCAACCGTCTCGAAGATATTGGTGTTGAAGTAATTGTCAGCCCGTTTTCTGAATGGTTAAATTACTCTACATACCGTTTTACCCGCGATAGCCGGTGGAAAAATGATAATAAAGGTATTGTCAAATCAAAAATTCAGGGCTTTGGACAGGATTTAATTGCAGAATCCTTAATTCGAGGTATCAAAAAATTTACTGATCATGAAAAGGATGTTTCTCTTCATGACATGTTACATTTGTGCAACAGTTATGTAAATGAATTTTACGATGGGGATCCTGCAGTTGCTATCGGAACATCAGTTGCCCTTACAAAAAAAGGTGTGTCAGGTATAGGTGCAATATTACCATTTACCTGTATGCCTGGAACACTAATTGCTTCAGTAAGCGATTCGTTCAGGAAGGATCATAACAATATCCCTTTCATAAATATTGCTTACGACGGACAGGACTCAGTTTCACTCGATACGAGACTTCAGGCTTTTGTGTATCAGGTAAAGGAATACGCTATGGCTGCGGAACTTATCAAAGTATAAAAGACAAAAGATAAAAGGACAAAGACAAAATTGAAGACAAGGATAAACGCGAAACCTTAAACACGAACCGAGGCGAAGCCGAGCTCGCCGAAGGCAAACAATAAACGCGAAACGAAAGACAATCACACAACTATTTCAAATCCCAGGTCTTTAAGCATTCTCCGTACCCCTTCCGATCCCCCTTTAAGAATAATTCTGTACGATGTAAACTCCCTTCGCAGGGGATAATCACCTCTTTGTTTTTCAAAATCTGATGGAGAAAACCGAAGTTTTATATCGTCAGAGTCTATATTATAAGTATGAAAGACAGCTTCCCTGATTATCTCTTCATCTGATTTATCTTTTCCTTCAATTGATATTTCCGGAGATGGAGGAGGGGGAACATTGGCAGGATACCAGTTTTTAAGTGAAAGATTAAAATGCTCGCATAAAGAGTTTACAACCATTGCTGTTCCATTTGCCTTTCCATCAGTCGAATAGCCTGCGATATGAGGAGTGGCAATAAAGGCTTTCCCCATGAGTTCAAGGTCTATATCGGGTTCATTTTCCCAAACATCTAATACTGCGCCACTAAGTTTTCCTGATATCAACACCTGCTTAAGGGCTGATGATTTAATTATCTCTCCCCTTGAAGAATTGATAAACCATGCATCCTTATTCATTTTTTTGAAATTCTTATCATTCAAAAGCTGATATGTACAATCCTCTCCCACCGTATTTAGCGGTACATGAGTCGTCACAATATCAGACTGATGCAGAATAGTGGAGAGACTATGGAAATTACTTTCGTCCTCCCTCCTGGCTCGGGGGGGATCGTTTAAGAGAACATTCATACCTAATGTCCTGGCGAACTTTTCAACTTTCGATCCAACATTTCCAACTCCAATAATACCAATTGTTTTGTCTTTCAGATTAAACCTGAATTCAGAAGACATTTTCAACAGAGCAGCAGCAATATACTGCTGGACTGAAGATGAATTGCACCCGGGCGCATTAGTCCATTTTACATTATTTTTCTCGCAGTATTGTGTATCAATATGGTCGAAACCAATTGTGGCAGTACCGATAAAACTTACTTTTGTTCCCTTCAGATTATTCTCAGTACATTTTGTTCTGGTTCTTATCAGTAGCGCATCAGCATCCTTCAGAATATCTCCGTTTATCTCCTTTCCGGGGAGATAAACCATTTCTGCATAAGGTTCAAGGGCTCCTCTCAGAAAAGGAATTTTATTATCGGCAATAATTCTGATCATATCATTTTGAATTTGTCCGGAAAGTTACTAATTAATCTAATTTGAATAACAATCTATTAAAAAGAAGCAGGATTATACCTACTTTCGAGACTCAAATTTCAAGTATGATACGTACTCTTTTTTTTTACTTCTTCTTTTCAATAATTTCTGTATCTGAACTCGTGGCACAACCCGAAATTAAAGTTATTTTCACGAATACACCACCAATCATCGATGGCTCTTTAAATGATGCTATATGGAGCAAGGCTGCAATTATCAATGAATTATACCAGAGAGAACCAAACCAAGGCGATACGGTATCTGAGAAAACTGAATTTTTCTTTTTATATGATCACAATAATATTTACGTAGGAATCCATTGTTACGACGATCCCAAAAGGATTACGGCAAAAGAATTAGCCCGCGATGTTAGTTTGGGTGAAGATGACAGAGTACAGATAATTCTTGACACCTACCTTGATGGCAGGAGTGGTTATTGGTTCCAGATAGGTCCGAGGGGAAGTATAGGTGACGCCCTGGTAAATGAAAACGGTAAAGATTTTAACAAATCATGGGATGGACTATGGGATGGGAAAGCGAAAATCACAGATGATGGGTGGGAAGGCGAACTGATTATTCCTTTTAAAACCCTTGCCTTTAAAAAAGGAAACAGCACGTGGGGGTTGAAACTTATCAGATATATCAAAAGAAAATCCGAAACATCAT
Source organism: Bacteroidales bacterium (assembly GCA_036508535.1). Taxonomy (GTDB): domain Bacteria; phylum Bacteroidota; class Bacteroidia; order Bacteroidales; family VadinHA17; genus LD21. The sequence continues at coordinate 7,241 of DATCHE010000197.1, read as the reverse complement.
ACTGGCCTGCCACTTCATTGAATGCCAATAGATTTCAGGTATCTGATGCGGGTAGGATTACTGGTCTTACTGATATTACCCAAGGGATCGGGCTTGACATCATTCCGTACCTTACAGGTGGGTTTAGTAAAAAACAGGACATTGATTCAAAACCGGTTCTTGATGGCGGATTTGACGCGTTTTACCACATTACACCATCTCTTAAAGCAGCTGTTACAGTAAATACTGACTTTGCCCAGACCGAGGTAGATGAAAAACAAATCAACCTTACCCGTTTTAGTCTTTTCTTTCCCGAAAAGAGAGATTTTTTTCTGGATGGGGCAAACTATTTTACATTTGGAATAAACGGTGATAGTGATAATCCTCAGTCTACCCAAATGATTCCGTTTTTCTCAAGAAGAATCGGTCTGGATGCAGGTGGAAATCCTGTGCCCATAAGTTACGGAGGAAAATTTACAGGAAAGGTTGGAAACTGGAACCTGGGAGTCCTTCATATTAAAGATGATAATGAATGGGATAACCCGGGCTATACTGTTGGCAGAATTTCGAGAAACATCGGAAAGCAATCATCAATCGGACTTATAGGAACAAACGGGAATGCTTTTTCTGACCTGAATAATTCGCTGGCAGGTATTGATTTACGGTTGGCAAGTTCGCAAATATCGGGCAATAAAAATATTGCATACAATCTTTATGGATTAAAATCATTCACAAGTGGTCTATCGGGGAATGATGTATCATTTGGCACTGAAATCAATTATCCAAACGACTTTCTTAACTTCAGGTTAGGTTATTTGCAAATTGGTGAAAATTTCACTCCGGGACTTGGCTTCCTGCCTCGTAAGAATATTCGCAACTTTTATGGTGGTATTGGAATAGGTCCCCGTCCTAAAAATTCACCAGTAATGCAAATTAAGTCGGGCATAAAGTTTGCCTTTATTTCCAATCTTAAGAATGGTGGTCTGCAAACTTCACAAATTGACTTTAATCTATCAGATATTATTTTCCTTAGCGGAGACATTATTTCTTTATCTTCTCAATATCAGTTTGAGTCACTTGAGAAAGATTTTAATATTTTTCAATCAATTGTAATCCCAACCGGTGAATATAATTTCTGGCGACATTCCTTAACATTAACTTCAGCAAAACGCAGAAATTTATGGGGAGCCACAAAATTCGGATTTGGTTCTTTTTATTCCGGAGAACGAACAGACTTGCTAATTCAGGCAGGATATAAGGTGTTTGTTCCGTTATTTATCGGACTGGAATCTGATCGAAGATGGGTAGATCTCCCCGAAGGAAGTTTTATAACCCAAATTTACCGGATTAACCTGAATTTTCTTTTCAGTCCGAATTTATCGTGGTACAATTTTGCTCAATATGAAAACCAGACCGGGAAAATCGGATGGCAATCGAGGTTACAATGGATTATAAAACCAGGCAAAGAGATCTTCCTGACCTTCAACTCCCCGATAATAGATCCCCTTGAGCGTTTCAGACCTGAGGTATATGAGGCAAGGGTGAAGATGAAGTATACAATAAGATTTTGACCTCCTTGCAGGGGCTAATCTTTCATCACATCTCAATTTAAGTCAATTGCAGAAAGAGAGAGGGAGATCCCTCGTCCGCCGGCTGGCGGACTCGGGATGACAGGTATGTAGTTGATTAGCAGGAGGAAGAAGCGGCGATTCGCGAGTGAAATACTTCATGAATAAAAAGTCGTTGCGAATCGCCGCTTCTTCCTCCAATGTCCCCCCAAAAACCTGTCATCCCGAATTCCGACAAATCGGAGCTTGCGGAGGTTTGGAGGAATGAGGGATCTCCTTCTCGCAGCTGGAACTAAATAAAAAAGATGTGCATAAAGATTAGCTTCAGGAGGGGTTGGGGAGGTTTTGGAGTACAGAGAAATTCTACTCGATTATTGTCATCTCCTTCAGCAAATAACCTGCACCGGCAAACTTATCAATAATGAAGAGAGCATATCTGATATCGAGACTAATATTCCGGCTCTGATCCGGATTAAATGCAAGGTCGCTTGCAACACCTTCCCATGCCCTGTCGAAGTTTACACCAATAAGATGACCATCAGCATTTATAACAGGACTTCCTGAATTTCCGCCTGTAGTATGATTATTTGCAATGAAGCAGACCGGGACCTCTCCATTTTGAGTGTACCGGCCATAGTCTTTAGTTTTATATAAAACTCTGAGTTTTTCGGGAACGTTATAATCATATATTTCCGGATTATCTTTTTCTATTATACCTTTAAGTGTCGTATAATGAGTAAAATAGACCGCATCTTTTGAAAAATATCCTTTAACTGTTCCATAGGTTAAACGAAGTGTTGAATTAGCATCAGGATAAAAAACTCTCTCTTTATCAAACTCCATTTGCAGCGTCATATAATCTTTGTTAAGTTTCTGAATCTCATTGGTTACTCGTGTCAACTCAGGTTTTACGTTAACAGCCAGAAAATCGTTCACATTTATTGCTATAATATAGAAAGGATCTTTGTTAAGCTTAGAAATACCTGATTCATTTAAACCGTTTACAAATGCATTGTACTTTGTTTCATTTGCAAAAACCGTCTTATCATATAGTTTATCGGCAACGGACGAAAAATTACCTTTACATGAGTTTTTCAATTTGATGTACGCAGGCGCCTGCCATTTCAGATCTATATTTTCACCATACATTGTCATAACTGCAACAAATATTTTTACATCTGTTGCCCTGTTATAATTCTGAAAAAAGCTCTTCCCTGTCTCAATCAGATTAATTTTCATTTTCTCTATCTGGTCTGCACCGGCTTTGGCTATTATAAGGTCTGCCAAAGCTTTTGTGGAACGTGCGATACTAAAAACTTCTGCCCCGTTGCTGGAAAATACTTCATTTGTAAAACTATTCACAATATTATATTCATCGAGTATTGTATACAGTTCTTTGTATTTTGGCAGTATACTCCCATATTTTGAGATACGTCCTGCATCGCCTGAAATCCACTGTGTTAATTTGGTTTCATATTCTCTCTTTTTTTCGATTGTTCCCATTTTATCCAACCCCTGACTCTCTCCAATCCATTTCTTCCAGGAGTTGGCGATATTGGCTTTCTTGGCAGAATACTGGATCCTTATTAGTGGATCTGTATTCATTGCTGCTTCCATTATCTCAATCTTTTTTGTCCTGATGGTTATCATTTTAGGATTTAAAAAGTTTTTTACCATATCGACGTGGTACGAAGGAACGTATTCGGAAGTTGTTCCGGGGTAACCAAAAACCATTGTAAAATCGCCTTCCTTAACTCCTTTCAGAGAAATAGGGAAGTAATATAAAGGTTTAAAGGGTACATTTTCCTTTGAAAAATCTGCTGGTTTATTGTCTTTGCCGGCATATATTCTGAAAAGCGAAAAATCGCCGGTATGTCTTGGCCATATCCAATTATCAGTTTCACCTCCAAACTTTCCAATTGCTGAAGGAGGTGCTCCAACAAGTCGAATATCTCTAAAGAATTCATTGACAAAAAGGAAATATTGATTACCCATATAAAATGGTCGCACAGTTGCAGAATAACCTGTTCCTTCGATAGCACTCTTTGCAATCGCCAAACTATTCGCATTTATTAAGTTATCGCGCTCACTCCCTTTCATTTCAGTCGTTACTCCTTTCATTACCAACGCTGTAACATCTTCCATCCTTTTAAGGAACATTACAGACAAACCAGGGTTTGGTAATTCTTCATCACGCGACATGGCCCAAAATCCATTGGTAAGGTAATCATGTTCAAGGGTAGAATGTTTTTGTATCTGACCATATCCACAATGATGGTTGGTTATGAGAAGTCCATCAGGGGAAATTACTTCGCCCGTACAGCCACCTCCAAATTGTACAATTGCATCTTTCATACAGGCCTTATTGACACTATAAATATCCTCGGCTGAAAGTTTAAACCCTTTCTCCTGCATGAGTTTAATGTTGTATTTTTCTATCAGAATAGGTATCCACATACCTTCGTCGGCTTTTATAGCCGGAGCCAGGAGCGCTGTTAGTAACAGCCATACAATCAGTAGCTTGCTTCTCATATATAAATAATTTATAAAGTTTTATCAGATTAAATTATTATTCTGTTTTTTTATGAAATCCACTAACCCAAAAGGGACCGGATTTTTACCAGAAATAAAATTTTGAAGTTCTTTGTATAGTCTTTGTACAGGTAATCCGACAACATTGAAGTAGGAACCATCAATATGGCTGCAGGCTATAATACCTATCCATTCCTGTATACCGTAAGCACCGGCTTTATCGTATGGTTTAAATGTATCGACGTAATAACAAATTTCTTCATCAGAAAGATGTTCAAAGGTAACTTTTGTTGATTCAGAAAATGTCACATCTTTATTGGATGAAAGAATAGTGACTGCTGTAATAACTTCATGTGTATTGGCTGAAATATCTTTAAGAATGCGGATAGCGTCTTTTCTATCGACAGGTTTTCCAAGAACTTTGTTGTTACACCAGACTATAGTATCTGCAGTAATTACAATCTCATTGTCGGCTAAATTGTCTTTAAAATTTGCGGCTTTCCCCTGTGCTATAAATATGGCAATCTCCTCCCCCGCTAATCCTTCCGGATAAGTTTCTGAATATTCCTTAATTACGATATCAAACTTAAGACCCATTTCCAGTAAAAGCTGTTGTCTTCTGGGGGAACGTGAAGCAAGTATTATCCTATAATTATTCAGGCTGTTAATACTCATCTTCAAAGAAGGTTCCAGGTAAGGATTACTTTTACTACTACAGAATAAAGTATACCTGTCAGCATGGCAACTTTCATAATGCTGCTTGCACTGTGAATTTGTAATCTTGTATTGCTTATAATTACTTTATAAATAACGTACAGAAGAGGTACAACAATTGCAACTGACAGATAGATCAGGGTAATTATATCATTAATAAAAAAGTACCAGGCAAGATAAAGCAATGCAATCGTAATAATGATAAGACATATGGAAACGATCTTTGCAGAAAGTACTCCTATTACAACAGGAACGGTATTTCTCCCGAACGCAGTATCTCCTTCAAAGTCTTCAATGTCCTTAATAATTTCGCGGGTAAGGGTCGTTATAAAAGCGAAAAGCGAAAAGCCGCAAATCCAATAGAAAATAAAATTGATACTCGGGAGATTTATGGCATTTACAGAGTAGTATCTGTAAAGTGCCGGCCATTCATAGAAAACTACGAGTAATGGTACCATAGCTGTCATAATAGCAACTATTATATTACCGATTAGAAATTGTCTTTTATAGCTCGCCGAATAAAAATACAGCAAACCGGAAGCAATAAGAAAGATCGCTCCCAGCCATACATTACCTGCTTTCCAGGATATATAAAACCCAAGAGATACTCCGGCAATATTAAATATATTGTGCCACATCATAGCCTGACGTCTTGGAATTTTTGTTCCGACAATGACTTTTCCTTTGTTTATCAGGTCTGTTTTTATATCGAAATAGTCATTTATTACGTACCCTCCGGCAGTAATAAATACAGTAGCAGCAACCAGCAAGATAAAGTCGTACCAAGGAAATTGCAATGCCATTGGTATCTCTTCTCCCGTTCCAATATTGATTAGAATAACTCCAAGTTTGCCAATTATTGTTCCGATAACTGCATATCTCATAAGCACCATTGTGAGAATAACAATCAATAGATTTTGCCATCTGATCAGATTAAGAAATGCTTTCATAATTTTACCATTTAAATGCATCAGAATCCATCCAATTATTATGTAGTCTCATTACCTGTTCAATAACATCCCGTACACATCCCTCACCGCCCTTCTTATCTGAGATGAATGCAGCAATCTGTTTTATTTCGCGGTCTGCATCGGAAGGGCATACAGCAACACCAGCCTCTTTCATTACTTCAAAATCCGGAATATCATCTCCCATAAATATTACGTCCGATTTATTTAATTTATACTTTTTAAGGAAGGTGTTAAATTGGTCAAGCTTTGTGCGGCTATTGAGATAAATATCTTTTACCCCGAGCAATTTAAGTCTCTTTTGATATTCTTTAGAGTTGCAACCAGAGATAATACCAATCCGATAGCCCTTTTTAACTGCCAGTTGCAAAGCATAGCCATCACGAAGGTTAACAGTTCTGTTTGGTACGCCAAACGCATTCAGACTTATTGTCTGCATCGACAACACTCCGTCTATGTCAAAAACAAAAGCTTTAACTTTTACAAGTTCTTCTTTAAAGTTAGCCATGTTAATACTTAGTTACTGGTTTCTCGTTTCGTGTTTCGTGTTTCTCGTTTCGCGGTTTTCGGCATTTCTTCCTTGCTTCGTGCGTCATGCGTCACACGTCATCCGTCCATTTCTTTACTTTTGTCTTTTTACTTTTATCTTTTGTCTTTATATTGGTGTTTAATTATCGACTGAGTTATTTCGTTATATATCTTCTGTAATTCAGGCGAGAAAGATAATAATTCCAAATGTTTCCCTATAGTATTCTGATCATCTCTTACAGCAGGTCCTGTCTGAGCGGTTGCAGGTCCGATTTCAATTGCCTTTGAAATAGTCTCTTTTATTAATGGTTCAAGTACGTCAAAACTTAAGCCTGCTCTTAAAGCGATTTCTTTCCCTATTGTAAGCATGTGGTTAGTAAAGTTACAAACAAACACAGCAGACAGGTGAAGCATCCTTCTATGTTCAGTATCAACAAAATGCGCTCTTCCTCCAATAGATTCTGCAAGGTATTTCAAAATTGCAGATGATTGTTTATCTGATGCTTCAATAAAAAACGGAAGCCCATTAAAATCGGGTTGGCGTCCCCATGAAAATGTCTGTAATGGGTAAAAAATACCTTTTGAATTAAATTTTTCAGGAAAAATATCAATTCCTATGCTACCTGCCGTGTGAACAATTAAAGTATCTTTTTTGCATTTTATATTGTTAAGGGCACTTTTTAAGCTTTGATCAGGTACTGCGACAATAATTACATCGGTCGAATCGGGAAAAATCAGGTCAGTGGACCATGATGCTTCACATAAATCTGCCAGTTTCCGGCTACCGGATTCCGATTTAGAAACTATCAGGTCGATCTTAAATCCTGACAGAAACATTCTTCTGCATAAAGCTCCGGCCACTCTTCCTGCTCCGGCAAAAGATATCTTGAGCGGATCCATCATTTAATTTTTCAGAAATATACAAAATTACCTGAAGAATTGAATATCTGAT
>DATCHE010000196.1:0-12159 GCA_036508535.1 Bacteroidales bacterium | reverse complement strand
ATATGAGAATATCGGGGCTTCCTTCAAGTGAAACGTTTTGCATCAGGTCTATCTGTATCCCGGGAATGAGTTTTAGCACATCGGTTCCGGTATTTGAGACCTCAAGCATCTTTTTTGTCACATTGTAAGTGGTTCTGTCGCTTTCCGATTTTGCCTTTATCCGTTCACCAACAATATTCTTTAAGCATAATGAGCAGGGGTTAATCTGAAAAGTGTAACCATGATTACTAACCAAATGTGTAAGGTTTTTCCAGGACGAGTCAGGTCAAGCTGTCCGTCTTTTGCAATCACTTTAAATCGTTGTCAGAAGTCAAGAGACAAGATCGGAGAAATGATGGGACATTAACTATCTGACGAGTCTGGACATCATTAAAACCAGGGAAATCAATGAAGAGTTGTTTTTAAAAATAAAAACTTTAATTTTGATTGCACCGGTTTGTAGGGAAGACGGCATAATGAAGATAATTCTTATTAAACTATTTACTAATTATAAAATTTTTAGAAACAATGGCGGCAGAGGGTTATAAGATAAAATTGGGATTATTATCGAGGAAATCAGGCAAAGTATTAAACAAGGTAGTTTACTACTCAAACCCCAAAAATATTAAAGGTACTTATACAGGTGAAATAAACGATGGGAAATTCCATGGAAAGGGTATGCTGGCTTTTAAATCAGGGGACACTTATATAGGTGAATTTCAAAATGGTAAATATCAGGGAACGGGTAAGTATACTTTGGCTAGCGGGGAGGAATATGATGGGGATTGGTTAGAAGGCAAGAAAACTGGAAAGGGTAAATATTCCTGGCCTAATGGGAGTCTGTATGAAGGTGATTGGAAAGATAACAATATGCATGGAGAAGGGAAATATATATGGCCTGATGGGCGCATATATAATGGGAATTGGAAAGACAACAATATGCATGGGAAAGGTAAAAGGACATGGCCTAACGGGGATGTTTATGATGGGAATTGGATTGAAGACAAAAAACATGGAAAAGGTAAATTTTCCTGGACTGGCGGGGAAGTTTATGACGGGGATTGGACTGAAGACAAAAAACATGGAAAGGGAAGATATATCTGGGCAAGCGGTAAAGTGTATGATGGAGATTGGAAAGATAACCTGATGCATGGGAAAGGCAAATTTACATGGCCTGATGGGCGAGTTTATGATGGTGACTGGATTGAAGACATGATGACCGGAAAGGGCATAATGATCTACGATGATGGCAAAAAATATGAGGGTGAGTGGCTAGATGATAAAAGAAATGGCAGTGGTAGCTTATATGACCCTGATGGTCTGGTGATTGCAACGGGTAAATGGATTGACGACGTAAGTAATACAGATGAGTAATATTTAATAAAATGTTCTTAAAAAAATCAATATAACAATCAATTATCTAATTCCTGTATCGATGTTAATGTTGAGTATTGTTTTATCCCGAGATTTTATTGAGACTTCCATTGGCAGATTACTGCTACCTGCCATATTCTGCTCTTTATCAAGGATAACCAGATAATCCCCCGGAACCAACTCTGTGCTGTAAGAACCATCAAGTGCAGGATTTATCAAAACAATTTTTCTATTTCCATTGGATGACCATACACTTATTTGGAAAAGCCACTCTAACACTTCGCGTCAATCGATTTATAGAAAACCATACTTATCTCAGGAGGACTCTCAATGCAGCGTTTATAATTATTACATTAGAGGATTCAATTCCACCGGGAATTTTGCTTTCTTGAGGATCTCTCCCGGACTAATGGAATTGACTTGTATGCCAAATTTAATTTCTACTGTCACCCTGAAAAAACTGATATTTTTCTCCTATGTTTGAGGGATTATGATATTTATTGACAACTTTTTATTAAATTAATACCCAAAATATCACGATCCTGTTCAGCCTATTTGAATAAACCACCTGTATGGACCTAAAACTACTTAAAAAGACAATTCCCAAAATTGCGTCATCTATCTGGTCTGATCGAATCATTAAGGCTGTTTTGAAAGGTGTTGCTATATACATTTTGTTATCATTTGTGTTCGGGTTGCTATATTACTTCTTTGACTCGTTAGATTTTAAATCGGCGGCAGGTGCTAATCCTGCTCGCTTCCTCGACTACATATATTTTAGTGCAGTTACTTTCACGACAATTGGATATGGAGATATTGTTCCCAATTCGGGTGCAGGACAAGTAATTGTAATGATTGAATCCTGTTTTGAGATGATCTATTTCCCGGTTTTTGGAGGTTATATTGCGTATAAATTTATGCAGAGACCTAATGATATATTACTGACTAATAATTTTTTTATCCGGTACAGAAATGAAAGAATTTATCTTTCTTCCCGAGTTGGAAACAAAGGTAAAAACTTAATAGACTGCACTGCAACAGTTGAGTTTATTCAACTTGCGGATAATGTGAAAAGAACCTTATACAAAAGAGAATTTAATACACCCATCATAGAGCTGACCTGGTATTTAGAAATTCGTTTGGATGGTGATGAAAACAGTTCTGCTCTTAAACAATTGAAAACACTAATTGCAAACCCTGACACCTCAATGATACGTACCACAGTTTCAGGATATGATTCTAATTCGGGAAACATGGTTCATGTTTTCAAGCGCTATACAATGGATAAATTATTATTTGGCGGAAAATTCTCAGACGTTTACATTTGGGAAGGAGTTAAACGAACAAAGCCGGATTGGTCAAATTTTAATAAGGTTGTACACTTAAAAGAAAATGAACAAAAATTAATTGACAGCCTCTTAAAGTCATAAAAATCAAAATTTTCACAGTCTTACGGTTGTGATTAACCTACTTAATAAAAGCGACAAATATTGCTAAGTTTCTTGCCAGATTTTTGCATCATACCGTTACCCTGGTTAACGCCATATATTTAATTTTAGGTCCGATCAGCCCTGATCTAATGCTATAAAGTGATTTCGGTAGTCTTGTCACCAATTTTCAAGGTAGCTTTATTGTCGCAAGTGCCATCCCCGAAATCGATAGTTTTAACATCACCTTTTTCAGGTGTGATAACGAAGGTTCCGCTGTTGTACCATTTGCAATCACCTTTCTTAATCATTACTTTGGTTGTCTTCCCGGTCCATTTTGTTCCGTCTTTGTTTACACCACTGGCACTCTGAATTTCAGTTCTCCAGACATCATCTGTAATTGAAGTGGTTTTTGTCCCTTCCGCCTGAAGCCGCACGCTTTCTGACCGGTAGGTTACGACACCCTTATCGGGAAACTCAATTTTCCCTTCCGAAACAATAGAATATCTTGGCCAGTTGTTGACTGCATTCGGTCCCAAATAGGTAATCTTTGTTGTGCCGGAAATTTTCTTTCCGTCTACGATATAGTTTTCAATTTTCATCGTGGCCACGCTGTTCTTCACATTCATCAACCCTGATAAAGTCATTACGATTGTTCCACTTCGCGTTATCCCATCTCCGTAAAGACAACCTGTACCCCAATCGAGGCTGATTGAAAATGGGGAAGTCATAAAATTGACACTGACTGCAGGGCAACTGCCAAAAGTTTCTCCTTTTGCTCCTGTTGCATCAAATCCAGACTGCGCAAAATCGTTTATTTCATCAAATGCTGCAGTTGCAACAATAGTATTTTTCTCAACAGAATTTGTGTTGAATGGTGTATTGTCTGTGCCGGTCGAACTTTTTTCTTTCTGACAGGAAAAGACAAGCAATAAGGTAATAATGGATAACAAAAAACTTAAATGTAATAATTTACGTTTCATGGTTAAATGATTTAGTATTACTAATTTTACCTCTATAATATTTAAAATTTCTTTAAACTTACCTGATAAATGTATTTAATTTAAGAATAAAAAACAAGAATTATGATTTTTATCATGATGATTCTTTGTTTATTCATGTTAAAAACGAGATTGTAAAATGCCCCGGGTATTTAGCGCATTGGTAATTACAGAAAATTGCATCAATTATGAAGAGACCAAATTATCAGTAGGTCTCTTGTCCTTTAAAAAACCTTGAATTGTAAAGATTTTGAAACCGGCCCTCCCAACTAAGCTTGCCACCGTTTAAACCGGAAATTGTTGCACTTGCGTTACCATCAGAACTTATGTCCATAAAAATGTCATAAATGCCCACAGTTGTCATTACACTAAAACTAACTGCATAAGTTAAATTTTTCATGTTTTTTGAAACTTTAAAGTTTTCAATAAACCCTTCTGCAGTGACTCCGCCAACACCATTATAACCCGAATTATAGTTAGATCCTGTTTGTAAAACAACCCTTAGCGAATCAACTTTTATAAAATTCAGCAACGATGTAACCGGAACTCTGTTTCCATACTTATCCTGAAGATAATCGGCTTCCAATACGAATGTTTTCCGGGAAATCAAAGTGTCAATCGCATTAAAATTAGCAATTAAAGCAGCTTGCTCTAAATCTTTCTTTTCTTGTTTATCTGGTTTGACATCCTGTGCTATACTATAGTAAGGAATCAAACCGAATGCAAAAACAAGAAGCATCCTACTTAGATTAAATCTTAATTTTTTCATAACTCACATAAATTTGATTCATTAGAGTATAACAATCAAATTGCATGCCATAATGTTAAATATACAGATTATTAAATATGATGTTTATCTGTTTTAGAAAAGTTAATCACAGCGCCAATGAGTTTTTTCAATGACTAGTTGATTTGTCTTGTGACTCATTATTAGAAGTAGGTATTAACGGCAAACTCAAATTGGCATACCTGGCACCAGCATACCGTTCAGTTTGTATCCAGGCATACTGTAACTAATTACTTCATTAGCGTCAGGAGCAACCTTTCTTATGGTTTCACGAACATCTTCAAGAAGCTGTTGTATCTCTAACAGGGAACCTTTGTATATACTCATCAACATCATGTGGTCTCTTCATAACTGAGTGAACTTTATTAAAAAATAAAGAATTATTCTTTCTATTATTATCAAGGCATATATGTAGACTTTACAAATCTAACAACAGAGAAGTAGTTTGGTTCAGTATTTATAACATTAAGAATTCTTAATGTTAACAGAAGCCATATTCCTTTATCGATCGTTTCTATACAATTTTGATTGTTAGCATGTTGTTATACATTGTAATCATTTTACATTTTAATCCATCATTACAATTATTTTTATGAATATCTTTGATAATTCATCTTATCCTTTATTGATAAATATTGTATTATGGAAAACATAGCTAACCTAAACTTTTGGAAAAAAAATCCTTATGAAACAGCCCGAAATTGCCGCCATTATGCAATGGGCAGAATCTTCTTGGATTTACTGTAAATGAAGGCGTTATACTGGATCTTAACCGAATGAAAACGATTCATTTCGACGAAAAGAACTGGCTTGTAAAAGTTGGTCCGGGTGTTGCTGCTTTTGATCTTCAGAAACAAGCTCAAAAAAGAGGTTTCAGAATAAATGCAGCAGAACCCGCTGCATTACTTTATGCGATTTCTGTGAAATGGGGGGAATCAATATTCTGATTATGGCCAAGGTTTTACTAATAAACTCGAACAGATTTATGCACCCTTGGCCTGTAATACCTTTCGGGCTTTGTTATGTTGCGAGTGCGCTTGAGGCCGACGGAAAGCATAATGTCGCTTTTCTCGATCTATGTTTTTCTTTAAATTGTGAAGAAGATATACAAAAGTCGATAAGAAAATTTGTCCCGGATGTTATTGGGATAAGTATAAGAAACATTGATGATACAGGAGGTTATGCAACCCACTTTCTACTTGAAGATGTTAAATATGATGTTGTTGATTTTTGTAAAAAGGAATTCTCCGGGCCCATCGTTATTGGCGGTCCATCTGTGGGGATAAGTGGCAGAGAGATGCTTGAGTTTTTTGATCTTGAATATGCAGTACGTGGTGACGGAGAGGCAGTTATGCCGGAATTTGTAAAACGTGTCGAATCAGGTCAGTCAATGGAGGGATTAAAGGGACTGATTATCCGTCGTGAAGGGATCATCACTGAAGACAATGAGCCGTTCAGGATGGAGAACTTAGATTCAATACCCTTTCCAAAACCACTTCGATATCTGAATCTTAAACAGTACAGGAAGTTTGGTTCTCCTCTTCATATTCAGACAAAACGGGGTTGTGCCTTAAGGTGCTCTTATTGTACCTATAATAAAATTGAAGGAAAAAAATATCGCTTAAGAAATCCCGGACTTGTTGCCGATGAGATTGAAATTCTTGTGAAGGAAACCGGCATTACTCACATTGAATTTACAGATAGTATTTTTAATTTCCCGCTTTCTCACGCAAAAGAGGTTCTGAGGGAAGTCATCAGGAAAAAACTTGATCTAAGGTTGCATACTATGGGTCTTTCTCCTGGCGCAGTAGATGAAGAGCTGCTTGATCTGATGAAATGTGCCGGTTTTGATGAAGTGGATATCGGCGCTGAGTCAACATGCGATGCAATACTTGAAAACCTGGCCAAAGACTTTGACTATAATGATATTATAAATACTTCAAAACTGGTAAAGAAGAAAAAGATTCCGGTTACATGGTTCATAATGCTTGGCGCTTTTGCAGAAACCCGCGAAACGGTTTTTGAGTCGCTAAACAATATCAGCAGAGTTGCATCAAAATGGGATCTGGTATTCGTTTCTACAGGTATCCGGGTTTACAATGGTGCACCAATCTCTCTGGAGCTTATCAAACAAAATATTCAGTGCACATCCGACAATTTTTTGCATCCGGTGAAGATTGAACCGGCAAATATCAGTCTTTCGGAAATTCATACAATTGCAAAACGATTTTCATTCCGTTTTCCAAATTTTTATCTTTATGAGAAAGAACATATTAAACCAGGCTGGGCTCTGATCGCCGCCAATTTCCTGTTGAAATTTTTCCATTCACGTCAACCCGTCTGGAGATTGCTTATCCTTCTGAAAAAGATTGAACAGATTATTGGAATAACTTTGGTAAAAAGAGGAATCTATGAGTTAAAGTACAGCTTTATCAGGAATAGAAGTTTATCTGCAAATGGATTCACTATAATCAAAAAGAATAAATAGAATAACTTATTATAATAAACACTAAATCAAATATTTAATATGAATTTTTTATCCCCTTCCCAATCTTCCCCCAACGAGGGAAGGAGCAAAACCTCCCGCTTGGTTGGGATTATAAAGGGGGCCTTTTCCCCCTTGGGGGAAATAAGAAAGGGGGTGGTAAATAAATGAAAGAGTTTGATAATTAATACAATAAAGTACTTATTCACTTAATTTTACAACTGTAATTATTAATTGCCGATATTTAAATTTTAATAAAACTCATTTCTTATCATAATGCAGAAAATTCCTGAAGAAGTATATAGTCGTATTAATAATGATATTTATAGTGCACAGGGGGAGAGATGGTGGCAGCCAGATTTTCCTCTCAATCTTCTAAGGACACTATATAACCCATTCAGGGTTGGCTATGCAAAAAAAATAATCGATCAGCTTAAAGTTAATCCGGAAAAGATAGCTGTATTGGAAGTTGGATGCGGAGGAGGAATACTATCTGAAGAGATGGCGAAGATGGGATTTATTACTACCGGTATTGATCCGGCGGCACAATCTTTAGAAATTGCCAGAGCACATGCAAAAGAAAGTCAGCTTGATATCAAATATGAGAATGGCGCGGGAGAGAATATACCATATCAGGATAATTCTTTCGATGCAGTATTATGCTGCGATGTACTGGAACATGTTCATGATCTCCCAAAAGTAATTTCTGAGGTCTCACGCGTTTTGAAAGATGATGGCATTTTTATTTATGACACTTTCAACCGGACCTGTCTCAGTAAAATAAGTACGATTAAAGTATTGCAGGAATGGAAACGATGGGCCATCATGCCGCCAAACATTCATGTCTGGAAAATGTTTATCAAACCCGATGAGATAAAATATTTATTAGCTCAAAACCAGTTAGAATGGAAAGAACACCGTGGAATAGAACCAAACATATCCTATCTTAAAATGCTCCGTTATCTTCATAAAAGAGCTGCGGGTGAACTGACTTACGAAGAATTTGGCAAGAAGTTTCTTATGGTTGAAAGCAAAAGTACGGGTATAATGTATATGGGATATGCTGTAAAACATGAATAATAGAAGAAAGATAGATCCAATTGAACCGACTTGCAAGAAGACGATATATGGTTCACTTGAGGAGGCACAGGATATGATCAATCATATTAAAGAAACACGTCGGGTTCAGGAAATACATGCATATAAGTGCCTCACATGTGGTTTTTGGCATCTGACCAGTAAATCTAAATGATGCTTTCAAGATCAATGGCAGGGTGCTGATAAATAATTACCGAAGAGGGTTTAAAGTCTCAGAGGAAATGAGTCGTTCACTTAAGTTGGCATTAATTAACAGAGAACACGACAAATATGTTAAAAAAACATAAATTATGGAAACGATAAATAAATACTAATACCTTTAAAAAATATTCTCCGCATAAATTAATGCCGTTTAATATATCATTTATAACGCATTCCCCGGATTATATATTTTATGTATTTCATTGATTTACACAAACAAAGAAATTCAAAGGGAATAATGAGAAGAGTATTTATAAAAATGTTAGTTGCCGGCTTGCTGACTTCTGTTTTAATTGTTTGTCAGTCTTCAGGTATCAGTAATAATCAGAATCAATCTCCTCAGAACATCTTAAGCAAGGATTCTCTGTCAACAATAATTCTTGACGCATCTGATTTTTTAGAAAATATCCCAAGTCGACACTACATTACTGATGCTGTTTCACTTAAGGTGCCATGGCTTTTCAATAACATGGCGCTGGTAATGGTCACGCGGTCAAACTATCTTCTCAAGGTTCCCATTCCCGAGTCAGGCACTTACCACCTTTTTGCAAGAAGTCAGGGGAAAAAGAACAGTACTTTCAGGATTTCCATTAATGATAAGGTAATAGATGGAGATTTAGGAAACGGACCACTTATTTTTAAAAAAGCAGGCGTTTTTGAATTAAAAAAAGGAACCGTGAATGTTAGGATAATGCGTATAGAGTTATCTCCTGTAATGGATGTATTGGTACTCACCAAAAACGCAGATTTCAAAGAAGCGGATTTGATCCCATATCAGTTAAAAAATGAAGCGAAACTTCTCAAAGAATATAAAATCCCGCCGGCAACAAGCGCTGTGAAATTCGGAGATGTAAATGGTGACGGGAAAACAGATTTCATGGCAATAACTGACGATTATTCTACATACGTTTTTGATCATGACGGAAAAGAACTCTGGTCTTACAAATCTTTGCAGGATAGTGCGAAGGATGAAGCTCCGGGAGTAATCTGGGATATCGATCAGGATGGTTTTGGAGAGGTAATCCACTGGCGCTATACAGATGGAAAGGAATGGCTTGTAATAGCTGACGGGCGTACGGGTGTAATAAAAAAGAAGACCGAATGGCCAACAACCGCACCTCTGCCACATAATTTTAACAATCACAGAATTGCAGTTGCCAGATTAAACCCGGGTTACCCCAATAATTTAGTAGTATTCACAGATATTGGCGGCACAATTACAATTGCAAACTATAATGCCGATCTTAAGCAGGTTTGGATGCATACTGAATCCAGAAAGAAAGACAACCTCGGCCATTATGTATATCCTATAGATATTAACAGAGACGGGATAGATGAGTTAGCTACAGGCTCGTTAATGCTCGACTCAAAAGGAAACGAATTGTGGAATCGTTTTAAAATCTTTTATGATAACCACGATCATGTAGATGCATACACTTTTGCAGATATTGATAAGGATGGCCAGGTGGAACTTCTTGCAGCACATAGTGATGTTGGAGTTTTTGCATTTAAGGCGCTTACAGGGGAGCTGATCTGGGAAAATATAGCAGAACATACGCAACGGATTGAAGCAGGCAATTTCCTTAAAGGCTATCCGGAACCACAGGTAGCGGTTACCGCGAGAACCTATGTCGATAAAAATGCTGAAGGACAATACTTATGGGCTCAGGTTCGATGGTTTGACCCTAAAGGTAATTTTATTTCCAAATGGCCCGACAATCCACTTACCGGAAATCCTGCTTTCGTGAAAGGGGACTGGAAAGGCGATGGTAAAAATGAATTGTTCTGGTATAAGTTCAGAATGAATGATACAGGAAAAGGGGAATTATACTTTGAGGATCCGGTTTATCACATGTTTGATTTTATGGGAGGCCGGGCAGAAGAAGTTATTACACTGCAAAAAGAGATCGGACGCATGAAAGTTTATGGATACAAATATGCCGACGATAGCAATCTTGTAAAGAGAAACCTTGAATATTTAAGAATCAATGTTGTAAATCATACTTATTACTAATCGTTTAAAAAATCAATGGAGGCACCTCTCAGGCGTCGGTCCGATGAATTAAATTTTATTATCATGAAGAAAAGTTTAGCTTTTATTGTTATTATTCTGAGCTTAAGCATGTTCGCCAATGCTCAGCAAAGTGCTCCAATGGGAACGGTTATCATTCCTGCATCTGATTTTCTTGATCGGATGCCTAAAAGTGATGTAATTGCTGAAGCAACAGGAGATTCCTGGTATTTTAATAATACTGCATTAGTGCTTAACTCCATAGTGAACATGATTACCTGGGTAGATATCCGCGAAGCCGGTAAATACTATTTGTATGTAAGAAGCAGCGGGACAAAAGGTAAAGGATTTAAAGTAATATTAGATTCTTTGGTAACGGATCAATCTTTTGGTGACACTACTTTATGCTGGAGACAGGGTGGTTCATTTAATTTAAAACCCGGGAGACTTGCGGTAAGGTTAACGCGAATCACACCACCGTCTGTGGTGGACGTTCTGGTATTAAGTAAAAATCCGAATCTCAAAGAAAATGATATAATCCCATACCAGTTAAACCCCGACGTTCAACTGATAAAGGAATATAAACTTCCCGTTTCGGGAATTGCCAAGTTTGGTGATGTTGACGGGGATAAAAAGACTGATTTTATGATACTTTCCTCCGATTTTTCAGCAACAGTTTTTAATAATGCCGGAAAAGAACTTTGGTCATGGAAGGCTCCAACTGAAAATGCCAGGCTGCGTACAGAATTTGAAGCGCCCGGCATTTTGTGGGATTTTAACCATGACGGCAAAGCAGAAGTGGCTCACTGGAGATTGATAGATGGAATAGAATATCTGGTGATTGCAAATGGACAAACTGGCGAAATACTTCGTAAAGCAGAATGGCCAACACAGCCTTTACCTCATGTATATAACAATTTCCGATTGGCAATTGCAAAGCTGACAAAGGGTGCTCCAAATGAACTGATTGTTTTTACCGACATGGGCGGTAAAATTAATACTGATGCGTATGATGCAGATTTAAAACACTTGTGGCAGCATTCAGAAATAAGGAAAAAAGATAACATGGGGCATTATATCTATCCTGTTGATCTGGATAATGACGGAATTGATGAAATACTGGTTGGCTCACTCTTATTGGATTCAAAAGGGAAGGAAATATGGAACCGCTTTGACCCTTTTAATGATAACCATGACCATGCCGACAGTTACGAAGTTGCTGATATAAATAAAGACGGGAAGCTGGAAATTATAATATCAAACAGCGATGTAGGCGTATATGCTATTAATGGAATGACTAAGGAAATAATTTGGCAAAATGTTGCAGAACATAGCCAGCAACTTCAGGTTGGTAATTTCCTGAAGGATGTTCCAGGCCCGCAAACTGTAGTCGGGGGCAGAACCTATGGGGTAAAGGGAACTGCCGAACCGGGTCTCTCCAGCCAGCTCTTCTGGTTCGATAATAAAGGAACCCTGGTGTCGATGTGGCCGAAGGGTTATCCGTTGAATGGTAATCCCGATTTCGTCTCCGGCGATTGGAGCGGAAAAGGTAAAAAGGAGGTGTTCTGGTATAAGTTCAGGTTAAATGATAAAGGGGCCGGCGAACTCTATTTTCCTGATATGGTATTTCACATGTTTGATTTTACAGGCAGAGGTGCAGAAGAAGTTATTACAATTACCCGTGGTGGTGTACTTAGGGTTTATGGTTCAAAAAGTGCTGTGTACACTAATAAAGATTTAAAAGACAATCTTAATTATTTAAAAGACTATGTGGTGAATCATACTCATTATTAAAA
>DATCHE010000195.1:0-2113 GCA_036508535.1 Bacteroidales bacterium | reverse complement strand
AAGTATGTAAACATAGTAAGGTATAGGCATAATGTCAGAAGGTTTAGGCAAATCGCAAATATGGAAAAAAAAGAGGTTCATGATTACTCATAAACCTCTTTTCTAAATGTAGCGAGAGAGGGGCATGATCCCTCGACCTCGCGATTATGAATCACACCTAGCAATTTCTCTTGTTTTCCTTTATTTATTAAAAAACTATGATTTAGTAATTTATAATTATTAAATTTTCTTTAATTTGCTTTTTTTTGTCCATTTATGATGATTTGTATGTATCTGGTATGTATATTTGTGGTCATACATACAGTCAAAACATAAAGAAATACAGCATGATTGGAGTTTCAACAGCAATAATTCTTGATAAGAGAATTCCAAAACGGGATGGTACTTATGCAATAAAGTTAAGGGTAACCCAGTTTCGGGAGCAAAAGTATTACCCAATAGGAAAATACCTAACACCAAATCAGTGGGAAATATTAAAGGAAGAAAACCCAAGGGATACCGAGTTAAAACGTCTTAAATTGTTATTTGCTGAAATTGAAAAAAAAGCTACCAAACTGATTGATGAAATGCCAATATTCTCTTTTCAGGAATTTGAGAAAAAATTCAATCAGAAACCAAAAAACTCAACAGATGTTTTAGATGCAATCCACACAAAAATGGAGTTATTTGGATTTGCCGGCTAAATTGACCACCCTACGCCG
The DNA here is from genome assembly GCA_036508535.1 of Bacteroidales bacterium. GTDB lineage: Bacteria > Bacteroidota > Bacteroidia > Bacteroidales > VadinHA17 > LD21. Next base: position 1,412 of record DATCHE010000195.1, on the reverse strand, counting down.
TTTTATATTGGTTCTTCATCAATTTAGGTGATGTTTAACCGGCTTTACTAAGTATCACTTTTCTTCGTAGCAGCTCGAAGCTAGCTCTTCCATACATTTGCCGTTTTATGCTTTTCAATCTGTTCACCTGCCCTTCGACTTGTCCATTACTCCAGTTCGTTTTTATGGCATTTCTTACGGCCTTTATATCGCTCCTTAATCCTCTGACAAAAGACTGAAGTTGAAACTTCCCAATTGCCCAGGTTTTATTCATCCAGTCTTCTAACAAAGAATCATCATTCCCCAGTAACAAGTCTTTAAACGACAAAATCTGAAGACGAAGTTTCTCGAGTATCGTATTTTTACTGAACAATGAAATCATGATTTCTCTTTCGAAATTATTCTCGATTTTAGACAAGTCAGCAAATCGCAGATATCTTGCGATTTTCCGTGGGGACATTAATCTTTGTTTGACTACCGTTAATGTTTTTGTTTCTGGATTTGTCCGCATCGGATGATCTTTGAATTGTTCATGAAAACTGGACTTACCCCCTTTAAAACCTGCTTTTGTAATGCTGTCAAATATCGTTGTAATATTTTTCCCTTCGGAAAACTCCCTTTCTATAATTTCCTTATATTCATTGTAATTATTCCTGATATGAATGCCTTTATTTAATAAAATATCCATTTTGGAATAACGACGAACCGTATTCCTTGACATCTGTAACGATTTTGCAATTGATTTTACTGAGACCCCATCTTTAAGCATTTCTTTTACTTTATCAAATCTCGCTTTGAAATAATCATTCATTTCCCCTTTCTCTTTTCCTGGACCTTTCGTTGGTTCTTCATCGGAAATATCCGGGGCAATTGTTACCTGGGGTGGAGAATCCTCAAGTAAGGAATTTGATAAATCCCTATATTCGTGCCGAATAACCTCATATACACTGTCCGATAAATTTGCCAATAAATGAAATCTGTCGGCCACTTGTTCAGCATTGGGTAATACTGCCGATACGGCACTTGAATAAGAACTGGCTCTGTCACGTGTCACTGTTTCTACCTCCGGATGCTGCTTCAGCCATTTCTTCAAAGCAACGCCATCCCTGCCTTCCAATAAATCAATTGCTTGTCTTGTTTCTATGTTGACAAGCAGGGTTCCATAAGATAATCCTTTCCTATACGCCCAATCATCAATTCCTAAAACCCTCACTTTATCGATTAAGGGAATCGGTAAGCTATCAACAAACCTGAGTGCGGTCGAAGGGCTTACTGGCAATGAAATTAAACCAGCAATATAGGCTCCTTTTCTGGCAGATACTTCAAGAAAGATACTTTGCAGCCTCTGTCGTGTTCGATTAGTCATTCTTGAATACGCTTTAATCTCATCACCAGGTTGTTCTGTAAATATCATTCTTTTACAATCCGGATTT
>DATCHE010000194.1:0-5826 GCA_036508535.1 Bacteroidales bacterium | reverse complement strand
GCATTTGATTATGTGTCTATTCATGTTAAAGCAGATTTTACTGTCGATCCCCAAAAGGGAGAAGCCCCCCTGAAAGTTACTTTCACTGATAAATCGATTAGAGGGTCTCAATATACCTGGGAATTTGGCGATGGGAAAGATAGTATCTCACATCTGGCTAGTCCTGCACCACATATTTATTATAAACCCGGAGAGTATTCAGCAAAACTAACTATTGTGAGCACCCTTGGATGTATTGATTCAATGAGGCTAGAAAACAAAATTATTGTAGATCCTTCTGAACTCAAAATACCCAATGTCTTTACTCCCGACGGGGATGGTCTTAATGATTACTTCGCTGTAGAATCAAAATCCCTGAGGTACATCAGTGTTGAAGTTTTCAGCCGCAGCGGGGTGAAGGTGTATGCATTTTTTGGGGAGGGAGAAGCCCTGAGAGAATGGAAAGGCTGGGATGGTAATGTAAATAATTCATCTGCTCAGGCAACACCCGGCGTATACTACTATGTTATACATGGTTACGGTTGGGATGATATTGACTACAATAGCAAGGATTACAGGGGGTTTGTATATCTCTACAGATAATTTGTAATTTTGTGTTTTGCGATATGATTTTATTATGGGCTACCAGAGTAAAACAAAAGATGAACTCATTAAGGAGCTGAAGAAGCTACATAAGGATTATGTTTCATTAAATGCTTCTTATGAAAAATACATAAGTGACAGAAAACTTTCTGAGAGTGAATTGCAGGAAAGTGAAGAGCGTTATCGTCTTCTTTTTGAGAACAGTGGTGAGGCAATTCTTTTAACTAATCCTGATGGTTCAGTATATTCTGCTAATCCGGAAGCCTGCAGGGTATTTGGTTGGAGTGAAGAAGAAATCTGCAAAATCGGAAGAGCCGGTACTGTTGATTCAGAAGATCCACGGCTGAAGCAGGCCTTGATAGAAAGAAACAAATCCGGTAAATTCAGAGGCGAGTTAACTCATTTGAAAAAAGATGGAACCAGATTTCCGGGTGAAATTACAAGCATTACCTTCAAAGACAGGTCGGGAAATGAAAGAACGAGCATAATAATCCGCGACAATTCAGAGCGAAAACTGGCAGATGAAAAAGTCAGAAATTCAGAAGCTGAATACCGAAGTCTCTTTGAAAATTCAATAATGGCTATATCTCAAGCCTATCCTGACGGTAAATTTTTCAGGATCAACAAAGCATATGCAACTATGTATGGTTATCCCGATACGGGTACAATGTTAAAAGAGTTATCTGGTAATGCACAGAACCTCTATTCAAATCCTGACGACAGGAAAAGAGTTCTCGCTGGTTTAGAAGAAAATGACACTATGAGTCCTTCTGAATTTGAATTAATCCGGCGCAACGGAGAAAAATTCTGGGCACTTGTCGGTGTAAAAAGAGTGAGGGATAATACCGGAAAACCACTTTATTTGCAGGCAGAACATATTGATATTACAAATCTGAAGAGGGTGGAGAATGAAAGGTATTTAGCCGCTCTTTATTCGCGGAACCTTCTGGAAGCCAGTCTTGATCCACTTGTAACAATCAGCAAAAATGGGAAAATTACCGATGTAAACAGATCTACTGAAGAAATAACAGGCATCAATCGCAATAAACTTATCGGCACTGATTTTGCCGACTATTTTACTGAACCTACCAAGGCAAGAAAAGGTTATAAAATAGTATTCTCAAAAGGCATTGTAAATGATTATCCGCTTACAATATTTCATATTAGTGGGCGCAAAATTGATGTTTTATATAATGCCACTCTTTATAAGAATGAAGAAGGTGAAGTTCTGGGTGTTTTTGCTGCCGCAAGAGACATAACTGAGAGGAAGAAAATTGAGGAAGAGCTTCGTACTTCAAAGGAATTACTTGAGAAGCTTAATGCTCACCTGAACGAAGTCAGAGAAGATGAACGCTCGAAGATAGCACTGAATCTGCATGACGACTTTGGTCAGAGACTTACAGCGCTAAATCTTGATCTTGCCTGGCTTAAAAGCAGAATGGGGGTTCAGTCAACCGGGGTAAAGAAGAAACTTGAGGAGATGAGCCTGATGATAAACGAGTCAATCGACAGTATAAGGGAATTATCATCTTTTCTCAGACCTGCAATCTTATACGAGTTAGGACTTGTCCCGGCTTTCGAATGGCAGTTGAAAAAATTCGAAAATCAGTCAGGCATTAAATGCCATTTTAACTGCAAACCAAAAGAATTTCAAATTGAAGATGACATTTCATTAATTCTGTATAGAATTTTGCAGGAATCGTTGACAAATATTTTAAGGCATTCTGAAGCTTCAGAAGTTGTAATAGATTTAGGAACAACAAAAATGAATATTAAATTGACAATAAAAGATAACGGAAAAGGTATTGAAGAAGAAAAAATAAGTTCTCCGGAATCCATGGGGATAACCGGCATAATCGAAAGAATCAGATCTGTAAACGGAAAAATTTCTATAAAAGGCATTAAGGACAAAGGAACTGTTTTAGAAATATCAATTCCATTAACAAAAATAAAGGGATAATGATAAGCGTACTAATAACTGATGACCATCCTGTGGTAAGACGTGGACTAAGACAGATTCTTGAGGATGAGGATCGTATCGGCCTGATTCATGAAGCCGGTAACGGTAAGGAATTATTTGAAAGAATGAAGGAACAAAAATACGATGTTATTTTGCTCGATATTTCACTCCCGGGGAGAAGTGGTTTAGATATGATAAGCCAGATAAAAAAAACTCAGAAATCGGCTGCTGTCCTGATGCTCAGCATCCATTCCGAAGAGGTTTATGCCATAAAAGCTTTTAAGTATGGCGCTTCAGGCTATATTACCAAATCAAGCGCCCCGGAAGAATTAATTTCTGCAATTCGCAAAGTATCGTCCGGAGGAAGATATATCTCTGCTTCACTGGCTGAGAAGATGGCTGAAACTATGTTGTCAGAATCAGAAAAACCTCTCCAGCAATTACTCTCATCAAGGGAGCTTGAGGTTCTGGGCCTCTTTGCCTCAGGTAAATCTGTAACCCAGATTGCAACTGAGTTATCTCTTAGTCCGAAAACCATAAGTACTTATAGAGCAAGATTGCTCAACAAACTTAAACTTTCCACAACAGCTGAACTTATTCGCTATTCAATTTTAGAAGGGATCAATAACGTGAAATGACAACCTTCTGACCGCATGACTTGCATGACTGCAAGACCTTCTTGTAGTCCAATCCCTACAAGATTATCAGTATTTCACCTATAACAGAATTTCTATAGAGTAGCTACCTTACAAAATCCTGATTACGAAGATAATTGCTGTCATTTTGAGGTTAATTAGAGTATTTTAGTTATAAAATAAAAGTTTTGTCATATATATTTGAAGGTAAGTATTTGGTATTTAGCATTGTATAGAAATACTCTCATTACTGGTAAACATGCAAAAGATTGACCTAAATCCCGAATTCAGGAAAACTATGCCTTGGAGACTGATTGTTGTCTTCATCTTTTTCTCCATTGCTATCATTGTGGGTGGTAACTTCTTTTATAAATCGCAGAGAAACAGGATCTTCACCGAAAATCAGAACTCCCTTATAGCTATTTCAACATTAAAAATCGGACAGATTGAACAATGGCGAAAGGAGAGGCTTGGCAACGCCGCATCAATAAAAAATAACGGACCACTGATCAGTTCTATTAAACAATATTTTGATGGTGAAAATCAGCAGGAAAACAGAACAGAACTTCTAAAGTGGATGGAATCGGTTTATACCGGATATGATTATAGTGGAATATGTATCCTTGATACACTTTTAAATACAAGATTATCAATTTCACGGATCGATTCTGTAGGAACAGGGAATTTAAAGGGTGAGCTATCAATGTTTCTTGATAAGCAAATTATCGCTTTCAAAGATTTGCATAGAACTCAAAACAAAGGAAGCATACACATGGACCTTTTGATTCCTCTCATTGAACCTAATAAAGGTAATACCAGGCCATTCGGTATCTTAATCCTGAGAATTGATCCGCATAAAATATTATTTCCTCTTATTCAGTCTTGGCCTACCCCAAGCAAAAGTGCAGAAACACTTATTCTCAGGAAAGATGGCGATAGTGTCCTGTTTCTTAATGAATTACGGCATAAGCAAAATACTGTGTTAAATCTAAAGATGCCAATAACTAAAGTAAATCTCCTTGCTACTATGGCAGTTTTGGGAAAAAGCGGGGTTGTTGAAGGAATAGATTACAGAGATATACAAGTTGTGGGTTGCCTTACAAGTATTCCTGATTTCAATTGGTTTATGGTAGCAAAAATCGATAAAGATGAAATTGAGTCTCCTTTGGAGAAGTATATAACTATGACAATATTGGGAATAATTCTTCTCATATTGATAAACGCTTCAATATTTGGATTCTACATCTGGAATCAGCGCTTAAATACTTACCGTATGAAGATTAAGGATGAACTTGCAATCAGGGAATCGGAGGAGAAATTCAACATTGCTTTCCGCATGAGTCCGGTTTTAGTTACAATTTCAACAATAAACGATAATAAATTCATTGATGTTAATAATACCTTCCTTAATGATTTGGAATACACCCGCGAAGAAGTTATCGGAAGAACTGCCAGGGAGTTGGATATTTGGGGGGATGAAAGCGAACGATTATGGGTAATAAATGAGTTGGCTGAAAAGCAAAAAATATTTGGCAAGGTAATAACTTATAAATCTAAAACAGGAAAAATTATTTATGGTCTTTCTTCTATGTCACTAGTTAAAGTGAATGGTCAGCCTTGTAACATATCAAGTGCAGTTAATATCACCGAAAGTAAGTTGGCTGAGAATGAAATCAGGCTGCAGAGCGAGATCATGAGTCACATGGGAGAAGCTGTGTATCTTGTAAGGCTGAGTGATGGAATAATTGTATTTGCGAATAAAGGTTTTGAGATGATGTTTGGTTATTTGCCGGGTGAAATGATAGGAAAGCATGTTTCAATAGTTAATGCACCTGCAGAAATGAGTCCTGAAGAGACAGCTACAGAAATCATAAAAACACTAAAGGAAAGAGGGGTATGGATAGGAGAAGTTCAGAATATCAAAAAGGATGGTACTCATTTTTGGACACATGCAAATGTCACTATTTTTGATCTTCCACAATTTGGTGAAGTGTTAATTTCTGTGCAAAAAGATATTACTGAACAGAAAAATGCAGAACTGCTGATAAAGAAACTAAATGAAGAGCTCGAGGAAAAAGTAATCCGGCGGACAGGCCAGCTTGAGGCTGCAAACAAAGAACTAGAGGCTTTCAGTTATTCTGTCTCTCACGACCTCCGGGCTCCTCTGCGTTCAGTTCATGGTTACACAAAAATTTTATTGGAAGAATATGAGAATAAACTGGATGATGAAGGGAAAAGAATTTGCAGAATAATTACATCAAGCGCTACCCAAATGGGAGGCCTTATTGACGACCTCCTCAGTTTTTCAAGAATTGGCAGAAGTAACTTGAACCCAACGACAATTGATATGAAAAAGCTGGTCAGACAGCTTTACGAAGGAATGACTTCACCGGATAAGAGGGAGAGGATCGTGATTACCATTGGTAAATTGCACAAATCATATGGGGATGCAGCACTGATTGGACAAGTATGGATTAACCTCTTATCCAATGCAATAAAGTACTCATCTAAGAAAGAGGTTTCAGAGATCTCTGTTGGCTCTGAAGTTAAAGGGGAGATGGTTATATATTTTGTTAAGGATAATGGTGTGGGTTTTGGTATGGAGTATGCACATAAGTTATTTGGCGTTTTTCAGCGACTTCACTCTGA
>DATCHE010000193.1:0-15350 GCA_036508535.1 Bacteroidales bacterium | reverse complement strand
TGAGAAATTCCGAAATGAAGGACACTGAATGAAAGCCGTGCATGGTTCTTATCAAGGGTATAAGTGTTTTGTGCAATTGCTGCCATAGCGAAAACACTTCCTGAAATAAGTAATAGGATCTTTTTCATTTTAGTAAATTTTTATTTTAATTTTCCTTGTATTAATTTTTGTCAATTTTTAAGGATGTCATTGAAATAGTTGTCGCCCATCAAAAAATAATATGCTCACTAAGCCACTCCGCATGATGCATTTCGTAAATACCTGTTTTCTTTATGCCAGGCGAAGCTTGCCGTAACCCTGGTTTTTACTTATTTCAGAATGAACCATGTATTGGTTAACAACAGGGAGTTCGTTTACCACAAGTGAATTCCCTTTTACTCCCTTTCATTGTTTTCTTTTATAATTTAGGTTTTCATGAAATTAAAGTATCAAAGTTGAGAAACCTCAATCTGATAGATATTACATTATTATTGAAATAAATTACATAATTCACACATTCTATGCAACACCATTGTTTGATCAATTCTAATACAAAACGTTCTCGTTAATCCTCTTTTTTACTTTCTTATTTATCACTGGTTTTATTTTATGAGGAACAGGCGGGGGAGGAGAAGGCATTCCACTTATCATTCTTGAAAATGTGTGAATTATATAATTTATTTCAATAATAGTGTATTTGTTCCCGGATTAGCGAGATATACCTTTGTTAGTAAGATAATTTACTCAAAAACTTAAAACTGATGACAATGAAAAAAATAATTTTAATAATAGTGACAATTACCTTTATGGCTGACATTATAAGCGCTCAGGATAATAGTACTGATTTACGTGATAAGCTTCAGTTTGGCCTGAAAGGGGGTGTAAATTTATCAAACGTTTATGATACAAAAAATCAGGAATTTAATGCTGATTTCAAAGTTGGTTTTGCAGGAGGTGCTTTTTTAGCGATCCCTATCGGGAAATATATAGGTTTTCAACCTGAAATATTATTTTCTCAAAAAGGATACAAGGCAACAGGCACATTTCTTACTATCGCCTATGAATATACCCATACCACTAGTTATGTAGATGTTCCCCTAACTTCTGCCATATAACTCAAACAATTTTTCTATACTTGAGAACCAAACTTATTTAACCAGAAAGGAAGAAAGTCGGTTGTCAAATGTCCCTTTTGTGTCCTAAACCTGGCTCAAGTCTGGCGCAAAAAAAAAGACACTCACAATTTAGAACTGTAAGTGTCTGATTTACTTTGTGGGCCCAGCTGGGCTCGAACCAGCGACCCCCTGATTATGAGTCAGGTGCTACTAACCAGCTGAGCTATGGGCCCAATGTAAAATGGATTGCAATATTAGTTATTTGAATGTAATTATACAAGAGGTTGATAAAAGAATAATTTATTACCTTATTTCTTAAGATATTCCATCAACACATTCACCGCCTCATCCATATCGTTACCAAACGTAAGAATGCCCGACCTGTCGCCAGCCATAACGATAATCCTCTTTTCATAAACATCCGATTCCTTAAATAGCCTGAGTATATCTTTTGCCAGTCCCGATGTACCGTAATCCATAGCCGGATTGGTAGTAGGAACTTTATAAATCAACTCATTCCAGAGCTCTGCACTGTGGATGTGAATAACCGCATTTGCTCCAGGGTCAGCTGAATATATAGCAGCATGGGTTAACGATTCTGATGAGGCTTTAAGTGGTCCCACACATTGAACTGCGTTATCCTCAATATTAAACGAATTGACCTTAATATAATGACCGGGCTCAAGTTCCGGTATTTCACCTGTGGCAGAACCGGTAATTATAAACTGGTTGCCTCCGATTATCCTCATGCTTATGTTTCCAAATGCAACACCGTTCTCGTAAGCGCCAATCAGATCCATATTATAAAGAATCTCCCTCCAATAATTAATAATTTCAAACTGTTCATCAGAGATAACAGGTCCTGTCTGGTTCCAGTGGCAATTGAATTTAACTCCCCCTTGCATATTATTTGAATTAATCATCAAAAATACAAAAAATCAGAAGACTTGAGTACAAATATTATGATGTACTGCTTCCTACTACCTACTACCCTCCTCCACAAAACCCACCCCTGACCCCCTTCGCTTCGCTCTGGGCGGGCTCTCCCAGGAGGGGAACCTGTTGATATACTTCATACTACTCACTTCATACCACTTACTTCTTACTACCTACTTCTTACTTCTTGCATTCCGACTTTTCGACCAGATTATTCGAAGGTTTTGAATTTTTTATAAATGTATTATCTTTGTTAATAATATAAGGGGAATTAAAAAGTATCTGGCATATGATTAATAAAGAGGAGTTTAAAAAGAAAATTGTCGTTTCAGCCGCACAAAATTTCAGTCGCTATGGTTTTAAGAAAACCACTATGGATGAGATTGCACAAGGACTTAAAATGGGAAAAAGTTCCATTTATTACTACTTTGAGAGCAAAGAAGATATATTTGAGGCGGTTGTTCTATATGAAGCCAATATCCTTAGAAGTGAACTTACTACAGCGATAAAATCGGTAGAATCGCCAATAGATAAAATGAAAAATTATGTAAATGTAAGGATGAAATCGTTCGAAAAACTTTCGAATTATTATAATGCAATCTTTGATAAAAACCTCGATCACTTTGATTTTATAGAAACAATACGGGAAAAATATGACCGGGAAGAGTTGGCCATTCTTAGATTAATTCTATATCACGGAGCCAGAAAAAATGTATTTAATGTTGCAAACAGTGAATATACCGCAATGGCTATTCAAACTACCCTGAAAGGACTTGAGGTCCCTTTGTTCTGGAAAAAGAAGGAGCACAATATTGAGATCAGGCTGAAAGCAATTCTCGATGTGCTTTTCTATGGGATCGTAAAAAAATGAATTTTATCTTTTTATGACAGCTCTTTTATTGTTTCGTATACTCCAGATCAGTCCCGCGACACCTAATAATATGTAAGGGATACTTAATAATTGTCCCATATTAATTTTCATTCCAGCCTCGAAAGCAACCTGATTTTCTTTTAGAAATTCAATAAAGAAGCGGGCGGTAAAGACGAGTATAAACAATAAGCTGACTAATAAACCCTGAATATGTTCTCCTTTTTTCGACCAGTACAAACGATAAAGCAGAATAAAAATAGCAAGATAAGCCAGGGCTTCGTATATCTGAGTGGGGTGCTTTGGAGCAATTTCATTATTTCGCAAGAAGACAAATCCCCACGGGACCGTTGTTTCAATACCATATATTTCAGAATTCATAAGGTTCCCCATCCTTATAAAAAACCCGGATATTGCAATAACAATTGCTATACGGTCGCAAACCCATAAATAATCTTTCTTTTCTTTCTTTACAAACAGCCAGAGAGCCAATAAGATCCCGATACCTGCACCATGACTTGCAAGACCACCATGCCAGATCATCAATATTTCAAGCGGGTGTTGAAAATAGTAACCAGGTTCGTAAAACAGGCAATGTCCAAGCCGTGCTCCTATAATTGTTCCAAGGGCCATATAAATTGTCAGACGATCGAGTACGGCCTCATCAAGATTTTCATTTTTAAAAATCCTGTTCATTATTATATAGCCGAACAAAAAAGAACTGGCAAATAACAAACCATACCATCTGACAGCAAAAACACCAACCCTGAATATTTCAGGATTCACATCCCACGGAATTATAAGTAAATGCATAAATAAATGGTTATAGATATCGTCAAAGGTAGAAAATATTATAATTGATACTAGCCACTAACTGATTATTAGGTGTTTAAAAATTATCTTTAATTTAATTCAACGATACTGACAATGTGCTTGAAAATCAATTATTTGCCCCTGCCCTAAAGGGAGTAATTGATTTTGGCTGCGCCGAGCTCGCACAATTGTGCTCGGTTCTTCGCACCCGTTAGGGTTAGGGGCTAACGAAGAAAATCAACCCGGGGATCTTTGAAATTGCCAATAATCACTTAATTCAATGTAAACGAATCTTTAAAAAATGATGTAAGTTTGTAAATCATAAATAATAGGATGAATTTATAAGCAAGAGCATGTCTGGACGTTTTTTTCTAATTATATCACTTTTCAGTTTAATCATTGCTTGCGCAAAAGTCAGCTCACCATCAGGAGGACCAAGAGACAGAAAGCCGCCTGTTGCACTAAAGAGCACGCCGGTTTATGGCGCTTTAAATTTCAAAGGCAGCAATATTGCTGTCACATTTGATGAATATGTTGTTCTTGATAATATAGCAGAAAAATTTATGGTTTCTCCACCGGTGAAGAAGAAACCAAGAGTATTTATAAAAGGAAAGAATGTTGAGGTGGAGTTTTATGAACAACTTAAAGACAGCACAACCTATACGTTATATTTTCAGGATGCAATAAAAGATCTGAATGAAGGGAATGTGCTCCAAAACTATCAGTTTGTTTTTTCGACAGGGACAGTAATTGACTCTCTTTCTGTTACCGGAAATGCATTCAATGCATTAAATCTTAATGTCCCTGAAAAAGCTCTTGCTATAATGTATCGTGAACTGGCAGATTCGGCTGTTAAAAAGCACCTTCCGGAATATATTACAAGAGTAAATCAGGATGGATATTTCCGTATTGACAATGTAAGACCCGGGAATTACAGACTTTATGCATTGAAGGACGTTGATAACAGCAAGAATTATAATCTCAGGGATGAGGAATTTGCCTTCCTTAATTCTCCTATATTGGTTTCCCCTGAAAAGAATTTCATCAGACTAGTTAAAGATACAGTTAAAGCAAAAAATTTATTAATCAAAGTTCCTGGCAAAGTTCCCAATTCTCCTGTTGCAAATAAAGAAGTAATTAAAGCTCCGGAACCGCCTATTCAAAATGGTGAATATCAGCTTATCCTCTTTACAGCCAGGAAGAAAGCTCATTACTTTACCGGGTCCTCGAGGTCACAAAAATACCTGTTGACTTATACACTCTCTCTGCCTCCCGACAGTATGAAATTCAGGTTTTCAATTCCCGGAGTCAATGAGAGTTCATATTTTATGGATGAGAGCAGAAACAGAGACACAATAAAGGTATGGTTGACAGACAGCACCCTATACACGAAACCTGAGATTTCAACAATCATAAATTACCCCTTTACTGACACTCTCGGAAGGCTGGGTTACAAGGAGGACACTATTAAAATGAGGTTTCTGACCCCACGTGCCCCAAGGGTGGCAAAAGTCCAAAAACCAGTATTCGCTGTGGAAACAAATATCACCGCAGGCCTGTTGAAACCGGGACAAATGATTATTTTAAAATCTCAAACTCCGTTTAACAAGCCCGATACTTCGCGGATGCATCTTTACGAGTTAAAGGATTCTACCAGACTTAAGGTTCTTTATAACTTAGTTAAAGACAGCACAAATTCGTGCAAATATTTTTTCAATGCGACTCTTATTCAAGGGAAGAAATATTTTTTACTGGCCAACCCGGCTACATTCGGCAATATATATAACGAATACTCCGACTCAATTGGAATAAAATTTTCTGTCAGGGATCCGGAATCATATAATAAGATGACCTTAAATATCACAAATTATGTGGGAGACAGGATAATCCAGTTACTTAACAGCACGGAAAAAATTATAAGTGAGGCACAAATGAAAAGCGATGGGAAACTTGTATTTCCGCTTCTTGAGCCTGGCGCTTATCGTATTAGGGTAATTTATGATTTAAATGGCAACGGGAAATGGGACACAGGGGATTTTGATTCCGGACTTCAGCCGGAACCGGTTTCTTATTATCCACAGGAGTTAGAGATAAAAACAGGATGGGATATAGAACAGCCCTGGGATATTGGAATTTTAAATTTCAAAGATCCTAAACTGAGAGATAAAATGAAAACTCAATAAGGTCAGAAATGTTCTTTATAAACCCAATTGGCTTTACAAACTAATACTTTTTTTTTGAAATGAAAGAGGTTGTAGCAGGTATTGATATCGGAGGGACTAATACAGTATTTGGTTTGGTTGATAATGCAGGAAATATATTATGCGAAAACAGGCTGAAGACCACTGATTATCCCAAGATCAATAATTATATTTCTGCTCTTAGCGCTGGCATAAACAATCTTATGCAGGGACATACAGACCTCAAACTAAAAGCTATAGGCATTGGAGCACCAAATGCCAATTATCTTAAAGGGACAATTGAACTTGCGCCTAATCTTGCCTGGAAAGGAATAGTTCCTCTGACCGATTTAATGAAAAAAAAGATTGACGTTCCGGTTGTTCTCACAAATGATGCAAATGCTGCTGCAATAGGAGAAATGGTATTCGGTGGAGCAAAAAACATGAAAGATTTCATTGTGCTTACTCTGGGTACCGGACTGGGTAGTGGGATTGTTATTAATGGTGACGTAGTATATGGGCACACAGGGTTCGCCGGAGAACTTGGGCATACAATTGTAATACCGCAAGGGAGAGACTGTGGATGCGGGCGGCAGGGATGTTTCGAAACTTATGCCTCAGCAACCGGACTTGTTCGTACCGTACTTTACATGCTCAGTGAAATGAGAGAAGAGAGTTCATTGAGAGATATACCCGCCTCAGAATTAACTTCCAAAAAAATTGTTGAAGCTGCTGCTCTAAAAGATCCGGTGGCGGTTGAAGCACTTGATTATACTGCTAAAATTCTGGCCTTCGGAATAGTTAATGCTGTAAGTTTTTCGAGCCCGGAAGCTATATTTTTATTCGGGGGTCTTGCTCAGGCAGGTGAGTTACTGTTTGCTCCAACCAGGGAATATGTTGATCAGAATATTCAGTCGATTTTTAAAGGGACAGTAAAAATTTTGGCTTCAGGTGTACCGGAAAACAATGCTGCTGTTTTGGGAGCTGCAGCACTAGCCTGGAATGAGTTGAAGAAATCCTGAATCCACAATCTTTATCATAAGTTTGTAGTGACGCAAATTTGTTAATCATGCAGGTTCTTGATGTAAAAGAAACAGATTTTGAAACTGACTATCCTGAACTGAAGGACATTTCAGCAAGAATGGATATCTTGGCTGAAAAGCATAAGATTAATATAATTAACTGGCAACAATATAATTACCGCCCCGAAGTGTCTTTTTCTGTTCAATACAGTGATAAAGAAATATATATAAAATTCTATATAACTGAGGATTACTTTAAGGCAGAAATGACAGAACCGAATCAGATGGTATGTGAAGATTCTTGTGTTGAATTCTTTGTTTCGCCTGAAGAGGATGGGATTTATTATAATCTGGAATTTAACGGGATAGGCACATGTCTTCTTGGAAGTGGCACTTCCCGGGCAGATAGTACTCCTGCAAACCCGGCAATTATTTCAAAAATACGAAGACTAACCACTGTTGGCAATAAACCCATCAAAGAGAAAAAAGGAAAGATTGCCTGGACAATCACACTTGCAATTCCCTTTGAAGTATTTTTTCTTCATAAGGTAAACACTCTGAAAGGAAAAACATTCAGAGCAAATTTTTATAAATGCGGAGACAAACTTCCCTTGCCTCATTACCTGACATGGAGCCCGGTTGCCACTGAGAAGCCGGATTTTCATCAACCGGCACACTTTGGAATACTAAGGTTTGTTTAAAAAACAATAAAGAGTCCTAAAATCAATGAAATTATGTTAAGGATTCCAGATTCTCATTTAGATGTAAATGTTATATTTACAAATACAAATGTTATTATTCCACGATATGGATACAACAACCACGGATAAACTCAATCATATTATCGGGATTTTGTTTATTATAATCATTTTTGCTTTAGCATATGGTTATCTGAAACCACACCAGTTCCACAAACGCAGGAAAGTTTCAACCCTGTTTATCAAAGCAAGCTATCTTATTTATTTGTTAATACTTCTGATAATTTTATATTTGTCGGCACTGGAAAAAGGCGGAATACAGGAGGTCTTCTACGGGATAGAATTTTTCGCATTCCTTATAGTTCTTTTCGTACCAACAATGGGGATTTTCGCACGAAGGCTCGAGCGCTTCAGGAAGAAAAGAGATGGCTATAATTACTTTTTTACAGCTGCAAATGTTCTTTCAATAGTGGCAATTCTACTTATGTATTTTTATTAACAAATATTTAAAACTCCAGCGTATGATTCAGGAACGATTAGTCGGGTATATTGAACAGAGCATCAGGCAAAACTGGGACAAAGAGGCTCTGTCGAATTATAAGGAGAAGGGCTATACTTATAAGGAGATGGCTGAAAAGATTCTTAAACTCCATATACTGTTTAATGGATCCGGAATTAAAGAAGGAGATAAAATTGCACTTATTGGGAAAAACTCGGCAAACTGGTGCGTTACATATCTGGCTGTAGTAACTTACGGAGCTGTTGTAGTTCCTGTTCTGCCGGATTTTAAGCCGGAGGACCTTACAAATATTATCAACCATTCTGATTCAAAACTTCTATTAGTTGATGAAAAAATATACGAGACCCTCGATATTACCAAAATGCCGGAGATAACTGGTGTCTTTTCTCTTGAGGATTTCGGAATGACTGTATCGCAAAACTCAAATGTAAAAGAAACCTTCTCATTACTTTGTGAGAAATTTACGGAGTCTTATCCTGACCTTAAACCGGAAGATATAAAGTTCTCCGGTATTTCGAACGATCAGCTGGCCGTAATAAGTTATACTTCAGGAACCACTGGGTTTTCAAAGGGAGTAATGGTACCTCATAACAGCTTAGCTGCCAATGTCAGATATGCTCAGGAAAATATGCCTCTCAAATCAGGCGATCCGGTTGTCTCTTTTCTTCCTCTTGCACACACATTCGGATGCGCCTTTGAGTTTTTGTTTCCATTCACCTTAGGATGCCACATTACAATACTTACAAAAACACCATCACCTCAGATTCTGATACAGGCATTTAAAGAGATCAGACCAAGATTAATTCTGTCGGTTCCCCTGGTAGTTGAGAAAATATATAAAAAACAATTGCTTCCGGTTATAAGCAAACCTCACATGAAGATACTTCTAGCCATACCAGTGATTAATAAAATTTTATTCAAAAAAATCAGGGAGAAACTTACGGAGACATTTGGCGGACGATTTCATGAGTTGGTGGTTGGCGGAGCAGCTTTTAATGCAGATGCTGAAAAATTTTTCAAAAAAATCGGGTTCAGATTTACAGTAGGATACGGAATGACCGAATGCGGGCCGCTTATCAGTTATGCCTCGTGGGATACGACCAAACCCGGAGCATCAGGAAGATCTGTAGATACTCTTGAGGTTACTATCGATTCTACTGATCCGGTTAACATAGTAGGTGAGATCATCCTGAGAGGTGAAAATGTGACAACAGGATATTATAAGAACGAAAAAGCAACCCGGGAACTTATAGATGATGAAGGATGGATGCACACAGGCGATCTGGGTTTGATTGATAAGGAAGGAAATATTTTCATAAAGGGAAGAAGCAAGAGTATGATACTGGGCCCGTCTGGCAAAAATATCTATCCGGAAGAGATTGAATCTGTGATAAATAATAAAAACTATATCACCGAATCGGTTGTAATATCAGTAGATAATAAGCTGATTGCTTTAATATTTCCGGATTACGAAATGATGAAGAGAGACAATATTTCTGAAGAACAGTTGTTATCTGTTTTTGAAGTAACACGGAAAGAAGTGAACGAAAGGTTACCTGAATTTATGGCAATAAGCAAATTCAGAATTCACTCAGAAGAATTTGCAAAAACACCCAAGAGGAGTATAAAGAGATATTTATATACAAAAGAATAGTATTTATATTATGGTGCTGTATGTAGTAATTGTAGCAGGAGGGAGCGGGAAGCGAATGGGAGCGGAGATCCCAAAACAGTTTCTTGAGCTTGCCGGGAGACCGGTGCTGATGCATACTATTGAAAGATTCAAATCATTCAATGATGCAATAGAAATAATAACGGTGCTTCCGGAAAACCAACTGAGACACTGGATAGATCTTCAAAGTAAATACTCTTTCACAATTCCCCAGACACTTGTAAAAGGGGGTTCCCACAGGTTCTTTTCAGTCAGGAACGGGCTGAAATTTGTAAACACACCAGGATTAGTTGCCATACACGATGGCGTGAGACCATTTGTGAGTAACGATACGATAAAAAGGTGCTTTGAAACAGCGGAAAAGCTTGGTAATGCTATACCGGCGATCTCTCCGACAGAATCTCTGAGAATAATATCCGAACAGGGAAGCACCCCGGTTAACAGACTGCATGTTAAGCAGATACAAACCCCACAGGTATTCAACGCCGAACTTATCAAAAAAGCATATCTTCAGGAATACTTACTTGAATTTACTGATGATGCAACGGTACTTGAGAGGATGGGGGAGAAGATAAACCTTATCGACGGAAACCGCGAAAATATAAAAATCACCAACCCGGAAGATCTTCTTATTTCCAAAGCGTTGCTGCCAATAATCTCCTGACACGTTGTTATGTCGTTAATTTGTTATGTCGTTATGCTGTTGGATTCTCAACTTACCACTTAAATATTTTCTTCCTTGCGTCGAGAGTCGTTTGTCGTGTGTCTTCTTTTCGCCCTTGCGCCTTTTTTATATCTTGCATAATATTTGAATGACGAATGTTTGAAAGAAATGTGTTTGATTACAAGGGCCTTGAGGTTAGGATTTCCGATCATGCAAATGAAGGGATATTAGAAATTCTTAATCATGCAATACAGGGATCAGAAGGTGGATTAAGGTTTTCTCTTCAGAATATCGCACCGCGAATTGCCGCTTACAAAAATCAAATAAGATTTGTATCTCTTTACAAGAAAAAGAAGATTACAGGAACTGTAGGATCTTGTTTCCGTGTTTCCGGACAGGGGCACCTGAAATATCCCACTTCATATTTGCGGTATCTTGCATTTCAATCAACTTATCAATCAGATTTAAACTGGAGGGAGCGAAGGAAAGAATCGAAAAAACCAGACAAGGACGACAGTTTTAAGCAAAAGACTCTGGAAATTTTCAGTAAACCGCACCTTCTCGAACTCGACGATGTTTTCGAAGGAGATAAGCATATTTCTTATGCGTTTGTTGAGAGCATGAACGAAAGATCAAAAAACCTGGTAAACCAGGCTGGTTACGAATATATAAGGTCGTTCCTTACAATTGCGTTCAGCCGGTTTTATCCAAAACATGATAAGCGGGTTGTTAAACTTCGCGATGAAGAAAAAGGGAAGATGGAAACTCTTCTATTGGAGTATTACAAAGATTACTCCTTTTTCAGCACAGAATACTCCTTTTTTGGTGACAAGTATTATGTATTAAAGGAAGATGGTGAGATTATTGCCGGAGTTAACGCAATACCTTCTGTTTACAAGGTATATGATGTGCCGGGAATATGGGGCTGGGTAATGATGAAGGTTCTTCCTAAAACACCATATTACAGGAAGTTATTTCGGCCCGGAGAGTTCAGGCACCTGGTTTTTGATGCAATTTATTGCAAAGAAGGCAGGGAAGATCTGCTTGCAAATCTTTTTGAGTCGGCATGTGCGGCAGAGGGTTTTAATACCGGACTCACATGGCTCGACGACCGGAGTCAGCTTTATGATAAAATAAAAAACGGAGCGAAGATGGGAGCTTTGAACCGGATGTTGAATGCCAAACCAGGGTTGGTTTATACTAAATTTATAAATCTGACACAGGAAGAAAAGGATTATTTCTATGATGCTCCGGCATATATTTCCGGGTTTGATTTTTCTTAAACCCTGGTATTGCCTGAGACCTTGATCAAGGAAGGCGTGAATAACATATAAATAAAGTATGTAAATATCACAAAAACAGAAATATACACTTCACAACTAAAAAAACAGGTCTTTTTAATCTAAAATAGTTGTGCAACTAAATAATTAGTCGTATATTTATATTTCCATTTCTATTGGTTATCTATTATTTCATTAAAATAAAGGAGGAATGAAAATGAAAAAACAATTCAAATCAATTTTTGCGATTACATTATTGATGATATCTGTATTCACAATTTGGTCCTGTGCCGGGGGATTTAAAAAATCAAAAGAAAATTCCTTTTCAATTGAAGGAACATGGCAGGGAGCTTCATACAAATATGGCTTCAGCCAGTCAAAATTCAACGATTTTTCCAGGACACAGTCCCGTATTAAGCTGATAACTGACACCTATTTCACCTGGGTTACGACTGACTCTGTCTCCAAAAAAGTATATAGTGTAGGCGGGGGGAAATATTCGTTACGAGGAGACACCCTTACAGAGTGGATCGACTACGGTTTGGGGATGGATGCTTATCTGGGGCATAAGCAAACTTTCATTGTTAAAGTGGAAGGAGACATGCTTTTTCTTTCCGGATTTCTCTCCGACAGTCTTAAGATTGAAGAAATATGGCGAAAAGTATCAGTTTCAGGAAATACAACTGGCACAATTTCTTCTCAGCCAGTTCCTGGCAGGGAGGTTAAAGGAGATGTTCTTAAAGGAGATGGTTCTTATTTCTCCACGGTTCCAATAGTTGTTACCGGGACTTCTTCCAGACCGGCTTCGGATACTTCAGGTAAGTTCTTAATAACAAATGTACCGGAGAAGTCGTTCCTTGTTTTTTCATACAGAGGTTATAAAACGCAGGTGCTAAAACCTGATTTTTCTTCACCGATGACTGTTAAGATGGAAAAAGATCCTTACTATAAAGAAAGTTCAATGGTATTTCGGTTCACTCAATCTAACCGGCCGGAGCAATTAGTTGTAGTTGACGGTGTGGTTTCTGATAAATCATACCTTCTTCTGGCTGATGAGCTCGGTTATGAGCTGGGAATAGTTAAAAATCTTGCCGGGGCTGAGGCCTTAAAAAAATTCGGTGAGAAAGCAAAAAATGGAGTAATTGAGATAACCACCCGCAAAAAAGCCCTGGCAATGGGTCTTAAGCCTCCTTTCAGGAGATTAAAGGCAGAAGATTTCCCGACATTTCAGGGAAAGAAGTCATCTGCGTTTAATGAATGGTTGATAAGTCAGATAAAATATCCGTCTGAGGCAAAAGCAAAATCGATCGAGGGAAGGGTAAATATCAATATGAATGTGGAATTAAATGGATCTCTAAGCGGGTTAAAAACAGTGAGCTCCCCCGATCCTTTGTTAACTGAAGGTGTACTCAAAGTAATTCAGTCTTCACCCCAATGGGACGCACCTAAAAATCCGGCTGTGGATGAATCTTTCGCTGAAAGTGTTTCAATAAAATTCAGTTTGCCTGATAAAGTGTCAGACGGCAGTGCATTTGTTGCTGTTGACCAGATGCCAATATTTCCGGGAGGTGATGCAGAGTTGTTGAAGTTCATTGCAGAAAACACCAAATACCCGGCAGAGGCTAAAGAAAAAAACATCCAGGGCAGAGTAATTGTGCGGTTTATTATTAATAGCGAAGGAAAACCGGAGGATGTTGTAATCCTGAAAGGTGTCAATCCGTTACTTGATGCAGAAGCGATCAGAAGTATTCGTCTGCTGCCTGCATTTGCCCCGGGTTATCAGGGAGGGAAGCCGGTAGACGTTTACTATATGGTTCCTGTAAACTTTACCCTTCAGTAGGCAAAAGGAATTCGTAATTAAGGAAAACTGTTTTTCATTTTTTTAATACAATCAGGTAGGTTTGGGGTGTGGGTTTAAAATCTGCACCGCTTTTTACATTTTGGTTGGGGAAAGAGAATAATTGAAAAAGCCCGCCGTAGCTATCCCTCGACTACGCTCGGGATATGCTATGACGGGCGAAGGTGGGTTGTACTGGAATCGAACCAGTGACCCCTACCCTGTCAAGGTAATGCTCTAAACCAACTGAGCTAACAACCCAATGTGTTGCAAAAATAATAAAATATCCTTTTATCATACGGAAACATGGAAGGATATGTGTAATCTTTTTTAAATATCAGAATATTAATGTTTTACAATACCGGACTAAAATAATAGTCATTTTTATCGAAAAATATTTGTGCGACTATAATAATAGTCGTATGTTTGCAGGGAAGGATTGAAAACAAGACAAAAGACAAAAGTTAAAAGACAAAAATATGCAATTAACGAAAGCAGAAGAACAGATAATGCAGATTTTATGGGAAATGGGGGAGGGGATCGTTAGCGATATCCGTAATACCTTCAGCGATCCAAAACCTGCACGCAACACCATTTCAACAGTTGTGAGAATTCTTGAAAAGAAAGGGTATGTCGGACATAAAGCATACGGAAATGTTCATCTTTATAAGCCGGTTATATCGAAGAGTGAATACTCAAAGAGTCAGCTGTTCGGATTGATGGAGGGCTATTTCAATAATTCCTTTCCAGCAATGGCTTCATTTTTTGTCCGCGAAAAAGACCTTACCGTGAAGGAACTGGAAGAACTGCTCGAGGATACTAAAAAGGAGTTGTCGAAAGATAAAAAAAGAAAATGATGGAAGCATTTGCATTATATTTATTCAAGTCAGTTATCTGGATTTCCGGTTTCACTGTGGTATATTATCTTTTTCTGCGAAATGAAAGGTACTTCTTGTTAAACAGAATATATCTGATAGCGGGCATTTTTACATCCTTATTATTCCCGTTTATATCAATTCATTACACTGTTGTATTGTCAGTTGTTGGAAATATTGAGACAGGTAATGCTGTAGTTAACCGGGTTCAGAATGTAAGTGCAAGCACAATTCCTGCTTTTGGACTCATCTTATTGGCAATTTATCTGTTGGGTGTATTATTTGAAGGCTCTCTGATCCTAAGACAATTAATGTCGATTATAAGAACAATAAAAAAATATGATATTACCACATCTTGTCCGGTAAAACTTATCAGAACTTCTGATCATCCTTCTTCGTTTTCATTCTTCTCTTATGTGTTTGTCAATCCTTCAATTGCAGATCCTGAAAAAGAGGAGATTCTGAATCACGAAATGGCGCATATCAAGCAAAAGCATTGGTTCGATCTGGTGCTCGTCGAGTTACTTTGTATGTTACAGTGGTTTAACCCATTAGTCCGGATTTATATCCGGTTTATAAGGCAAAACCACGAATATCTTGCCGATAAGGTGGCGCTGCAGCGAACATCAAATCCGGCAAATTACAGAGCAGCTCTCTTAAATCAGATTGTTGGCTCTCCTGTCCTCAGTCTGTCTAATTCATTTAATTATTCACTGAATAAAAAAAGATTTAACATGATGAAAAATATTATCAGTTCACCTTACAGGAAAATGAAGATACTTCTTATTCTTCCTGTGTTTGCAATTGTGCTGTACGCATTTGCAAAACCGGATTACAAGTATAAATTTGTAGATACTGATTCCGGAAACTATATACAATCAGCCTCAGTAC
>DATCHE010000192.1:0-11553 GCA_036508535.1 Bacteroidales bacterium | reverse complement strand
CTCCTTATTTGGATTATTGTACTGATCCTGATAACAATAAGTACAAGCAAAATTACAGCTGTAGTTTGTCACAAAGAATATCTGTATCTCATCTTTATCCCGGGAATCAATGAAGTCGAGATACTTTTTCCTGTAAAGTTTTTGTTCGTCAGATTCTTCAGTCAGATATCCCTTTTCAGTTAACTCTAAGGTAAAATCATTATCAGGGATTTTATTGTCCTGTCTTATGATATCCAATTTCTCAGCATCGCTGATACTTATTATTTCAGCGTTTCCGGAAAGCAGGTTAATGATGAAATAGTTTTCAGAATCCCTTATTTTAGAGAGAATATTATATTTTGAATATTTAGGCATAAATTGATTTTAAATTCAGATGTAAAATTGAACCGCATATGATTGATGGTGAATTTTCAAAACCTTTGTTGTCAGTTGAATCAATCATGTGCGTATTCATTAAAACTAATCGTGACAACCAACAATAGTTTTAGATGTCTTGGCACAGCATTGTGCCGGCTTTGCAGTTACTTTTCCTTCTTTCTTTCTAATTAAACTTTTCATAATAGTCAACAAATTATTTGGTTAATAAAATTTCATTTATCTTTTCCACGAGTGTTTCCCTCGGAATCAAGCCCAATGTAATCTGGGGCTTTCCTTTTGCAGGAATGTATAACAAAGTCGGCAAGTTTTGTATTCCCAAACTTTGAGTAAGGTCTTTTTCCTTATCTGTATCTACTTTGTAAACAACAATTTTACCTTTATATTCTTTTGCAATCTCTTCGACAAGAGGTGATAACTTGCGGCATGGAGGGCACCAATCTGCATAAAAATCAATAATTACCGGTTTACTGCCTTCAAACTTCCACTCTTTGTTGATATCGTAATTAAAAACCAGTTTCTTGAACATAACATTCGTAAGAGCTGAAACATCCCCATTTCCAGAAGAATTTTCAACTTTACTTCCCGGATTTACCGCATTGCATGAGGCAAAGGTTATTGAGATAATTAATACTGAGAAAAAAATAGTCTTTTTCATTATTTATTAATTTTTAAAATTGAAATCTGATTCTTTTACAACTAATTTTCGCAATTACACTTACCCGATGGCTTCTTTCCAGCTATAGTCCAGCTTGAAACCATAACTTTACCCTTCTCATAAGGGTCTGATTCTTCAATTATATTCACTGAAGAAAAACCAGCTAATTTCAGTTGCTCAAGATATTCATCGCGGGTGACTGATCCTGCCCAGCATTCTGAAATAGCTACAGGATCGTTCTTGTATTCATCAGGAATCGGGTCTGATGCATAGATGTCGCTTACAACAAACCTGCCGCCTTTTTTAAGAATTCTGAATACCTCATTCCATACAGCAAGTTTATCTGAAGCATGATTAATTGTGCAATTTGAGATGACCAGATCAGCGATGCTATCACCTAATTTGATTTTTTCAAGGGGACTATGAATAAAATCAACATTCATAATTCCAAGTCTGTCTGCCGTACTCTTAGCTTTCTGTATCATCCCGTCAGAGATATCAATGCCAAAAACAAAACCGTTTTTTCCGACATCCTCAGCAAGCCTTAAAACGTCAGTTCCCCTACCGCTTCCAAGATCAACACAAACCTCACCCAATCGGGCTTCAGAATAATTCAGAGCTCCCCCGCAGGAAAGGCAACAAGTCGATTCTGCCAGCTCACTGTATCGTTTATTAATTTCAGTATATTCCATTTATTTAGTTTTTATTTTTTCCCCACAAACAGGGACTGCTGGTAAGAAAGAAGCCAAAGAACCCTCCAAATAGAATGGAACTGTAAGGATTACTGGTAATTGCACATGAACCAGTTGTACAACCAATAAAATGGTAGTATAAAAACCCAACTAATCCTCCAGCAAATACACCAATAAATGGTCTCCAGAAATACCACGATCTGAAAAATTCTCTTACAGTTTTGGGTCTTGGCGTTACTTCACATTGATTTTCCATGTTATTCTTTCTTCCTGGTACTTAAATCAAATGGCATGTAGAGAGGGCAAGTACTGAAAATACTTGTCACTACAAATACTGCTGATAAGGCTAATAGAATTATTGCCAAAGTACCGGAAATCACATTTGTAAAATAAAGTGATACTACTATGACTGCAACCAGTATCCTGATTACTTTGTCAACTGTTCCCATGTTTTTTTTCATCTTTTTTTTGTTTCTGATTAATATTATCAATTTTTTAACTTTCTGATTATTGCTTCTTTACTACAGCTTGCATTGGGCAAAACTTAGCGCATTTGCCACAATCTATACACTGAGACTCATCAATAACAGGTAAGCCATATCCATCCTGAGAAATTGCACCCACCGGACAAACTCTTGTTATCGGGCAATGGTGGTTTTGAGGACATGCTAAAGGATTTATTGTAAGTGCCATATTCTTGAATTAATATTTATTTTTTTGTTTAATTTATTGCTGTCTGTTATTGTTAAAACTTACAATACAAAAGTACTGTGGATTGTTTTATAAATAATGGGAATATGAGGGTTATTCAATAAGATCCCAATTGATTCTGCACAACTTTTTAGTTGATTTAGATTACCTTTGTACCCTTTAAAGTGTTATAAAGAAATGAAAACCATACTCGAAACTGATAAAGATTATATCTGTGATATTACAGCTCCATGCTTTCAGATGCTGTTACCGGAGGAAGCAGAAGTAGTGAGAGCCAGTAAAACACAGGTCCTTTTCCGTAAGGATGATAATCTAACTAAACAGGGGGCATTTGCTTCATATATCTTGTTTATGGTTGATGGTTATGCAAAACAATATATAGAGGGTGATGGAATAAAAAATTATAACCTCAGGATTATAAAACCGGGTGAATTTATTGGTCTTTCAACAGTGTTTTCGGGTAACACCTTTAATTATTCCTCGGTCGCATTAACTGATTGTCATGTATTTCTTGTTGAAAAAGAGGCAATTGGAAATATAGTTAAGGTGAACGGAAAGTTCGGGTTTAATATAATAAAAAGGTATTGTGAACAGAACACTAACCTGCTCAACACAGTACGAACACTTATGTACAAACAGATGAATGGCCGTCTGGCAGATACCTTATTATATGTTGACAGTTTAAAAACTGAAAAACCGGAAATATTTCAACTCCTGTCCCGGAAAGATCTGGCTGAATTTGCCGGAATTTCTACTGAAAGTACTGTAAAACTCCTTAAGCAGTTTGAGAAGGATGGATTAATAAAGCTGAATGAGAAAGATATAAGCATCCTGAAACATGACGAGCTGCTCGAAATAAGCAGAAGAGGTTAACTGACTCCTGTATTGATCTGGAAGATTACTTAGAGAGACTATAGGCATCGCGTCTTTACTGTTTATGAGACGCGAGGTGTATCGCGTCTCTACTTTTATGTTTAAAGAGGAAACTTAATTGGCAGATTATCACGCGTTGACCTGTAGATAGCAGTGAAGAGTTCTACTGTTCTCCGACCATCTTCTCCTGTTACAGCAGGTTCCCTGTTATGCTCAAGCGCACTAAGAAAATCCTCTATCTGGTATTGAAAATATTGTACTGTTGGGTCACAACTGTTGAAAGTATCGGTATCCTCTTTAATCCATTCTTGCAGCATATTCTCTTCCCCGGGAATAGTCCAGAGATCATTTACAGGAGGTTCGGTAACGCTTGTCCTGCCGGGAAGAAACATTGCTCCTCCATCTGTCTGGACTCCTGCTGAAGCACCATTTTCACCATGCACTTGAACTTTACCGTAGATACCGGGCTTTTGTGAATTGCTTACTATAATATTTCCAATTGCCCCGCTTTTAAACTTCACAATTGCAACAGCAGTATCCTCAACCTCAATATATGGATGATTGAGATTCCTCCAGATACCATATACCTCATCAATTTCACCCATATACCACAAAAGAATGTCTAGCTGATGCGGAGCCTGATTAACAAGCACTCCACCACCTTCGGTTTTCCATTTTCCTCTCCATTCTTCCGAATCATAATAAGCCTTATCGCGCCAGCCGAGTATTGTTACAGTTGCGAGAACAGGTCTTCCTATCTTTCCCTTTGCAATTGCTTCCTTAACTCTTTTTACCGGTTCATACCATCTCCTCTGACTTATTACACCAAGCTTTACATTGTAATCTTTACAGGTTTTAATAATGTCGTCACAGTCCTGAAGAGAAGATGATAACGGCTTTTCTACCAATATATTAGCTCCTGCTTTTGCAGCTTCAACAGCAGGTTGAATATGAAAAGGATGTGCATTACAAACAATTACCAGGTCAGTATGGTTCTCCTTTACCATCTTTGAAACATCTGAATATGCTAGGGTTTTGTAAGTTGAAGCAAAACCTTCCGCTGTTTTCGCAGTTCTGTTCCATACACCTGCTAAACGGGCATTAGGTATACTCTGAATCGCTTTTGCATGTAGGTGTGCAACTTTGCTGCAACCCGCTATTGAGATATTATAAATTCTTTCAGACATAAGGTATTGCTGAACTATTTCGAATTCAGCTTAATTAATTATTTTCTAACTTTTGACTAGAAAAGATAGTTCAGTCCAATAGAGAATCCGATATTTCCATCCTGTTCGTTGAATGCTTTTCCGATATCAATTGCTATTACAAAGTTTTGATTCATCACAAGCATTATACTTGTGCCGGCACTCATATGTAACTTTTCTGTTCCAGGCTTAAAGTAATTTGAAAAGGTTTCTGATCCATCATAATAGCTATTGAAATTGCTCTCAAGGTTATTAGGTAAAGTTATGTTCTTGGTGACCCTTCCGAAATCAAAAAATCCATCAAGTCCAAGGTAGCAGTCTTGTTTCAGGAATCTAAAATAAACGGGTTTCCAGCGAAGCTCTACGTTACCCATAAAGAAAGCATCGCCCAATACCCTGTTTCTAAGAACTCCTCTTATTGTGCTTGCACCACCTAATCCTTCATTTGTAGCACCTGTAAGCATTGAAGTTATAACCTGAGACTGATAATAGAATGGGGTGTTTCCTGATATTGTGGCTTGATATCCAAGACGATATACCAGGGCAAGGTCTTTTTCAATCAATGTAAAATACTGACGATGAGTTATAAATAGTTTTGAAAAGGCCATATCATTACCCATAAATTTAGGGGCCATTTCAATTCCAATCTCTGTCCAGATCCCTTTCATCGGGTTTGGTCTGTTATCGCGGCTGTCCCACATAAGACCGCCTTTGATTGTATTTACCCATCCACCTTTAGCCTGATCTGCCGTTATAATATTTAATGCCTGATAACGTTCAAAAAGTCCGGGTTCGGATGCTACTGAAGGTAACTTAACATCCTTACCTTTATTGAGTTTATCGATATTGACGGAGCTGACTTTAAAATCCTGGAATGCAAATCCGGCACTCCATTTAATATGCTCCCCTGAAAGTTTTCCCTGTAAATCGTTTTTGAACCGGAACTGGTTTCTCTGGAAACGGTAAAACATCCTTGTCCGGTAATCAGTTGAATTTTCATCCATCCAGCTTTTATTGAAAACCGATTCATAACCATTGAACCCATAGAAGTGACTTGCCTGATCTGGCAAATAACTTAAGTCAGTAGTAAGATGTACACCGGGAATAATGTGATTTGATTCATACATGAATCTATAAATACCGCTTCCTTTTGTAAAATGAGATATTTCAGTATATGTATGATCAAAGTAGTCCGGATATCTGCTGCCATCCCCATAATTGAAAAATTCTGCCAAAGCTCCATATTGAAAGCCCAGGTCGGAGTCAAATGTTATCGCAGGCAAAGCGCCACCGAACTTCCATCCGGTTTTAACCTTTTTCTCCTGTGCTGATGCCGATAGTGCCAGGAAGGCTATTAATATCAGAGTAAAAGTTTTTTTCATAGATAATAGTTTTGGTTCATTGGGTTAAAGATAAAGAAAAATGGAAATTACCACCTGTTTTTTTAATATTTACTACCTTAGTCGCTGATTTATACGACTAAATGCTTACAGGAATTCTTATTGAAAATATAAAGTGTCTGGTTCAGACTGAGGATGTTATTAAAATAAAGGTCTGCGGTAATGAAATGGCGAAGCTAAATACCATTTATGACGCATACCTTTATATATATGACGGTTTTATAAACGATTTTGGTAGAATGAAAGACCTCCAAACCGGTAAAATTCTGTCTAAAAATCCCAATGTTAAAATAATCAATGCAACCGGAAGATTTGTTTTTCCATCATTTTGCGATTCCCATACACATCTCGTTTATGCCGGAAGTCGCGAGATTGAATATACCGACAAAATCCGGGGATTATCTTACGCCGATATTGCAAAAAGAGGAGGCGGAATACTTAACTCTGCAAAATTACTTCACGATACGTCAGAAGACGAATTGTATATCCAATCGATGACCCGGATAAATGAAATAATTTCCTTAGGTACCGGAGCTGTCGAAATTAAAAGTGGTTATGGTCTTAATACTGGGGACGAACTAAAGATGCTCCGGATAATCAGGAGGATTAAAAATACCTGTCCGTTAGAAGTTAAGGCAACTTTTCTGGGAGCACATGCAATTCCTGAGGAGTATAAGAATAACAGGAGAAAGTATGTCGATATTGTCATAAATGAAATGATACCTGTGGTTGCTTCAGAGGAACTGGCAGATTATATTGATGTATTTTGCGACAAAGGCTTCTTCTCTGTTGAAGATACCGAGAGAATTTTAATGGCAGGCATGAAATATGGTCTTCAGGCCAAAATTCATGCAAACGAACTTGGTTATTCAGGGGGAATACAGACTGGTATAAAATATAATGCTCTTTCTGTCGATCATCTGGAATATACCGGAGATGAGGAAATAGCAGCACTTCTTAATTCGGAAACAATGCCTACTCTTCTTCCGGGATCAGCTTTTTTCCTGGTTATGTCAGATCCGCCAGCCAGAAAAATGATTGATTCAGGATTACCTGTAGCTCTGGCTTCAGATTATAATCCGGGTTCGTCACCATCAGGGAACATGAAGCTGGTTATGTCACTGGGTTGTATTAAACTGAGAATGCTTCCCGGGGAGGTTATAAACGCGGTAACAATAAATTCAGCTTATGCAATGGGCCTGTCTGAAACACATGGATCAATTGCAAAAGGCAAAGTAGCTAATGTATTTATTACTAAAGAGATACCGACTTATGAATTTATGCCTTATGCTTTTGGAAGCGATCTGATTGAGACGGTGATACTAAAGGGTGAGATTTGCCCCCCAACCCCTTAGGTCTTGGTCCCCTGAAGTTTTGCCCCCCTGCCCCCCTAAAGGGGGGTTAAAACGCCTTAATATCTGGGTATTAGCCCCCCTTTAGGGGGGTTGGGGGGCGAAACAATGGAAGACAAGGCGGCGGTAAATCAAGGGACTTTGTAAATAAAATATAATTATTCTGAAAATGGAGAAGAAAATTATAGAATGTGTTCCTAATTTCAGCGAAGGCCGGAACATGGAGATAATTAAGCAGATAACCGATGTCATTGAATCTGTTGAAGGGGTAAAACTGCTTGATGTGGATCCTGGGAAAGATACAAACAGGACTGTGGTAACCTTTGTTGGATCTCCGGAAACGGTTTCTGAAGCTGCTTTTCTTTCAGTTAAAAAAGCTTCTGAACTGATTGATATGTCAAAACATCATGGAGCACATCCACGTATGGGCGCAACAGATGTTTGTCCGTTCATTCCTGTTTCGGGTATAACAATGGAAGAAACTGTGACCTATGCCCGAAAGGTTGCTGAGAGGATAGGAAATGAGTTGAAAATTCCGGTCTATTGTTATGAGAACGCAGCCTTTAAGGAAGAAAGAAGAAATCTTGCAACATGCAGATCAGGGGAATACGAGGGACTTAAGAAGAAACTTTCTGATCCGGAATGGAAGCCGGATTTTGGTCTGGCAGTTCTTAATGAGAGATCAGGCGCAATAGCTGTAGGGGCCAGAGATTTTCTGGTTGCGTTTAATGTGAATCTTAATACCACCTCAACCAGGCGCGCCAATGCAATTGCTTATGATGTCAGAGAAAAAGGCAGACCGAAGAGAGAGGGAGATCCTGTAACCGGGAAGATAATAAAAGATAAAAATGGAGAAAGAGTAATGATACCTGGTTCTCTTAAATCGGTTAAAGCTATAGGATGGTTTATAGAGGAGTACGGAATAGCTCAGATATCGATGAACCTGACAAACATCTCCATTACACCTGTTCACATTGCATTTGATGAAGTATGTAAAAAGGCAGATGCAAGAGGTTTAAGAGTAACCGGGTCTGAACTGGTGGGACTCATTCCGTTAAAATCACTGCTTGATGCCGGACGATATTTCCTCGAAAAACAACAGCGATCAGTAGGTGTATCAGATGAAGAGCTGATAAAAATAGCGGTCAGATCTATGGGATTGAATGATATTCATGAGTTTAAGCCTGAAGAAAAGATAATTGAATATGTTATGGGAAACGATATAAACAAGGAGAGACTCATTGCCATGAGTCTCAAACAATTCCTGGACGAAACAGCATCAGAATCTCCGGCACCAGGTGGTGGTTCCATATCAGCATACATGGGAGCGCTTGGAGTAGCGCTTGGAACAATGGTTGCCAATCTTTCAAGCCATAAACGGGGCTGGGACGACAGGTGGAAAGAGTTTTCAGATTGGGCTGAAAAGGGAAAGGCAATTCAGAATACACTGCTTAACCTTGTTGATGAGGATACATTTGCGTTCAACAAAATTATGAAAGCATACGGTTTACCTAAAAGATCTGAAGAAGAAAAACAGACAAGGGAAAAAGCTGTTCAGGAGGCAACAAAAAATGCAATCCTAATCCCGTTCAAAGTTATGGAAACCGCCTTTTCGGGTTTCGGATTAATTAAGGAAATGGCCGAAAAAGGAAATCCAAATTCAATATCAGATACCGGAGTGGGTGCGTTAGCTCTCAGGTCGTGCATAAAAGGAGCATTTCTGAATGTGAAAATCAATGCTTCAGCGCTTCAGGATAAGGAATTTGTAAAGACAATCATTGCCAAAGGTGAAAAAATCGAAGCAAATACTGAAGCAGCTGAAAAAGAGATACTTAAAATTATTAACAGGACTCTCCGAAATTGTTAGTCAGTTGAAATCTGAATTCATGAAGATCTAAAATTAATTCAAAAATTAAAATGCAAAATACAAAATGCAAATTTTATTGAATGAGTGTCGGTTATCAATAATAATCTCGAAACAACTGATTATGAAGAAGCAAAGGCTGTCTCGAAAGAGCAGCCTTTTTTTTGTTCCGAAAAATGAGTTTCTACGTGTTAAAAAGCAAATGCGTTCTTCTGGAGATATTACTTTTATAAATAATCATGTTTTTATTAATATTATTAACTGAAAAATAAAAAATATGCAACTATTTGTAAAATGAAGTTAATAATTCTTAATTATGACTATTGTCATTAGAAATAAATAAATATATTGCAAGTGATTTTAAACCTGAATTGGATTGTAATAAAATAGAAAAGGGGAGCGGTAAGCAAATTGTCGAGTATATTACAATAGACAACATGCAAATACAGGGGGTAGTAAGCATAAAAAGATATAATTAATGAAACATACTCCCAATTTAGAGGGGGTTTAAACAATAAATATATATATTTGTATAGTAATTATTTACTTTTAAACCTAAACCAGATTGTATGAAAAAAATCCTTATGCTTTTTACACTGTTGCTATTAACAGCTTCTCTTGTTATAGGCCAGACAGTGCAAATTACAGGGACTGTTACCAGTTCCGAAGATGGACTTGCAGTGCCGGGAGTATCGGTTACTGTTAAAGGAACTACCCTTGGTGCAATTACAGGACCTGATGGTAAATATGTTATCTCAGTCCCTGCAAATGCCAAAGCGCTTACCTATAGTTTTATTGGCTTCAAATCCAAGGAAATAGCTATAGAAGGCAAAAATAAGATTGATGCTGTTATCGAACAGGATTTATTCCAGGTTGATGAGGTTGTGGTTGTTGGATATGGGACAACACAAAAAAGGGATATTACTGGTTCAATATCATCGGTAAGTGGAGAATCACTCAAATTGCCGGTTCAGAGTTTTGACCAGTCTCTGCAAGGAAAAGCTACCGGCGTCAGCATTACCATGCCTAATGGAGTGTTGAACAACCCTCCGGTAATAAGGGTACGTGGTTACAATTCAATTACCGGTAGTTCATCTCCACTTATTGTGGTAGATGGCGTTCCAATATTTACAGGAGATATCTCTACTAACAATTCTGCCTCGAATACACTTGCTGATATAAATCCTTCAGATATAGCTTCAATGGAAATCCTCAAGGATGCTTCTGCTACAGCTGTTTATGGATCAAGGGCTGCCAATGGGGTAATTCTGATTACTACAAAAAAAGGTATAAAGAGTGAAAAACCTAAGATAACTTACGATGTTTATATGGGATGGTCAAAACCTTATAAGCTTTTTGACCTTATGAATGCAGCACAATATGTTGAACATAAGAACTTGGCAAGAAAAAATTACAATGATATCCGTTTACTCAATACTGCCCCTGCAAATCAGACTCCTCTGGATGCAGGCACCATGTTTTTCATCTCATACGATGCTGCTGGTAAACCAATCGATACAAACTGGGCAGATTATATTTACCAGACAGGTTTCCAGCAAAATCACGCATTATCAATTTCGGGAGCTACTAAAAGCACAAACTATTATCTCTCAGTTGGATATACTGATCAGGCTGGTATAATTGTCAAAAACCAATTCACAAGAAAGAACGTACGTTTAAATATCGATCAGAAAGTAACAGATTACCTGACTCTTAATGCAAACTTCGGATATACAAACTCATTTAATGCTGCTCCAAATACAGGTTCTCTGGCCGGACAGGCATTTAATACTTCCGGTATAGCCCGACTTGCATTTGTAACTGCTCCGATAGTTGGTCCTTATAATATTGCTGTTACACCAAATCTTTTTAATGATGGAAAGTTTAACCTGAACGGAAACAATTTGGGTGTATGGGGTAACCCCGGAGGAAGTTTAGGCTATCTTAACCCGATACCGGTAATTGAAAGCAATAAGTTTACCAGTGAGAATGAGAGAATTCTGGCTACCTTCTCAGGTACACTTTCTCCATTCCGCGGTCTGACACTAAAGACTGTTTATGGAATTGATAATATTGGAAATGAAGGTATTTCATACCAATCACCTATTCAGGGTGATGGATATAGCTCCAATGGTACCGCTACAAATACTTTCAGCAGAAGAAACAGATGGACCTGGACAAACACGGCTAATTATAATACAGTTCTGGCTGAAAAATTTAATATAAGTTTACTCGCAGGTGCTGAAGAGCAATATTCTACAATAAATGTATGGGGAGGAAACAGATCAGGTGTTGCGGACCCTTTCGTCACATCATATCAGGGTTCCTGGGTTACTCCTTTAAATCCTACCAGTCTAACTCAGACTGAAAACTATTTTATTTCATACTTCAGTAGAGTCTCAATAAATTATTCCAAAAAGTAT
>DATCHE010000191.1:0-8405 GCA_036508535.1 Bacteroidales bacterium | reverse complement strand
GGTGCTGATCAGATCGAAATCTCAAAATCGGAATTAAAATGCTTCGAGTTTGATGCTACTGAATCCCCCGACCTTTTTCCTCCGCTGGTCGCACTGGCATCCTATTGTAAAGGAGTCTCAAAAATAAAAGGTGTCTCTAGGTTAATATATAAGGAGAGCGACAGAGCTGCAACTCTTAAAGAAGAGTTCGGAAAAATGAAAATCAATATTGAAATTAATGGCGATGTGATGTATGTCACAGGAGGCCTGCCTCTGGGGGCACACGTAGAATCGCACGAGGACCATCGCATTGCTATGGCTCTGGCAGTAGCTTCTCTCGGTGCAGAAGGACAGGTTTATATCAGGGATTCTCAGTGTGTGGCAAAGTCATATCCCGGTTTTTTTGACGATCTCAGACTGCTCGGTGCTTTGGTTCATGAATGATGCTTCTAAAGTCGGAAGACCGAAGTCAGAAGTCAAAAGCCATGAGACCGAAGTCGGAAATTAACTTAAGAACAGGATCTGCTTCCTGTTTCTTGCTAAAATATCTTAAATACTATTTATTTTAAAAATAAAAGTGATTTTTTATTGACATTTTAATTTTTTGATTATTTTTGTTGCCATGGAATTAAAGATGTTTTATAATTGGTCTTGGTGCAGTTCATCAGATGATGCTGTGAAACACGCCGTTATATAACATTTACAAAATACTTATTTAACCAGGCACACTGTTCACAGTGTGCTTTTTTTTTGAAAAATTTTAACCAAACTATAAAAATCAATGAAATGGAAAAGATCAGAAAGATTATTTTAAGTGACAGTGAGATGCCCAGGCAATGGTATAATATTGTGGCTGACATGCCAAACAAACCTATGCCTCCTCTTCATCCCGGAACAAAGCAGCCAATTGGTCCTGAGGACCTTGCAGCAGTATTCCCGATGGAACTTATTAAACAGGAAGTTTCTTCCGAAAGGTATATTGATATCCCTGAAGAGGTGCTTGACCTTTACAGAACTTATCGTCCATCACCACTTTTCAGAGCCTTAAGTCTTGAAAAAGCATTGGGAACAAAGAGCAAAATTTATTACAAGTATGAGGGAGGTAATTATTCAGGTTCTCATAAAGCCAATACGGCAATTCCCCAGGCTTATTATAACAAAAAAGAGGGTGTCAGGAGAATCACAACAGAAACAGGCGCCGGACAATGGGGAAGCGCAATGAGTTTCGCCTGCAACTATTTCGGACTAGAGTTGCTCGTCTTTATGGTAAGAGTAAGTTATGACAATAAACCAGGCCGTAAACTTTTGATGAATACCTATAATGCCAAGGTACTTCCTTCTCCAAGTACTATGACGGAATATGGAAGGAAAGTCCTGGAACTTGACCCGGACTCACCCGGAAGTCTTGGAATTGCAATTTCAGAAGCTATGGAAGTAGCCGGGCAAGATCCATATACCAAGTACGCTCTTGGCAGTGTTCTGAACCATGTCAGCCTTCACCAGACAATTATTGGACAGGAGGCATTGATTCAGATGGATAAAGCCGGCGATTACCCCGATGTAGTAATTGGATGTTTCGGCGGAGGATCTAATTTCTCAGGGATTGCCTTTCCATTTCTTCGTGAGAATATTCAAAATAAAAAGAAAACCAGGTTTGTAGCCGTCGAACCTTCATCATGCCCAAAACTTACAAAAGGTAAATTTATGTACGACTTTGGCGATTCGGCAGGTATGACTCCGCTACTTCCCATGTATACTCTGGGACATAATTATATTCCCGAGAAGATCCATGCCGGTGGCTTACGCTACCACGGAGCCGGTGTCCTTGTAAGCCAGCTTCTGAAAGACGGA
The DNA here is from genome assembly GCA_036508535.1 of Bacteroidales bacterium. Taxonomy (GTDB): domain Bacteria; phylum Bacteroidota; class Bacteroidia; order Bacteroidales; family VadinHA17; genus LD21. The sequence continues at coordinate 6,575 of DATCHE010000191.1, read as the reverse complement.
CTTATTGAGGCAAAATCCAAGATGCAGAGGGAATGTTTTGAAGCAGGTGTGCTCTTTGCAAGAAGTGAAGGAATACTTCCTGCACCTGAATCCACTTACGCTATTGCAGGGGCAATGGATGAAGCAAGAAGAGCCGATATTGAGGGCGTGTCAAAAACTATACTTTTCAACCTTAGCGGTCATGGTCATTTCGATATTTCTGCTTACGAGAAGTATTTTGAGAATAACCTCCCCGATCATCAGTTGACTACCGCAGAAGTAGAGGATGCTATTTCGAAAATAAATATTCCGTAATATCTGATTAAAAACTCTGTGTAACCTCTGTGTAACTCTGTGTTAGTTCTTAAAGAATTATAACACAGAGAGGCACAGAGAAGACACAGAGTGCAATAGAGAAATATAGCTAAAAATCTGAATAAGAGGTAGGGTGGAGCAAGTATGCTCTTGTCTTCGAAGTTGCGTTATTATATTCTTCCGTTGCTTTTAGTTTTATCCAGTCAGGATGATTTTTGAATGTAACCCAGTGTTCATCATGCGATTTCATGTCTGCATAGGAAGTCATATATATAAGTCTTGGCATCTGGCTTCCCAGTAATACCTGACCATAAAACACAGGATTGGAGCCAATACTTACAAATATCCCTATTTCGCCACCCTCATTGAACATCTTCATTTTCTTTGCAGCTTTGACTTCAGTAGCGCTTTCATAGCTGCGGTATTCATATATTCTTTCAGAATTTGGTGTGGAAAATGTCGGAATTTTGAATTGAGGCATATGAGTGAATGCTTTCGCAAGAATACTTTCATATCTTACATAAGGAGGATTGTCAAAGGGGGCATCGAGAAATGCCTTTCCAGCCTGGGAATAAACCTTGTCATTACTAAGTTTATCTGAAAGTTGTGAATACTGTTCTAAAGTTTTGAAGGGGATGAATACATATACTAATTTCCCGAAAGCAGTATCCGCTTCAATTGGTTTGAATACACCAACAGTTTTAATACCAGCGCGGTGGAGTGCCGGCAGATATGCATTCTTGAGATAAGAATCCATTGTGGCCTCCTGACCTGAGTCTTTAATACGATAGATTTTTACCTCATAATACTCCTGCTTTTCCTGTGGAGCAGCAAAACCATTGAATATGACAGACATAAATAATAATATTGTTGGAAGTAGCTTTAAGTACATTTTTGATTTTTTCATGTATATATTATTGAATGTGAAGTTATTAACCAAATATTGTCCTGCGCTTTTCATTTCAGCAAACCCATTTCTGCCATTTGCCTCTCACTTAAATCCCTCTTCCGGGGAAGAGGGATTTAATATACTGATATTTTGAAATTTATCCCTGCCCCAGGGAATGGGGCATAAGGGATAAATTCAATCAATTTAGAGGATGCCAGGCTGTTTATCCGGCAAAAAAATTAGTATGCTTTCGAAAACCCGAGGAATATTTTACCCGCGTTTTCAGGTGTAAGTTCAGATCCCGATTGAATATAGAATCTGTGATACAATGTCATTGACTCTCCTTTAGCGAGATTGTAAACCTTTTTCTCTGCTTTTGGATCGTATGAGAATTGGCCAAGATCGTTTATAGCGAAAAGTCCATAACCACGCGCATGTGTATAAGCCGGGAAACCAGGGTTTTTTGGATTATCGAAGATAGCCATGCTTATAACAGTATTATCTTTCGTTCCGGTAAGGATAACCCATTCATTCCTTGTCCCCCAAACTGCATCTCCTTTTTTACCGTTACTCGAAACATACATTCCTGTAACACCTGTATTATCCGTTGCCTTTACAGTAGTAGGGTTTCCTTTGTCATCGGTAAATATCAAAGATTCCTTCGAAGGCATTTCAAATGCCCTGTCAACCCTGATTGCAAAGATTCCCTCCTTGTTATCTGTAATTGTTACAGGACCATTTGCTGCAGTCAGAACTGAGATATGGTCAACAGTACGGGAGGTTTTATCGCCCGAAAAGATGTATTTCGTATTTTCAGTCATAACAGTAGCCCCTTTGTTATCATCCCAGTTTGAGACAACTTCTAGAGTGCCTGTTTTACCGCTTTCGGCTTTCACAATCTTCTGAACAACAATATGTCCGTAAGAATCTTTTTTGTCTGCAGCAATAGCTGAGGAGTTGTTCCAGAAATCCAGTCCATTAACATTTCCATGGTTAAACCAGAGACCGATATGATGAGGATGATCAACACGTTCACCTTTCCTTGGTGCAATTGGAAAACCTCTTGTAACTACCGATCCATTAGGAGCATAAATAGGAAAAAGAAATGGTTTCTCCTGATTTTTAGGATATTGATATGAAGTAAAAAGCTTGCCATCGATTATTACATCGACTTTTCGCTCAGCTGCATTCTGTACCAGCTTAACATCCTGAGCGTTAGCTGTAACAAAAAGCGCCAATAATATAGAAGTAATCAGATATTTCATAAATATTCATTTAATATATTTAAATTATTTAGAAGGTAATTTGGTGTTTTATTAATACTGAAATACTTTACCTCCGGCCAGTACTTCCTGTGTTGCCTCATCAAAAGAAGCTTTTTCACCAGTTCTGAGTGCAGCTGTACACATTGTGGTTGCGATTGAATGATTATAACCGGCAACAACATTAGCATGAGGTTGTTTGCGGTCACGGATACACTCCATCCAGTTTCTCACATGAGCTACTGTCATTGAATCGCCGCCAGTATTAGCACCTGTTTCCATCGCCATACTCGGTAGTTCAAAAGGCTCGAGTAGATTTGCTTTCATATTCATTCCTTTTGCATCTCTTTCAGTCATTCCACCTTCTGATGTTATTTTGTTGGTATCAAGATTAAGCATACCACCGTTGGAATAATAAAGTTCTTTTACGCCTCCAGCTGAGTTTGTAAACCTTGATGAATAAACTACCTGAAAATCTGAACCTGGTTTAGCGGGATCGCCATATTCCATAACTGCAGTCATAGTATCATAATTTGAACGTCCGTCTTTCCAGAGGTAAATGCCTCCGTTTGCTGCAACGCTGCGTGGATGTGCTAGTCCTGTAAACCAATGAACTGTATCAATCTGGTGAGCCATCCACTGGCCGGGAATACCTGATGAATATGGCCAGAATAGTCTGAATTCAAGGTATTTCCTTGCATCAAAAGCAGCTAATGGACGATTCTGTTGATATCTCTTCCAGTCTGTATCTGCTTCTTTTAAAAGTGGAACTGCATCTGGTCTTCTCCATCTGGCTGGCTGGTTTACATTCCATGACATTTCAACCATAACTATTTTTCCGAATTTCCCTGAATTGAGATATTCATTGGCAGCAATATAGTTTGGAGCACTGCGCCTCTGTGAGCCAATCTGAACAATTCTTCCTGTTTCTTCAACAGCTTTCCGGGTAAAACGTGCATCGGCCATTGTTTCAGCAAAAGGCTTTTCACAATAAACATCGCGACCTGCCCTAACAGCATCTGCAGTTACAAGGGCATGCGAAAAGTCAGGAGTACTTACAAATACAGCATCGGTGTCTTTACCATCCCAAAGCTCATCATTGTTGCGCGCAAGCCTAAGATTTATCCCTTTGGCTTTGTAGAATTTATCTGCTGCTTCACGTCTGAGACTCCATAGGTCGGAGACAGCAGTAAATTCAAAATTCAGTTCCTTAGCCAGACTAAGAAATGCAGGAGAAAGTGAACCCCTGAAACGGTCTGAGTAACCTACTATTCCTACGCGAATCTTGTCGTTTGCTCCGAGGATTCGTGAATAACTCTTAGCACTAAGGGTCAGACCAGCTGCCCCAAGTGCTGTTTTTTGAATAAATTCTCTGCGGGTTGCCATAAATAATTATTTAAATTTAAAATTACAATTATCATTTATTACTTATTACTTATATTCAATTAGTTAGCTTCATATTATTACCTCCTGAATTCACCTGCTACCACCTATACCCGGGCACTGCTTTCTTTAATAAATCTACAGTCCTCTTAAAATTTAAACAGATTTAAAATGTTCCTTTCATTAGATATTGTGGTAACCAGAAGTAAAAATAAACTAATTCACAATCATATCAGGCACAATTTCATGTTATTTTTTTCATCGTGCATTCTTTAACTTTCCTTAACATAAAGTGAAAGAATTATAACCGGGTTACAGAATAAGAAGGAGCCTTTTGAGGCACCTTCTTTTTCATGTAAACCTAATGGGAAATGAGTTAACCACATTCCCAGATTCTTTTAAATATCCTCTCGATAATTTGGATTTTGTAACAAAGCAGGAGCTTTTTGGCGCTCGCTGGTTAGTATTGGCATCCAATATATCGCATTGATCAGAATATTAGTCGGCATTGCCGTATTGTACTTCCAGGTAGTTGTTATTGTAGAAGGTGTGGTTCTGGTATCGGTTGTTTGGGTAATATCTACTCCATACCCTGGCTGAGTCATTGTTGAACTCATAATAACCCATCTTCTTATATCAAACCACCTTAATTCTTCTAAATAAAGTTCGAGCTTCCTTTCATGCCTTAAAGCATTCCTTAGCTGGGCGTCAGTGGCTGTAGTATTAGGAAGAAGGACGCGGTTTCTTAAGGCGTTTACCCAGTTTCTGGTCTCACTGTATAAACCCAATTCCCAGCAAGCCTCAGCATAATTAAGTACCACTTCGGTGTAACGCAGATAGGGCCAGATGTTATAGTTGTAACCCGTACTGCCTGTAACTCCCGGTTGGGTAAATTTCATACTAAGATAACCGCAATAGTTACCATTACCAGCTACGATAGGTCCATTGCGTGTATCAAGACCATAAAGAGGAGCTGATGTAACTCCGGCAGAATTAATTGTGTAGCGGGTACGTCTGTCATATATCCCTAAAGGATCGCGAAGTTTCAAACTTGAAGGTCTCGGTTCTATATCATAAATAGCGCTATCGTACAATATAACAGCATAGAATCGTGCTTCGCGGTTGTAGTATGGGTTTTGATTATCGAACCCGGTAACTGCCGGTTTGTTTTTCATGTACCGGGTTGTTCCCTGCACGTCAATATAATAATGATCGAAGAAATTAGTACCGTCTTGCATTTCAAATTCATCGACCATTCTCTGCAAAGGAGCGTTTCTTCCGTAAAGGCCATCAAACCCGTTCGGGCCAATTACCTGGTTTGTCCGGTGCCTTGTTCCAAGTGATGCATCGAACATTTTAGCAAAAATAAATTCGCTGTTTGCAGGAGTGCTATTGGAAAACAGCGCTCTGTAATTTTTAGCAACAGCTGCTTTATCGCCACCGGATGCACCAAAATCTGCCAGCGCTACCGTAGATCCCGAAAGATCCATAAGATCTTTAGCAGCATTTTTTGCTGCTGTCCATAATGCAGTCCTGTTTGGGGATATATAATGAACAAGCTTGTTATCATTGCTTATACCTATTGAAGATACATCACCGGCAGTGAGATCGCTTGCCGCAAATAATAAAATCCTTGATTTAAGCGCCAGAGCAGCTTCTTTACAAGCCCTTCCCAGTTCCTGTACTGATTTCAATGGTAATAAAGCAGCGGCAGCATCGCAATCGGCAACAATAAAGTTAACGGTCTCTTCGAATGAGGCTCTTTCCATGCCTTTAAAATCGTCGTTTAACGCATTTGCTTTACTTAATATGGGCAATCCGCCATAAGTACGTGCCAGATTGCAGTAGAAGTATGCTCTCAGGAATAATGCTTCGCCTTTCAAAATGTCAGTTTTTACCTTAATCCCGGCTTGCTCTGATGCGGGGTACGTTCCAGGAATACCATCAACTTTGCCAAGGAATTTATTGAGCGCCTGAACATATGAAAATTTAATCCACTGATAAGATAACAAATAATGGCTGCTTACAGCCTGATCCGGGGACATTGTCCCATTAAGCAGAGTTACTGTACTGGATCCCCTTCCATATATATTCTCATCAGTAAAATTGCTACCCATAACACTTTGAAATCCATGGTCAACACCATTGTAACAATAATTCAGAAATGAACTCGCAAGTTCAGGGTTAGACCATACAGTTAGATCGGAATATTGATCCAGTGGCGCTTTATCCAAAATCTTGTTACACGCTGGAGAAAATACCACAAGGACAATTAAAATTAAAATATTAAAATATTTTTTCATATCATGCATTTTTAAGTTTAATTAAAAAGATATCCTTGCACCTACTGCCAATACCCTGGTTGTTGGATAAGTAGTAACAGATGCTACTTCCGGATCAGTTCCTACAGCATTTTTATTATATAGGAAGAACAGGTTTTTACCTGTAACGTACACACTAGCACTTTTAACTTTGATACTATTCAGCAAACTAGACGGTAATGTGTAAGAAAGCTCAAGATTTTTGAGCCTTGAGAAGGCCATGTTATAATAGTCGAAACTACAGAGATAGGCGGTTGTTCTCCAGTACTCTTCAACCCTTTCAAAGGCCCTGTGCATAGTTGCATTTGTATTACTTTCAGTCCACCTGTCGTTGGCATAATACTGGAAGTAATTACCAAAAGTACCGCTGTAAATAAAGTCACCCTCTGCATTGGCAATCCTTTTCCAATTATTCCCAACACCTTG
>DATCHE010000190.1:0-4865 GCA_036508535.1 Bacteroidales bacterium | reverse complement strand
TCGTAAGGTATGCCCAACAGGCTGGCATCTTCCAACTAAATCTGAATGGGCTATATTGATAAACTATTTGGGTTCTGATAGTGCTGGGAGTAAAATGAAAGAAACCGGCACCGCTCATTGGCTTAGCCCCAATATTGCAACCAATGAATCCGGCTTTACAGCCATTCCTGGTGGCTTACGTCCTTTCGAAAGTGGATTTCTGTATATTGATATACTTGCTACCTGGTGGAGTTCCAGTGAGATATCATCGAAAAAAGCCAACAGGCTTTTATTGTTATATTGGGACAAAAAAATAAACGAAACCGACGGTGGTAAGAAAAATGGGTTATCTGTTCGATGTGTGCAGGATTTGTGATTTTTATCATAGCTTCCCCGACTTCCAAAGGTGGGGGCTTTCTACTTCTTCAGGGTAAAGGACATGTCTTATGAGTGAAAAAATCCTACCATGAATAATTTTGCAGGAGTGATAATTTCTTTTTAATTTTGTTATTTGAAAATCAGTAAGTTCATTTTTTGTACCTGGGAAATTTAAGGCTCAATATGAATGAGTGGAATCTAAAATTCAGAAAATATCAGTGTCTTTATTAATCTCTAAAATTTCAATACAATGAGAAAGAAGCTATTATTTTACATTGTAGTTACTATGTTTCTTGTAATTTCTACAGTTGGCTGTAATAACAAGGATGTTGTTCTTCCTGCAAAACAATATGCAGTTGAAGACTTTTTTAGAAATCCCGAAAAAGTAAGTTTTACGCTTTCCCCTGATGGTAAATACTACGCATACATGGCTCCTTACAAGGATCGACTGAATGTTTTCGTCAAAGAGATAGGAAAGACTGATGCTGTAAGGTTAACGAGCGATACCACGCGAAGTATTTCAGAATTTTTCTGGGGTAACAATAGCCGGATACTTTATTTGAAAGACACTGGCGGAGATGAAAATTTTAAGCTTTTCGGCGTTGATATAAACGGAGCTAATCTTAAAGGACTGACTGATTTCGATAAAGTACGTACTATAATAATTGACGATCTGCCTGACATTGAGGAGTATGTTATAGTGGGATTAAATAAAAGAAATCCACAAGTGTTTGATCCTTACCGTTTGAATATAAATACTGGAGAGCTTACCTTGTTGGCTGAGAATCCGGGAAATATTACCAGCTGGTTTACCGACCATGAAGGCAAACTGAGGTTGGCAATATCCATTTCAGACGGGGTAAACAATTCCCTTCTTTACCGGAAAACAGAAAAAGATCAGTTCAGGACAATTCTTACAACTAGTTTCAAGGAAACGCTGAGCCCTGCATTTTTTACTTTTGATAATAAAAACATTTATGCAGTTTCTAATCTGGGGAGAGATAAAACTGCAATTGTAGAATTTAATCTTGAAAATGGTAAAGAAGAAAAAGTTCTGTATGAGAATCCACAATATGACGTTGACCAGTTGAACTATTCAATGGCACGGAAAGTTCTTACAAGTGCCAGGTATACTTCATGGAAACGGGAACGTCATTTTTTTGACAGAGACTTTGAAAAGTTAATTGGCGATCTTAAAGCCAAGTTGGGCGATATTGAATTTGGTATCACCTCTTCAAGTAAAGCCGAAGATGTAAGAATTGTTCTCGCCTCAAGTGATAAATCATCGGGTACATACTATCTCCATGATCAGAAAACCGGGAAACTTGAAAAGATAGCGGATATAACTCCATGGCTCGATGTTAATGAAATGGCCAGCATGATTCCGGTGGAATATAAAAGCCGCGATGGATTGACCATAAATGGCTACCTGACTCTTCCTAAGGGATATACAATTGATAACGCAAAGAATATGGCCGTAATTATTAATCCTCATGGAGGGCCATGGTACCGCGATCAGTGGGGTTTTAATCCCGAAATTCAGTTTCTCGCTAATAAGGGATATGCCATATTGCAGATGAATTTCCGCGGCTCGACAGGCTATGGTAAAGAATTCTGGCAGGCTTCTTTCAAGCAGTGGGGCAAGACAATGCAGAATGATATTACCGATGGCGTTAACTGGCTGATTGGTAAAGGCATAGCTGACAAGAATAAGATTGCCATATATGGAGCTAGTTACGGAGGATACGCAACTCTTTCAGGTGTGGCTTTCACTCCGGATTTATATGCGGCTGCCGTGGATTATGTAGGAGTTTCCAATTTATTCACTTTTATGAAAACAATTCCTCCATACTGGAAACCAATGCTGGAAATGATGTATGAAATGGTTGGAGACCCGGTAAAAGACAGTGTCCGCATGCGTGAAGCTTCACCCGTGTTTTATGGCAGTAATATTAAAACCCCGTTGTTCGTGGCTCAGGGAGCCAATGATCCGAGGGTAAATATCAATGAAAGTAACCAGATGGTTGAAGCACTTAAGAGTCGTGGTGTAACAGTGGAGTATATGGTAAAGCAAAATGAGGGACACGGTTTTAGTAACCAGGAAAACCAGTTTGACTTTTACAACGCTATGGAGAAATTCCTTGCCAGGTACCTGAAAGAAGATAAGAATTAATATTTCTGAAACAATTTTGTCAATCAGGCTAGTCCTGTCGCTTGTTTATTATGTATGAAAATCAGATTGACCTAAGACTATATCTTACTGTAGTGCAAAAGCCGGACGGCTTGACCACATTTGGCCGGAGAAAGAGACAATAACATAAATAATTTAAAAACAAACACTTAACACTGGTCTGAGATGGTCAAATTGCTCCGACCGATTGTGATCAATGGCACTGGCTTTTCCATTTAAGTGGGGATCATGCAATTCCTCTATTTTAATCTTCCTAAAGTCAAGGTTTTTGTGGTCGACAAAAACCTCTTTTGCCTTTCTGTCTGTAAAATAGGATAGAGCCTCACATTTTGACACTTCATAGATTCATAAAATGAACTTATAACTATTATTGCTTAAGAAATTTCATAATTTACTATCATGTTATTTATAAAAGGCTGCAATCAAGTCGGACTGAAATCAAGGATCAGGTTTGCAGGTCAATAGGATAAAAGGGATGATACTTGCCTGCTTTATTATAAGTTAAGTATCTCAATTCATGCTCACTCTGTTGCCCAAATGTCTTGCTTAACATTTGATTGATAAATTACACAAAGAGCAGAATGGTATTTTGAAAAATCAATTTTTGTCAAATTATCTTAGTACCACTATTGAACTTTAGTAATAAATTGGACTTTTGTGCTTCGATTGCCCGCCCGAACGCAAAGCCCGAAACCGTTATGGTTAATGGCTGAACACCTGCACGTTAGATGAACCCTAAACACTAACCATAACAGAAAAAGAAATGTCACTTAGCCAAGACAATTCCTGTAGGATTTCTCACAATTAGGAATCAATGTCTGTGAACAAACAACCCGGATCAATTGCTGGCCGCTCTCTACACCATGGAAGAGATGATTATCAGGAATTTTCCGATAATATTGTTAATACACTGTCAGTAATTCAGACAAAGAGTAAACAAAAAATCGGATATAAAAGAGGTAGAGTTTCTATCTACCCGGAAACTGGAAAAGGATTTTTTATTATTGGTTTGTTCATCCCGGTTCTCTGAACAAAATATTCAGTTCAATTGTTTAATCCGTTAAAGGAATTATGCCAGCATTACTTTAAGAAGACTTATGATAAAAGCATGATGAACCTTTATTCATAATTGATAGAATAAAGCAAGATGAAAATCAAGTATGATGATAAAAGAAACTGAGAAAAAAACAGCATCCTCCCATTTTCTTAAGACAGACGGGGATAAAACTAAATCAAATGTTATTGAAGTGCCTTCAATTGCTTTGCCCAAAGGAGGTGGAGCTATTAAAAGTATTGATGAAAAGTTTTCTGTAAATGCAGTTAATGGTTCGGCATCATTCTCCATTCCTCTTCCCTTTTCTCCTGCAAGAGGTGCTTCGCCTTCACTTTCCTTATCCTATAATTCTGGAGCAGGTAACGGCATTTTCGGCCTGGGTTGGAATTTGAGTTTAGCCTCAATTAAACGTAAAACAGATAAAGGGCTTCCGCAATATTTGGATGCCACCGGTCCATACACTATAGACTCAGATACATTTCTTTTTTCTGAAGCAGAAGATTTGGTTCCTGAATTTGAAAAAGTAATTAATATCAGGAATGAAATAAGCTTTATCCCAAATAGTAAAGGTGATTTCAAAATACATCAAAAAGAATCCACTGATACCAACTTTATTATCAGGTTCTACAAACCCCGTATTGAAGGTTTGTTTGCAAGGATAGAACGCTGGACTGAAATACAATCAGGAAAAATAAAATGGAGGGTAATTACTAAAGATAATGTAACTACACTTTTCGGATGGAGCGAAAACTCAAAACTTTCAGACCCCTCTGATAATTCCAGAACATATGAGTGGCTACCTGAATTTGTTTTTGACGATAAAGGAAACTGTTCACAGTATATCTATCAGCAAGAAGATAAGATAAAATTCAATCCGGATTTATTACATAACAGGAACAGAGTCAGGAATAATAAACTCACATATTCCAATATCTATCTTAAGAAAATATTATATGGGAACAAAACTCCCTATATAAAATTTGGTGATACATACCCTCTGTTAGACGACTATTTGTTTTCAACAGTTTTTGATTATGGTACTTTAAAGACAGCTGATGGCGTCGACAAAATCAATGATTGGGATTACCGCACAGATGCCTTCTCTGATTATAAAGCAGGATTTGAAATCAGGACAACAAGGTTATGCAACAGAGTTTTATTATTTCATCATTTTGATGAATATAACGGACTGGTGAAATCATTAAATTTTAAATATGATACTGATACTCAAAAAGATTTCACTTTTTTAAAATCAATCACAGC
>DATCHE010000189.1:0-8620 GCA_036508535.1 Bacteroidales bacterium | reverse complement strand
TTGACGGACCCGTGCTAAAAGAAGAATATTTCACATTTGTAGGTGGAGCTTCAATACCACTCTGTCACAGGATGACTATGGGAGAAATGGCTATGTGGATTAAAGAGAAGTACTATCCTGATTGTGATCTCCATATTGTCTGGATGAAAAACTGGCACAGATCTTCATTGTATTGTGAAACAGGGCTACCCTGGGTATTACCTTCACCAAATATGCCAACTATTCATTCGGCAATTGTTTATCCCGGAACAGTTCTGATAGAAGCATTAAATCTTTCAGAAGGAAGGGGAACAACAATACCATTTGAGCTCTTTGGGGCTCCATTTATAGATTCATATAAATTGAAAAACAATCTGGATTCACGCAATATAGAAGGATGTGCTTTCAGAATCCATAGCTTCATTCCGACTTTTCATAAATTCAGCGGACAACATTGCAACGGGCTGCAGATTCATGTTACCGATGTAAATAGTTACAGGCCTGTAGGAACTGCGTTGGAAATATTTGACGCTATAATTGAGACGTCGGTAACAAATTCTCTTACATTTAACCTGCCACCTTATGAATATGAAAATAACCTTATGCCATTTGATATCCTGGCAGGCGATTCCGGAATGAGAGATACTTTAGTCAACAGAAAATCTATAAATATCGAAAAAGAAAGATGGTTGTCAGAAATTGAAGAGTTCAGGACTGAATTCCGGTATATTGCGCACTATCCTGAATAAGATGCCCCTAAATCCCCTAAAGGGGACTTTTTTGCTGAATGAATTTCAGTGTTTTCCCTTTAGAGTTAAGGGCAAGAAACACTGAAATTCAGAATAATAGTCTCATTTTTATTTACCTACTCAAATAGACCATCGTCTCTAAGGAGAAGTAAAATTGCCGAGTGTGGTACAACAATATATTTTTCTTTATTAAATTCAATTTCAATAGCGCTGTTCTGAAGATATACAGCCTGATCGCCCTCCTTAGGCTGAAGTGGGACATACTTAGGCTCATCAGATCTGTTTTTCCAGGGTTCGTCGTTATCATTTACCGACGGTATAGGATATCCCGGACCAACTTTCACAACAAAGCCAATCTGAACCTTCTCATTTTCATTCACCCCGGGAGGAAGTAGCAGTCCACTTCTTGTTTTCGACTGAGGAACTTTAGGTTTAATAAGAATTCTGTCGCCGATAAGAATTAGTTTGTGTAAATCCTTTTCATCTAATAAGACACCCATATCTCGCTTTAATTGTGAACAAATGTATTATTTTTTATAAGAATCGGTAACAGGACAATTAGAAATAATTAATATTGTGAGATTCACGAATCGCAAATATCACTATTAAGCTTATAATGGATTCTGACACGTATAAAACAATTAAATCAGCCTCGCAGGGAATCTATAAAGAAAAAGGAAGCCGGTTCATTGCTTTTGCCTATTCAATTTCAGATCCGAATGAAATTAAGCCTATTATAGATAAATTAAGGAAGGAACACCATGAAGCCCGGCATCATTGTTTTGCATATATGATTGGCAAAGAAAGAACTGTCTGGAGAGTAAACGATGATGGCGAGCCATCCGGTACCGCTGGCAGGCCAATTCTTGGACAGATAAATTCATCGGGATTAACAAATATTTTAATTGTAGTAGTCAGATACTTTGGCGGTACATTATTGGGTGTTAGCGGGTTAATAAACGCTTACAAATCTGCAGCTGCCCTGGCAATTGAAAATGCCGAAATAATTGAGCTCACTTTGCAGGAGTTCTACGAAATAACTTATCCTTTTGTATCAATGAATGATGTGATGAAAATACTTAAGGAAGAAAATATTAGTCAGTCTGATCAATCATTTGATCTTGAGTGCCGTATAAAAATTCATTTCAGGGTATCAGCAAAAGATAAAAACATTAACCGGTTATTGCGGGTTGAAGGCCTTAAATGCATATATATCGAAACAAAATAAAAAATATTTCCAACCTAAAAGTTTTTAATTAATTATCAACATTCCTCGCTCAAAAGACAATTCTTGAGTACTTTTGATTTCAAATCTAGTTATTAGAATTAAAGGGGTAAACCAATGAAAAGCAGAAGTTTGGTATCGATAGATGATTTTTCAACAGAAGAAATCCTGAAGATTCTTGATCTTACTGAAGAATTTGAAAAGGAACAATCCATAAAACTACTGGAAGGAAAAGTTGTTGCTACATTATTTTTCGAGCCTTCAACCAGGACAAGATTGAGTTTTGAAAGCGCTATTTCAAGGCTGGGAGGTAAAATTGTAGGTTTTTCAGATTCGTCCAGTTCGAGTGTATCTAAGGGAGAAACATTAAATGACACTATCAGAACTGTAAGCAATTATTGTGATTTGATTGTGATGAGGCATCCAATTGAGGGGAGCGCCAGATTTGCCAGTGAGATTTCGAGCGTTCCGGTTATAAACGCTGGTGATGGTGCGAATCAACATCCATCTCAGACATTACTCGATCTTTACTCCATACGTAAAACGCAGGGGAAACTCGACAACCTGAATATTTTCCTTGTCGGAGATCTGAAATATGGTAGAACAGTTCACTCACTTGTAATGGCAATGTCGAGGTGGAATGCCACCTTTAATTTCATATCCCCCGATGAGCTTAAAATACCTGATGAATTTAAACTTTATCTTGACAATCTCGGTCTGAAATATTATGAACATAGTGATTTTACAGATATTATTTCGAAAGCCGATATCATTTATATGACAAGGGTACAGAAGGAAAGATTTTCTGATCCAATCGATTACGAAAAAGTAAAGAATGTTTATGTACTCAGAAATTCTATGTTGAAAAACACAAAACCAAACATGAGAATTCTCCATCCGCTTCCGAGGGTAAATGAGATACATCAGGATGTAGACAATAATCCAAAAGCCTATTATTTTGAACAGGCTCTGAATGGGGTTTTTACGCGTCAGGCAATAGTATGTTCACTGTTAGGAATAAAATAGAAAGGGAAGAGTTATGAAGGAACCAAAGCAAATGAGTGTCAGTGCAATTCAGAACGGGACTGTTATTGATCATGTACCGGCAAATAACCTCTTTAAAGTAATTCAGATCCTTGGTCTTGACCAGATTGACAACCAGATAACCTTCGGAACAAACCTCGAGAGCAAAAAACTTGGAAGAAAAGCCATTATAAAAATTTCAGGTGTCTATTTTGAAGATGAAGACATTAACAGGATTGCGCTGGTTGCTCCCGATGCCAAGCTAAATATCATAAAAGACTACGAGGTTATTGAAAAGAAGGTTGTTGTAGTCCCTGACAATATTGTCGGAATAGCAAGATGCATGAATCCGAAGTGTATTACGAATTTTGAAACAGTTACGACCCGGTTTAAAGTTGTCTCCAAAAAAAATGTATCTCTGAAATGCCATTATTGTGAAAAGATAACCAATCAGGAGAATTTACAGATAATCTGAAAGATCTTTCATTTTTTCAATTTACTTAGTTTTTTCATTTGAGAGGTTGCTGCGAAAGTGGCAGCCTCTTTTGTTTCACCCTGCTTTTTTGCCCCCAAGAGGCTGTCTCAAAAGCCCAAATTTTTTTAGCCCCTAAATCCCTCCGCCAGCTGGCGGATGGACTTTATGATTATCAGCATCTTAAAGAACCTCCTTTAGGGGGCAGGGGGCAAAAAACAGCTTTTGAGATAGACTCCTTTGAACCATACACTTCTAATTACCTAAGCCTGTCGTAGGATTTGACCAGATTATCATCCTTTTTTATACCCCGGTAAGCTAAAATTGCACAAATAAGTATTACAGGCATTAAAATCATTTTGATTTCCGGAACCAGATGAGCCCTATAATTCGTTATCACAAACCACCCGTAATAGAAAGATGTACCAATAAATCCGGCAATAATTAATATCACTGACATAGAAAGCTGCAACTGAATTTTCCTGTTTTTAAAAAGGAATATTGCTATAAAGGATAGAATTGGAATAAGAAGGATAAATATTGTAAGTGGCAAGGTCTTTTCTATCTGTTCGGTAACCTGCAAACCAGAATCTCTAAAAATACCGTTGAATGTGACTTTTATAGAGGATCCTGATTCATCTGCAAAACTCAAAAAGCTTCCATTAAGAAATAATATTGAAAGTAAAAATATCAAAGACAAATAAAGAGATTGGATTCGTTGGATCATTATTTACGATTTAAAATTCTTTGCAAAAATAGCGACTTTTCAATAATATTATCAAACTAAGAGCAAATAGATCAGCAAGAAACAAAAGTCTTATGTATGGTTTTATGAATATTTAACATATTTTTATCAGCTTGAATCTTTTGAGTCCCTGTAATTTCTCTATTTTTGCAATTCCTATATAACCTGTTAGAGTCATAGAACAAGGTTAGATTTAATTGTAATGAGTAAAGTCATTAGGAATATTGAACAAAATCATAATCATCAATTTAACTAATTTTTATGAATAAGAAATTAAAGCTGTTTTTAACTATAGTGATTATTGTTTTCCTGGCAGGGATAATAGCCTATCCTAAAATCAAACCTCTTTTAGCTCCCAAGCCCAATCTTCAGGGCAGAGCGGGGAATGGACCTTCTGCGGCAGGTCGTCAGATCCTTAACGTGAAAGGCTATGTTATTCAACCAACCTCGCTAAGTGAATTTGTAAAATCAACTGGTACATTAAGGCCGGATGAAGAGGTAGACATGTCTTTCGAAACATCCGGAAAGATCGTAAGTATTAAATTTACTGAAGGTACACGCGTAAAAAGAGGAGATCTTCTGGCCAAGATTAATGACAAACCACTGCAAGCCCAATTACAGAAACTACAGGCACAAAAAAAACTTACTGAAAGCATTGCATTTCGTCAAAAGAGCCTTCTTGTTAAGGATGCCATCAGTCAGGAAAGTTACGATCAGGTTGTTACTGAACTTCAAACAATAGAAGCAGATATTAATCTCATCCTATCACGAATATCCGAGACAGAACTTCGGGCACCATTTGATGGCACAATCGGGTTACGTTATCTTAGTGAAGGAGCTTATGCCACCCCTTCTACAAAGATTGCAAGGCTAATCAAGATCAGTCCTATTAAGATTGAATTTTCTATTCCTGAAAAATATACTTCGGAAATAAAAATAGGTTATCCTGTAACCTTTACAGTGGATGGTATTAGCAATAATTTTGAAG
This sequence comes from Bacteroidales bacterium, assembly GCA_036508535.1. Classification (GTDB taxonomy): domain Bacteria; phylum Bacteroidota; class Bacteroidia; order Bacteroidales; family VadinHA17; genus LD21. The sequence goes on along the minus strand of DATCHE010000189.1, from coordinate 3,439 downwards.
CATCAGTTTATGCTATTGATCCACAGATTGATGTTACTACCAGGAATATTGTCCTTCGTGCACTTTATCCTAATAAGGATGAAGCTCTCCATCCGGGTATTTATGCTTCTATTACTCTGCAAATGTCTAAGATAAATGATGCAATTGCTGTTCCTTCCGAAGCCTTGATTCCTGAGATGGACGGTGAAAAAGTCTTTATTTATAAAGCCAGAAAAGCTCAATCAGTAAATATAACTACAGGGCTCAGGACGGAATCAAAAATTCAGATAACCAGCGGTCTTAAATTTGGAGATACTCTAATTACCTCCGGAATTATGCAGCTAAGACAGAATCTGCCGGTTGTACTCGACACTGTAATTACAAACCAATCACCGGAACTATAATATGAGTCTATCGTCAGTAAGTATAAACAGGCCTGTTCTGTCAACAGTTTTTGCGATTGTAATTCTTCTTTTCGGTTTGGTTGGGCTTACATTTCTTGGTATCAGGGAATTCCCCAGCGTTGATCCTCCGATTATATCTGTTAATACTTCTTATCCCGGAGCAAATTCAGATGTAGTTGAAACTCAGATAACTGAACCCTTGGAACAATCTATTAACGGTATACAAGGGATTCGTTCACTTACAAGCGTCAGTAGTCAGGGAAATAGCAGAATTACCGTTGAGTTTGAACTTTCAGTTGACATGGAGACTGCTGCAAATGACACGAGAGATAAGGTTTCTCAGGCCATGAGGATGTTACCACGAGATTGTGATCCTCCTGTTGTTGCAAAAGCAGACGCTGACGCAAATCCAATTCTGCAGCTTACAATTGAAAGCGATAAAAGATCTCTTCTCGAGCTTTCAGAGACCGCAGAACTGACATTTAAAGAACAATTACAAACCATTGCCGGAGTAAGCGCCGTAAATATATACGGACAGAAGAGATATGCCATGAGACTCTGGCTCGATCCGGTTAAACTTGCCGGCTATCAAATGACACCTTTGGATGTGAGAGATGCAATTTCACGTGAGAATATTGAACTTCCATCCGGAAGTATTGAAGGGAACACCACCCAGCTGACAATCAGAACTCTCGGTCTCATGTCAACTCCAAAAGAGTTTGACGACATGATACTGAAGCAAACCGGAGATCAGATTGTACGCTTTAAAGATATTGGAAGAGCTGAACTGGGTCCGGAAGATATCAGAGGAATACTTAAAAGGGATGGAGTACCCATGGTTAGTACTGTTATCATACCCCAACCGGGTTCAAATCAAATAGATATAGTAGATGAAGTTTACAAACGCCTTGATTATATTAAGAAAGATCTGCCGGAAGATATTAAAGTCAAGATCGCATTTGACAACACACAGTACATAAGAAAATCTATTAAAGAGGTAAAGGATACAATATTCATAGCATTCGCACTTGTAGTTATAATAATTTACTTCTTTTTAAGAAGCTGGCGTGCTACACTAATCCCCATTCTTGTAATCCCGGTTTCACTGATCGGAGCATTTTTTATTATGTACCTTGCCGGGTATTCAATTAATGTTTTGACCCTTTTGGCAATTGTACTGGCAATCGGAATTGTGGTTGACGATGCAATTGTTGTAATGGAGAATATATATGTAAAGGTTGAAAACGGCTTGCATCCTACTCAGGCTGCGCTTGAAGGATCGAAAGAAATCTATTTTGCAATTATCGCAACTACAATTACACTTATATCTGTCTTCTTTCCTATAGTTTTTCTGCAGGGAATTACAGGAAGACTATTCAGGGAATTTGCCATAGTGATGGCCGGAGCTGTGGGTATTTCTGCATTTCTTGCATTATCACTGACCCCAATGGTATCATCCAAGATGCTCCGTCATGAAACGAGGCATAGTTGGTTCTACAGAAAAACAGAAAAATTCTTCAATAGACTAAATGATGGCTACAAAAATATGCTCGAAACATTTCTCAGGCATCGTGGTGTGACCTTTTTTATCCTTATTGCTGCTTTTGGTCTGATCATACTTCTGTGGAATTCAATTTCAGCAGAGATGGCGCCTCTTGAAGATAGATCGCAGATTTCTATCAGTACGACTTCCCAGGAAGGCTCAACATATGAGTTTAACCTTGACTATATTGATGACGTTGCGAAAACTGTTACCGATATGGTGCCCGAACGTCTGGCTGTTATTTCAATGATCAGAGGAGGAGGTGGTCAGCTTACCTTAACCCTTGTAGATCCTAAAGACAGAAATCGTTCACAACAACAGATTGCCGATGACCTTAGTGCTACCTTGAGGAAAAAAACCGATGCACGATCGATGGTGATGCAACAATCAACATTTGGTGGCAGACGATCAGGGATGCCAATTCAATACGTTCTTCAGGCTACTGACATTGAGAAACTCAGAAAAGTACTTCCTGCATTTATGGCAAAAGTACAAGACGATCCAATGTTTCAGATGGCGGACGTGAGCCTTAAATTTACAAAACCTGAACTCAGGATTCATATTGACAGGGAAAAAGCAAGTGCACTCGGTGTTTCAACACAGAATATTGGTCAGACCCTGCAACTCGCTCTCAGCGGCCAACGCTTTGGATACTTTTTTATGAATGGAAAGCAATATCAGATACTTGGAGATCTTGCAAGAAGTGATCGGAATAAACCATTGGATCTTAAATCAATGTACGTTAGAAATAAATTTGGGGATATGATTCAGCTCGATAACCTGGTAACACTTACAGAAGAGACGGCTCCTCCCCAGCTTACCAGATACAATAGGTTTGTATCCGCAACTATTTCCACGGGTTTGGCAAAGGGAAAGACAATAAGCCAGGGACTCGATGAGATGGATAAAATATCAAAAGAGGTATTGGATGAGACCTTCAGAACGGCACTGGCAGGCGATTCAAAAGATTTTAAGGAAAGTTCTTCAAGTCTTATGTTTGCTTTTGCGCTGGCTCTTATTTTGATATTCCTTGTTTTAGCAGCTCAATTTGAGAGCTTTAAAGATCCATTCATTGTGATGATGACTGTCCCGCTGGCACTTACAGGTGCGTTATCATTCATGTGGTATTTTGACGTTACAATGAATATTTTCAGCCAGATCGGACTTATAATGCTTATCGGTCTGGTGACAAAAAACGGTATACTTATCGTAGAGTTTGCCAATCAAAGGAAACAAAAAGGGATGAGTAAAATGGATGCTATAAAATATTCTGCCGCATCCCGATTCAGACCAATTCTGATGACAAGTCTTGCCACAATCCTCGGTATAATGCCTTTGGCTCTTGGATTAGGCGAAGGTGCTCAGAGCCGAGTATCAATGGGTATTGCAGTGGTTGGGGGCATGGTCTTTTCAACTTTCCTGACATTGTTTGTTGTTCCTGCTATTTATACATATATTTCAAGTGAAACAAAAAAAATCGAAAATGAAGTTGAGACTCGGGTTTCTTAGTATA
>DATCHE010000188.1:0-33830 GCA_036508535.1 Bacteroidales bacterium | reverse complement strand
TTTCAGATATTAATATTTCTATATAATACAATAATTATTATGAGCGATCTGAATGAAAAGAAACTTGCAATAATTTCAACTATTAAAGAGAAATCCTTGCTTAAACAAAAGGTTTTTGATAATACACTTGAAACTTTTTGTATCGTAAAAGATGTCCTCAAAAATCTATCAAAGGAAGTAAATACAAGTTTAGTCGGGTTAGATTCCAGAATAAAACTGGAGTATACAGACAGGAGTAATTTTGATGCTCAGATTAAGGTTGCAGGTGACATATTGCTTTTCAGCATGCACTCAAATATTTTTCAATTCGACAGGGAGCACCCTGCATGGAAAACAGCTTATATTCAAAAAAATAAGTACAATGCATATTCAGGAGTAATAAACATTTACAATTATCTCGCCGACTCATTCAAATATTCACGTCAGGACGATCTCGGATACCTTATCGGAAGGATTTTTATAAACCATGAAAAACAATATTTTGTTGAAGGAAAAAGACAAATGGGAATGTTGTTTACCAATTATGGAAGTGAGGAGATAAATAGCCAGTCGTTACAGGTGATTATAACTTCTGCCATACAATATGCATTGGAATTTGATCTTCTGGTTCCACCATACGATACAGTTAAAATAGCTACCGTGGCTCAGGCAGAAGCAAAGATTCAGCACTCAAAAGTAATAACCGGTAAACGTCTTGGCTTTCAGTTCAACTCTGATGATGTTCTTATCAGTAATCCTCAATAATCCTGAAATTGACTAAGTCAACAAAATACCGAAGTTCTATCAGGCCTTTTTGTGTTATGGCCCTTCTGTTTTATTGTTACCAGGTATATTCTCAAACGCCTGCACCAGTAGTAAACAATAATAAAGATAAAAACTACGGATTTCTTGATTCACTTAAACTAAAAGCATCAAAGAACAGACTAACCAAAAAGCTTTATGATTATGTAATTGTTATACCAGATACTATAATCAAAAGTCGGATTACTGGTACCAGCGAAGCAAATTTCATAAACTATTCCGGAAAAAGAATCAGAAAAATTGAAGTCCAGAGACTTAATGTCTTTGGGGTAAACATGAATAATCCGGCATTAGATGATTCAAGGAAAATTGATAACCTGCTAAATAAAACACATGTAAACACAAATGAAAAAATTATAAGAAAAAACCTTCTCTTCTCAGTAGGGGATAATATTTCTCCATTGTTACTAAGTGACAACGAAAGAATATTAAGGCAACTCCCTTACATTGACGATGCCAGAATAATCGTCGTTCCGGTATCGTCTGAAGAAGTTGATATTGTGGTTCTTACAAAGGATGTTTACTCTCTCGGCGGATCCTACACCTACCAGGGACTCAAAAAAGGATCAGTATCTTTTTTTGAAAAAAACATACTCGGGTCTGGTCATGAACTGGGGGTGGATATCCCTTTTGATGTTGAGTCTCCACATAGTCCTGGTTTTGGAATCCACTATACAATCGATAACCTCTTCAAATCTTTCGTAAACCTAAACGTTTTCTTCTTAAATGGTCTTGATGAGAAAACTTACGGATTCAGTTTTGACCGCAGATTTATAAGTTCAACGACAAAATATGCATTCGGTATATCTATAAGACAAAGGTACACTACAGAAGATCTTGATACTCTTCCTGTTCCCGAACCTCTTAAATACAATTTGCAGGATTATTGGCTTTCCAGAGCTTTTTTGCTAAATAAAGAAGGAATATCGAGAATTATTATCGGAGGACGTTATTCAAATAATAATGTTTACGACCGGCCTTTTATCCTTCCTGATTCACATTATGACCTTACTAAATACAGACTTTATCTGGCTTCGGTTGCATTTTCAGTGCAAAAGTACTATAAAGCAAACCTGATATATGGTTACGGTCGTACTGAAGACATTCCTTATGGCGGATTATTACGGTTCACAGTTGGTAAGGAGAACAATGAGTTTAATGAATTCAGGAGAAGAACATATATGGGTGCCGAAATTGCTTTAGGCAAATCAAGTAAGAATCTGGGTTATTTCTACACCTCTGCCGGACTTGCTTCTTATTTAAACGGTAAACAGTCCAGACAAGGGCTTCTGACATTAAGAATGAAATATTTCTCTAACCTCTACTCCATTGGAAATGCCAAAGTAAGGAACTTTGTTAATTTTGATTATACAAGAGGGTATGACAGGAACACAGATGAATTTCTTTCCTATCGCACCGAAAATGGTTTTTCAGGTTTTAGAAACGACTCTATTAAAGGATCCCAAAGGTTATCTGTAAGCCTGGAATCGGTATTATTCAGTCCGATAAATTATTATGGTTTCCGATTTGCATTTTTTGGGTTTACAGATCTTTCTTTCCTTTCCGGGTCAAATCAACAAGTTGTAAATGGAAGTATCTTATCAGGAGTAGGATTAGGGATCAGAATCAGAAACGATAATCTTGTGTTTAATACTTTTCAGCTGAGACTGGGATTCTTTCCAAATCAACCCTCCTATTCAAGTATTAATCACGTCATAATCTCCGGAGAACAACTTCTAAGGCCGAATAATTTTGACCCGGGACCTCCATCTATTGTTCCATACAGATGATGGACTATTTCCAGTTTTTGCCTTGCAATACGTCAGAATATGTATAGAGAGTTCACAAAATATATTGCTGAAAACGACTTGTTTAAACCGCATAACAGGGTTCTACTTGCTGTGAGCGGAGGCATTGATTCAATGGTCATGTCTCACCTTTTTCTCAGACTTGGCAATGAAACAGGTATAGCGCATTGCAATTTTTCATTAAGGAACGATGAATCCGATAAGGATGAGATGCTCGTTTGGAGATATGCTGAAGAACATAATATTCCTTTCTATTCCATCAGATTTCAAACAAAAGTTTTCGCTAATGAAAACGGATTATCTGTTCAAATGGCTGCCAGGGAACTGAGATACAAGTGGTTTGAAGAAATCAGGATTAAGCATGGATACGATTCAATTGCTGTAGCTCATAACCTCAACGATAATATTGAAACAGTGCTATTAAATCTGGTAAGAGGAACCGGATTATCCGGAATGACAGGGATGAAGCCATTAAATAACAAGATAATACGTCCATTGCTGTTTGCAACCAGAAAGGTTATTAATGAGTACTGCCTTCGACATAAGATCGTTTTTCGTGAAGACAAATCAAATTCAGATACAAAATATACCAGAAACAAAATAAGGCATCTTGTAATACCGGTTCTCAAAGAAATAAATCCTTCAATAGAAACAACACTGAATGAAACTGCAGGCAGGTTCTCTGGTATTAATGATATTGTTTCCGATTATATTGCTGCATTAAACGATACGATATCAAAACATAACGGAGAACTAATCACTTATAATATCAGCCTCTTAAAAGTTCATTTGAAAAATTCAACAATCCTTTTTGAGCTATTTAAACCATTTGGCATAAATAGTTCCCAAATAGATGATCTAATTGATGTAATTGAAGGAAAAACAGGGGGCATGCTTTCCACATCTTCGCACAGGATTTTAAAAAACCGGAAAGAAATTATTATATCGCACAAGGTTGAAATAAAAGAAGAATCCTACCCTGTCAAAAACTTAACTGCTTTGAGAAAAATCCCCTTGATATCTTCAGCCGGATATGTTAATATTACGACCAGGTTTGAGATACCAACCGATTCTTTGATTGCCTGTGTCGATTCTGAAAAATTATCCTTCCCCCTGACAATCAGAAAATGGAAGATCGCTGATTATTTCTACCCTCTCGGGATGAAACAGAAAAAAAAGCTGAGCGACTATTTCATCGACAATAAGCTTTCGGCTTTCGATAAGGAACTGGTATATATTATGGAATCTGACGGGAAGATTGCCTGGATTATCGGTTACAGAATTGACGAGAGATTTAAAATTACTTCATCGACTAAGAGAGCGTTGGTAATGACGGCACACGACACACGACACACGACTTCCGACAAGAAAGACTTAGAGACTTAGAGACTGCAACACAATTGTTACCTTTTTCGTGCTCTATGAATCCCGCGGTCGATAAGGATCAGGTCGGCCAGGGCAATAGCCGCAGCTGCCTCAACAATAACAGGCATCCTTAAAGCTATGCAGGTATCGTGTCGTCCTCTCACTTTAAGAGTTGTCATCTTTCCTTCCTTAAGACTAAAGGTGGTCTGCTCAACTCCGGTTGACGAAGTCGGTTTAACAACAGTTCTGAACAAAATTTCGTTTCCGTTTGTAATGCCACCATTTATACCTCCGGCATTATTCGTAGCAGTCTTTCCTTTTCCGTTCACAAACGCATCATTATGCTCCGATCCCTTCATTGCGGCTGCTGCAAATCCTGCTCCGAATTCAATTCCCTTTATTGCCGGAATTGAGAAAATAATGTGACTTACAGCAGATTCTAAAGAATAGAAAAAGGGTTCACCTAATCCCGTTGGAGCATTGTTTACTCTGCATTCAATTATGCCACCTATAGTATCATTTGATGCTATCGCTTCATTTACTGCATTATCAATATCTTCAGAACCTCCGGCGGAGATGAGTTTTGCAGATATTTCAGCACTTCCTGCAATCTTCTTTGCTATCACACCCGCAGCGACAAGGCCCCATGTTATCCTTCCAGAAAAATGACCACTACCACGCATATCTGAAAAACCGGAATGCTTAAACTGTGACACAAAATCAGCATGACCAGGACGGGGAACAAGTTTAAATTCATCATAGTCAGTAGAAATCTTATTGCTGTTTCTGGTTATTAAAGTAACAGGTGCACCTGTTGTTACTCCGTTAAAGACTCCGCTAAGTATCTCAGGCAGATCAGATTCCTGACGTTTTGTAGTTCCCTTGCTCCCACTCTGCCGTCTTTTAAGATCAATCATAAAATCATCCAGACTAACAACTAAACCCGGAGGGCACCCATCAATTATTACACCAATAGCCGGACCATGCGATTCTCCAAAAAGTGACACCCTGAAAACAACTCCGAAGCAATTCATATTTTTATTTTTTATCTCTGTATCTTTTATAAAAATCTACTAATTCAATAGCCGGAACTTTTCTGACAACAGCTTTTCCTATTCCCTCCGTAAACACAAAATGAATATCTGATCCGGCTTTCTTTTTGTCATGAAGTATAAGTTGCTCAATCTGATTATCAGGAATATTGTGTGTCTCAATTAGTCCAAATCGCTTCAGCAGACTAATAATTCTATCTTTTTCAGTATGGTTGATTAGACTTTTCGTAAACGAAAATTCAGTAGAGAGTTCCATGCCTGACGCAACAGCAAAGCCATGTTTAACAGACATATGCATCTCCACAGCGTGTCCATAAGTATGTCCAAAATTCAGAATACGCCTTATCCCTGTTTCTTTTTCATCTAACATTACTACCGACGCTTTAAAATTGACTGACTTCGACACAAGTGATGTTAGCAGTCCCACATTCCTGTTCATTATGTCTGTGTAACTTCTTTCAATAAGATCAAACAATTCTTTATCGCCTATAACGGCAGTTTTAATTAACTCGGCAAGTCCCGACAGGTACTCCGGCTCCGGTAGTGTAAGCAGCATTGAAGGATCACAAATCACAAACTCAGGCTGTCTGATATTACCCAACATATTTTTGGTTCCACCCAGATTCACGCCATTTTTTCCGCCTGTACTTGCATCGACCTGCGATAATAAGCTGGTAGATACATATCCACACCTGATACCCCTCATATATATTGAAGCAAGGAACCCGGCTATATCACAAACAACCCCCCCTCCAACAGCAAGAATAAAACCGGAACGATCGATTCCGGCATCAAGTAGTTTTTCAGCCAGATTCTCAACTATAGCAAGTTTTTTACTGTCTTCTCCGGGCGATACGCTGAAAACCGGAAACTCAGGGAACTTTTTTCCGTAAAGACGTTTAACATTATCATCCGTAATAATAACAACACCATCTTCCGGCAGAAGTCCGGTGACAGTTTCCCAATTCTTCCCGACAAATATTTCAGAACTGGCCCCTGGCGTATTTATGACAATTTTTTCCAATTGAATAAAAAATAGTTTGTTAAAGTTAAAAAATCTGTGTGTAATTCAACACATATGTTCGCGGAGATGAATCCAGAAATCATTTTTCACTTAATTCAAGCCATCTCATCTCTTTGTCATCCAGTATTTTCACTAATTCTCCATGTTTTAATGACAGTGAGTATAAATCATCAGGATTTAAGAAACCTTCGTTCATCTCAGATTCCATAAGACTTTTTTCCGATTCGAGTTTTTGTATTTCAATTCCCAGAGCTTCGAATTCCTTTCTTTCTTTAAATGGTAATCCGGATTTTTTTTCTTTTTTTGGTGGAGTACCTGAAATTGGTTCCGAGTTTAAACTTTTTAATGATTTATTCAGAGTTAACTGTCTTTCAGTATCCTGCTGTTTTTCTCTCAGCTGTGTATAGTTTCCCGGAAAATCCTTAATCACACCTTCACCTTTATACTCAAAAATATGATCAACTACTTTATCCATAAAGTACCTGTCGTGCGATACCACAATGACACAACCTTTAAAACCTGCAAGATATTCCTCCAGAACATTAAGTGTAAGAATATCAAGGTCATTAGTGGGCTCATCCAGAATAAGGAAATTTGGATTCTTCATGAGAATTGTCAGAAGGTAAAGACGTCTCTTCTCCCCGCCCGACAATTTCCTGATTAACGTGTACTGCTTTTCCGGAGGAAACAGAAAATAGTTCATAAACTGGGCAATTGATAAAACAGTACCATCGCTTACCATTACCTGTTCTGCAATATTTTTTACAGCATCAATAACAGTCATATTATCATCAAAATCAATTCCCTGCTGTCTGTAATAGCCAAATACAATTGTTTCCCCCCGTTCCACTGTTCCGGTATCGGGCTGGATTAAACCTGTAATAATATTCAATAATGTGGTTTTACCGGTACCGTTACGGCCAATCAGTCCTGCCTTCTCAAAGCGGTTGAAGAGATAGGTAAAATCTTTAAGAACTACTTTATCGCCAAAAGATTTGCTTACATTTTTTATCTCAAGGATCTTACTTCCCATCCTCGAAATGTTAACATTGATGTTTATACTTTTTTCTTCAGTCCTGTTTGCGGCTCTTTCTTTAATATCATAAAATGACTCTACTCTCGATTTGGCTTTATGCCTTCGTGCTTTAGGCATTCGTCTCATCCACTCAAGTTCGGTCTTTAGAAGGTTTCTTGCCTTCTCTGTATTCATCTTTGCTGAGTACTCACGACTTTGCTTTTTCTCGAGGAAATATTCATAATTTCCTTCATATCTATATATTTCATTATCTGCTAATTCCAAAATGACATTACAAACCCTGTCGAGAAAATACCGGTCGTGAGTAACCATCAGAATTGTTTTATTTGACTTGATAAGATACTCCTCAAGCCATTCTATCATGTCAAGATCGAGATGGTTGGTCGGTTCATCGAGAATTATGAGATCTGCATTTTCAACAAGCACTTTTGCCAGAGCAACACGTTTTTTCTGACCTCCTGACAGTGTTGCAATAACAGCGTTGAGGTCAGTGAGTTTAAGTTTAAAAAGAATTTGTTTTACAGTAACCTCATAGTCCCATGCTTTAAGATCATCCATTCGCTGAATAGAATGCTGGAGCCTGTCAGCAGCGTCAGAGAGCAGGCATTCTTCATATTCCCTGATAACCTTAACAAGCTCACTGTCTGTTGAAAAAAGTTCATCAATTATTTTGTTTGATTCATTAAGCAGGGGGGATTGTTTCAGATACGCTATCTGCAAATCGCGCTTAACGCTGAGAGAACCTTCATTAGGAGTTTCTATCCCGGACAATATATCGAGTAAAGATGATTTTCCTGCTCCGTTAACAGCAATAAGTGCAACTTTATCATCCTTGTTGACGTTAAGGTTTATATTTTCGAAAAGAAGATTATCTCCGATTCTTCTGGAAATATTTTCAGCCTGCAGGTAACTTATCATAAATAATCAATATTGTGCAAAGATAAAAAGTGTTACCTTACCAACACTATTAATTTCGACCCTATGACCATTAAGGAAAAATTTAAGCGGACCATAGAGTATTTCCAAAGGAATAACCCACTTGCAGAAACTGAGCTGACTTATCGTGATCCGTTTGAACTTATTGTGGCAGTGATTCTTTCCGCACAATGCACCGATAAAAGAGTTAATATTATAACTCCGGTATTAATAGAGAAATATCCTAACGCTGCAGCAATGTCGAAAGCTGAACCTGAAGAAATATTTGAATATATTAAATCGTGCACTTATCCTAATAATAAGGCGAAACATCTTGTTGGCATGTCCAGGATGCTGATTACAGAATTTGGCGGAATGGTGCCATCAGAGCCGGAAGTATTACAACGCCTTCCGGGGGTAGGCAGGAAGACTGCAAATGTAATTGCTTCGGTGATTTTCAGAAAACCTGTAATGGCTGTTGATACACATGTCTTCAGAGTTTCGAACCGGATTGGACTTGTGAAAAACGCTACTACACCTTTAAGCGTTGAGATCCAGCTCTCTAAGCATATACCGGCTGATGTTATCCGTCAAGCCCATCATTGGCTGATACTTCATGGGAGATATATTTGCAAAGCCAGAAAACCTCTTTGCGACCAATGCGGACTAACAGATATCTGTAATTATTATAATAAAATTTAAAGTTTAACCTCAATTTATACTTAATTTGCTAATAATAAACTGATACGAGCTGATTAATGGATTATAAAGAACGGTATTTGGAGTTGGTGGAAACAAACAAGCAATTAGAGAGTGAACTTGAATCTCTACATATGACTGGTGTGGAAAAGAATATGATTCCATCTGAGAGAAAGAATCAGCTTTTACAGGAGATACTTTTTAATATTTCGACGGCAGCTTTGAAACAGTTGGATATTAAAGAACTTTATCATACAATAGTTCTGGAGTTGAGTAAGATATGGGATACAAACAATTTTTTTATTGCACTTTATGATAAGACGTCTGAGTCCCTTTCATTTCCATTTTTCGCTGATGAAAAGGACAACTTTCTAAAAATACCTACTAAGAAAACGATTACCGGTTGGGTAATAAAGAATAAAAAGTCTGTTCTGCTGAGAGAAAATGATCTCAAAATTCTTGAAGAAGCGGGTGATATCGACCTTGTTGGTACACCTTGTAAAGTATGGATGGGCGTTCCATTAAAAGTTGAAGGGGATATAATAGGTGTCATGTGTCTTCAGGATTACAATGATGAGTACAAATTTTCGCAGGACGATCTTTTTGTTCTTGATATTATAGCAAATCAGATTGCAATTGCAATTCAACACAGAATGATGCTCGATAACCTCATAATTGCCCGGCAGAAAGCAGAAGAGGCAGCACAGTCAAAACAAATGTTTATGACAACAATGAGTCACGAAATAAGAACTCCTCTTAACGAAGTAATTGGGATTACCAACCTTTTGCTGTTAGGGAATCCTCGTGAGGATCAGATGGACTTTATGCAGGCATTGAAATTTTCGGGCAATCATCTTCTGACACTTGTAAACGATGTACTCGATTACAATAAAATGGAATTGGGTAAAATAGTTTTCGAACAAACTCAATTTAATCTCAGCAATCTTCTCGAAGAAATAATGAGATCATATTCTTTCCGGTCTAAAGCGAAGCAACTCGGATTTGAAATCAAAAAAATAAATAACATTCCGGATGAAGTAATTGGTGATCCGATAAGACTTAATCAGATCCTGTCCAATCTCCTGTCGAATGCTATGAAATTCACTACTACAGGAAGTATCACTGTACTGATCAGAGAATTAAACAAAACTGCCAACCAGTCAAAGATAGAATTTACTGTTGTTGATACCGGTATTGGCATTCCAAAAGACAGACTGGTTGACATATTTGACAGTTTTACACAAGCTTCTGCTGATACAACAAGACACTTCGGAGGTACAGGAATGGGGTTAGCAATATGTAAAAAACTTGTTGAATTGCAGGGAGGAACAATTTCAATTGAGAGCGAACCAGATAAAGGGTCAACATTCCGGTTTATTATCTCTTTTGGGGTTTCAGAAAACGGAAGTCACCAACAAACTACTGAAGTACGTGAAAATTATTCCGGACTTGAAGGTAAACGGATTCTTGTTGCAGAAGACAATAAAATAAACTTCTTTGTTGCCAATAAATTTCTTGTTGGATGGGGAATACACGTAACCCATGCTGAAAACGGGCAAATAGCTCTTGATCTGCTTGAAAAAGAAGGTTTTGATCTGATCCTGATGGATCTGCATATGCCTGTAATGGATGGAATTGAAGCTATCAGGATTATAAGAAAATCGGAAGATTCTGTTATCCGGAACATCCCTATTGTAGCTCTCACAGCAGCCATTATGTCTGAAAGTCACGACAAAATAGTTGACCTGAACATAAATGATTATGTTCTAAAACCATTTAAGCCTCATGATCTGTTTGAGAGAATACAAAAGCATATATTATAACGGCACAACGGCACAATGGTAGAGACGCAAAATTTTGCGTCTCAAAAATGAGAGAATGGGAGAAACTGGATGGCAGGTTCCCCTCCATGGAGGGGTTAGGGGTGGGTTTTTAGGGAGTATTATTTTATACAATTCCTACTGATATACTCTGAAGCTCGATTATTTCCGAGGCGATATGATTCATTGAAATTATGGCAGGCGTCATCCGTCTTGCCTGAATTAAGCAAAGCAATTCCCATATTAAGCCATGCATCTGAATTGGCAGGATTCAGATCTAATGACATGCTATAGTCTTTTATGGCCCAATTCCACGTTTTTGAAACAAAATAGGCATTTGCCCTATCTATATAACATTCAGCATCATTAGGATGAAACTTCAGATTATTTGAAAAATATTCAAGTGCTTTAATATTGTCGCCAGATGCTGTTTCAATTTTACCGGCTAAACTTATAGCGGCTTTATTTTCAGGATAATACCTAAGATATTTTTCAAGATCGGTGAGGGCCTTATCTGTTTCTCCGGTTTTTCTGTAGCAGTCTGCTCTCAGAATTAAAAGTTCAGCATCAGCAACGCCGGTATTTAAAAGTTGCGTATAGGTAACCGATGCTCCGACCGGATTAGCTTCGCCTGTTTGAGCTTTCGCAAGAATTCTTAAATATTTCTCGTCTTCAGGATACAGTGTTATTAATCCCGAGATAATCTTTACAACCTCTGAGTACTTTCCGGAAGCAAGATTGATCATTGCTTCTGCATAAAGAATTTCATCGCTACTCTGAAAGTCTTTTTTAAGTTCAGCCAGAATCGCTTTTGCCTGGTCAATCTTTCCGGTTGAGATATAATATGCAATTTCCGATACTCCTTGTTCAGTAATACTATACCATTCCTTTTTCCAGAACTGACGCCACTCTGGTTTATTTTCAACAGCACCAAATGCCGGATCAAGCAAAATTTCTTTTTCACTTTTCCTGAAAGAGGAATTAAGATTGGCTTCCAGATGATAAAGAGCCGTGGCTGCATCTCCTTTAAGTGAATATACTCTGGAAAGCCCATATTCCCCGGAAGAAGGAGTTATCCTGTTAGCTTCATTATAATCGCTGATGGCCGCTGTGTAATTTCCTTTAATAATGTATATTTCAGCTCTTTCAGTATATAGTCTGCTTTCTTTTTTGTCACCTATGGCTTTGGTAAGCAACTCTTGTGCAATATCTGGTTTCCCTGATTCTTTCAGTGCTCTGGATTGAAGAATATAATCAACGGTCTGCTGACCTGAAACAGAACCAGAAATTATTAAAATATAAGCCAGGTATATTATCTTCTTCATATTATATAATCCTTCAAAATCATTTTGTTGCCGGCTTCCGGATCACTCCATTCTCATCAGTAATAACATGGATAAAACCGGAAAGATGATATAAATATGGTCCGGAAATTCGCGTTTCATATACATCACATTGGTAGAAATACACACCGGGAGAAACAATTTTTCCTTTGTATGTTCCGTCCCAATCTATTTTAGGTTTTTCAGTTCTGAATATCAGCAAGCCATTCCTGTTATATAGTCTGAAATCAATTTTATCCTCAAGTCCCGATGTCTTGGCTATAAGTTTATCATTTATTGCATCACCATTCGGAGTGAAAACATTTGGAATCACAAAAGCGCCACAGGAGTCAATACATACAACAATAGATTTTTCACTCTCATTTCCTTTTGAGTCAATTGCCGAAACGGCATAACATCCTTTTATTTGTCCCGTGAGAGAATGAATTATGGAAAATGTATTTTTATCAAGAACGGAGTCAATCAGTACCAGGTTGTCGGTATAGTTCGTTTTAAAATATATGAAATACTTGTTTATATCGTTCAGACACGATGGGTCAGAAAATCTCCATGACACAATATTATACATACTCTCGCATTTGCTTGCAACGCTAATTTCCGGTATACATGGTGGCTCATTATCAACAGGAGTGCTACAAGCAATTTCCGACAGATTAACCAGATTCTTTGGCATATTTTCGGAGGTATAACCGCCTACCGACTTAACATAATAGCAGTAATTCTTGCCATTTATCAATCCATTATCAACAAAAACCAGCTGGTTTGTGGAGCCAATCGAATCGTACACCGATGTTGTTTCGTTTAATCTGAAAAAATCATATCTGGTATTTATCCACGGAACGTTGCGATTAATAACAAACTTTGTTTTCCTGTCACCAGGGCTTGATGTCAGGTAAACAGAAGACGCAAAAGCAGGCTCGCCTACCCGAAATACATTATCAGTTTTAACATTCCATAATTCGATCCTGTAGATATAACCATCAGATTGGGTATTCAGAGTGTCAATCATAGTAGTGTCATTAAGATCAATAGTGGGCTTGGACCTTATAAGCTGGTATAGTGTCCCACTAATTCCATTGGCTCTGAAAATCCGGTATTCATAAGGCCCGTTTGCAGGAATTGTATCGAGTTTATCGGGTTTTTTCCAGGAAATATAAATCAACCCTTTACTGATATTGGTCTTTAATACGCTAACATTTGTTATTATTGGCAGACCGGAAACAAGGGTTGATGTAATTTCATTTGAAGATTTACTTTCTGTTCCATTTGGATAAACAGCTACAATTCTATATGTATACTCCTTTCCGAACAAAAGTCCCTGCCCGTTGTCTGTATCGGAATATGAAGTTGTTGAACTGCCCCCAATATATCCGACTTTCACAAAGCCTGTTGAAAAAGGAACACCGGCAGCACATGAATCAGGTTTAAATGTGGATGCCCCTTCTCTTCGGTAAATGCTGAATCCGGCAATCTTCCCGGTCCCGTAGTTTTTCCACGAAAGTTTGATCATTTTACCCTCAGGAACGGCATTCAAAATAACAGGAGCAGGACCAAGCACCTTTATTTTCATGTGGCTGATATCTGAGAGCCTCACATCTGAATTATTGTCATCCGATTTGAATATAACATCGTAAGGTTGAGTACGTACTGCATCATAACACGGGGCCCATTTATATCTTAAGGAAGAATATCCCGCAACTGAGGATATTTTGATAGAAGTATCCGGGCATGCATTAAGTGTATAAATACCCGAGGTAACTTTAAGAGTGATAATATCATTATTTACATCTGTTGCCGAAAAAATAAAATCAATTGAGTCTCCCACCTCAACACAATAATCCCTCAAGGGACCATTAACAGGAGGCTTATTGTTTGTTGTGTAAACATCAATCTGCATATCACGTTCCACTAATCCAATATTTTTGCCATTTCGCCACTCGCGAATTTCCATGGCAACATTAAAAGCGCCAGTGTCTGCAGGAGTGTCCCATATCAGATCGCCGCTAATTGAATCGACTCGTATTGAAGTTGTTGCAGGAGGTAAGGTATACCCAACAATAGGTTTGCCGTCATCGCGGGTGCATACCGTGAGATTATATGAAAGACTGTCTCCATCAGGATCGAAGGCTCCCGGGTTATGAATAAATACATAATGATAAGCTGCTTTGTCGTAAGGTGGATTAAGCAAAATTGGTGTGCTGTTACGTCCGATTGCCGGATTAACTGTCAGAATAGATGACATTGAAAACATAACATTCACAGAATTTGGAATATTTTTAACGCCGGCATTCCGGTTAGGATCCTGAACAAGAATCTTATATATACCCGGGCCGGGATATGTGTGAGTTATTAAATAGACATTCCGCCTGTAAAAGTTTGGGAGAGTTAACATACTTGTTCTCTGTGCAGTAGAGATTGTGTTATCGCCCCACTCCACATCGAGAGTAGGTCTGTCGGCATAACTTAAGGTATAGGTGAAAGTAGTAATAGTGATCTCGTAAGTCAGATCCGATAACTGTACATAAGTTATCTCTCCTGCTCTGTTATGCGTTGCCATCAGGGGAGTAACGCAGAAAATTACCAGAAACAGTAAGAAAAGCTTTTTACTAATATGATCTTTCACGTAGAGCGATTATTTTAAATTAAAAGTCTGTTCCATCTTATCTGATGTCAATTTAAAGCCTTCTTCAAAATCGTTTATCTTTACAATAATCATATTCGACTGGTCGCTATACAGGCCGGTCAGAATAAGATTTTTAACTGTTAAAACTTTTAGTTTTTTACCAGCGCTGTACTCCATATTCATACTAATCTCATTATCAGCCAGATTCATGTCAAGTAATTTGCCTGAAAGTTGTTTTGTATTTGCGCTGATCATCATCACTTCATTAAGGTATCTCTCAATAACGGTTTTAGAACTGGCATTATCTGCCGAAAAACCTGTATCCTGTATCTCCACTCCGTTTAATTTACAATCGCGCTGAAAATCATCAAAATACATCCTTATGAAAACTTTAAAAGAATTCATATCCGGTACGTAATCTATGCTGGTAAAAGTAACATGTACCGGATGAAATAAAAACCATATTGAAAAAAACAAAATTTTAAACATTCCTTTACAGTATCAGGTCATATTATAGCATCAAAAATCAGACCAATTCTTTACTAATCCTTTATGCTAACCCGGTCTTTAAGATATTCCACTGAACCAACTTCAATAAATGAGAATCCTGAGCCGCCTGAAAAATTACCTGCCAGCACTACCACAATATCATCGCCCAGAAGATTATGAGTCTTAACCAGATTTTTTAAAGCTATATGAATAAACTCATCAACCGATTTTCTCCGTTCCTGAAAACTTGCATATATGCCATATGAAAGAGAAAGTTCCCTCATAGTAGATTTTGAGTAGCATTGGGCAAGAACGAGGTTAATACCTCTGTAGGCAGCCATGTCTCTGAGAGTTCTTCCACCGGTAGTATCTGCAATAATTCCCATGGCTCCCACTCTGAATGCCGTTTTTACAGCAACTTTTGCAAGGTATGCTGAAATCTCACCAGTCACATTCACATGTGGTATATCAAGAAACTTTTCTTTGTTCTTCTCTACTTCCAGAGCTACTTTTGTCATTGTTCTGACAGATTCAACCGGGTATTTTCCATTAGCCGTTTCACCGCTAAGCATTATTGCATCAGTCTGTGAATAGATTGCGTTTGCTATGTCGCTAATCTCTGCACGGGTCGGACGTGGGTTCGTAATCATCGATTGTAACATCTGCGTGGCAACAATTACAGGTTTCCTGGTAACGATGCATTTGTTTATAATCATTTTCTGGATTCCAGGTATTTTTTCATAAGGAATCTCAATACCAAGATCCCCTCTGGCAACCATAATACCATATGCACTTTCAAGTATATCATCAAGATTATCAACACCCTCCTGGTTTTCAATCTTGGCTATTATTTTAATAGTACTCTTGAATGAATCAAGAACTTTTTGAACGTCGAGAACATCCTGCTTTGATCTTACAAAAGAATGGGCAATAAAATCAACGTCATTCTTAACGGCCACTTCAATAAAGGCTAAATCTTTTGATGTAAGCGATGGCAGACAAATCTTTACTCCCGGAATGTTAACGCTTTTCCTTGATCCCAGAATTCCATCATTCTCTACAATACACTCGAGCGCTGCTCCTTTTCTTTTAACTGCTTTTAATTCGAGTTCACCATCATCCATCAAAATCACAGACCCAACAGAAATATCAGCAGCAAAGGAAGTATAAGTGACATATATTGCCTCCTTTGAACTTTTCAAAGAAGGATCTCCGATAATACTGATTTTATTTCCTTTTGTCAGATGTATAGGTTCGTCACAAGCAGTAGTGCGTATTTCAGGTCCTTTTGTGTCGATAAGTATGGCAATCTTGTCAGAGACTTCCCTTGTATTTTTGATAACTCGAGCAGCCTCTTCAATGGGCATATGTGCCGAATTAATTCTTACGACATCCATTCCGGCATCAAAAAGTTGCCTGATAAAAGTTGTTTCGCAGTTTCTGTCTGATATTGTTGCGACTATCTTGGTTCGCTTTTTGTTCATAATTTACTTTTTCTGTGATTTATTCATTTCAATAAGTGCCTCAACAGCAAGGCGATAACTATCAAGTCCAAAACCTGAAATACTACCTGCACAAGTTCTTCCTATAAGACTTGTATGCCGGAAATCCTCCCGTGCAGAAATATTCGTTATGTGAACTTCAATTACCGGAGTATTAACCGCAGCTATAGCATCGGTAATCGAAACCGAAGTGTGGGTGTACCCTGCGGCATTAATTATTATACCGTCGAATGAAAAGCCTGATTTCTGTATTTCATTTATTATCTCGCCTTCAATATTCGATTGAAAATATTCGAAGCTGATATCCGCATAACGTGCTTTAAGAATTTTAAAGTAATCTTCAAATGAGGAGTGTCCGTATTTCTCAGGTTCTCTTCTGCCAAGAAGATTCAGATTGGGACCATTAATGATTAATATATGCATCTCATTATGAGTTTATTCCTGAAATAACCAGGCTATTTTTAAACTAATTAATATAACTATCCGGAATCAAGCATACAGAATCGTAAATAGCTTGAAAATCAATTAATTCTTATGCTTGATTCCCGATACTTAATCTAAATTATATAACGGCAAAAATAGATAAAAAATATTTAAGTGAACCAACTTATATAGGTTGTCGTACTTTGTGTTACTTTGTGAAAGATATAATAATGATACAAAAAGGTTAATAACCGGATTTACAATATGAGTCTTACCTGGAAGCAATCATATAGAAACTTTGAAACATTTCTCAGGCTCGAGAAGTCGTTGTCGGAGAATAGTGTTGAGGCCTATCTGAATGACATTTCCAAACTTGAAAAATATTTTAAAGAAATCGGGAGTGATATTCTTCCTGCTACTGTTTCATATTCCGATCTTAAGGAATTTCTCTTATGGTACAGCGCTGAAAATAAAAATCCGCGAACCCAATCAAGAGTACTTTCGGGTGTCAGGGCGTTCTTCAAATTCCTGCTTATTGAAGGAGAAATTGAGGAGAACCCGGCCTCATTAATTGAGTCTCCAAAAATAGGACTTAAACTTCCGGAGGTCTTGTCCATAAGCGAGATTGACAGTATGATAGACCAAATTGACCTCAGCAAACCTGAAGGTCACAGAAATAAAGCCATAATTGAAACACTTTACGGCTGCGGTTTACGCGTATCGGAACTTGTGAATCTTCGTCTGACAGATATACATTATGGTGAAGGTTTTGTTATAGTTACAGGAAAAGGCAATAAACAAAGACTGGTACCTGTAAATAGAAAAGCACTTAAAGAAATTGATATCTATAAACTTGACAGAGACAGACTCCCTTTAGTTCATGATCAGAATGTTGTTTTTCTTAACCGAAGAGGATACAGACTTACAAGGGCCATGATTTTCACCATAATAAAGGACCTGGCAGCGAAAGCCGGTATTAGAAAAAATATAAGTCCGCATACTTTCAGACACTCGTTTGCCACCCATATGATTGAGGCAGGAGCTGATCTGAGAGCTGTTCAGGAAATGCTTGGACATGAATCAATACTCACCACGGAGATTTATACCCATATCGACAGGAGCTTTTTACGAGATACTCTGATTATGTTTCATCCAAGAGCCTGAGCCCCCCTGCCCCCTAAAGGGGGTTAATTTACTGTATATTTGAACATTAGACACTTCTAAAACAATTATTTCTCAGATTATCTGGACATTAGCCCCCCTTTAGGGGGGTTGGGGGGCAAATAATAAGGAGCATATATGGGGTCGAGGGGCAAACAATAAGGAGCTTCAGGGGGTTTTAGTGCAAACAATAATGTTAAAAAAGTTATCATCTATCCTGTTTTTCTTTATTCAATTTTAATATTAACTTTGCGACTAATTTTCAAAATCAATAATTTAATTTATCTCTAATTAATAAAATTATGTCACAAGTTAAAAGAGTCTACTCCTTTGGAAAGAAAACTGCGGAGGGTAAAACTGAAATGAAGAACCTCCTCGGAGGGAAAGGTGCAAATCTTGCAGAAATGTGTCTTCTTGGCTTACCCGTTCCTGCCGGGTTTACAATCACAACCGAAGCATGTAATGAGTATTACACAAACAATTGTACTCTGCCTGCAGAACTAATGCCTGAAGTATGGGCAGCAATGAAAAAGACAGAAGAAACAATGAATATGAAGTATGGTGATGCTACAAACGCATTACTAGTTTCATGTCGCTCTGGTGCCCGCAGTTCTATGCCGGGTATGATGGATACGGTGCTTAACATAGGTCTTTGCTCTGCAACTATTCCCGGTTTCCTTAAGAAAACCAATAATCCGCGTTTTGTATGGGATTCTTACCGTCGTCTTATTATGATGTATGCCGACGTTGTTATGGAAAAAGCAGAAGGTATTGATCTTGGCGAAGGAAAAGGAATTCGTAAGCAGCTTGATGAGAAACTTGATGAGTTTAAGAAAAGTAAAGGATATAAAACAGATACTGAAATCTCAGCTGATGAACTTAAAGGTCTTTCAGAAGATTTCAAAAAAATAGTAGTAAAGGCTCTTGGAAAACCTTTCCCTGATGATGCAAAAGAACAACTTGAAGGAAGTATTAAAGCTGTATTCAAAAGCTGGAACGGTAAGAAAGCTGTCTCCTACCGTCGTATTGAAGGAATTCCTGATGATTGGGGAACAGCTGTAAACGTTCAGGCGATGGTATTTGGTAACATGGGCGATACATCAGCCACAGGTGTTGCTTTTACCCGTAACCCTGCAACTGGTGAAAACCTGTTCTATGGTGAATGGCTTGTAAATGCTCAGGGAGAAGACGT
Source organism: Bacteroidales bacterium (assembly GCA_036508535.1). Classification (GTDB taxonomy): domain Bacteria; phylum Bacteroidota; class Bacteroidia; order Bacteroidales; family VadinHA17; genus LD21. Next base: position 14,577 of record DATCHE010000188.1, on the reverse strand, counting down.
GGTGGCAGGTATTCGTACTCCGAGTCCGCTTAATGATGATACTAAAAATGATCAGAACAAGCACTTGCACAGTATGCAGGAAGCCATGCCTGGTACTTATAAAGAACTTTGGGATATCCGTAATATTCTTGAGAAGTCGTTCCACGACATGCTCGATATAGAATTCACAATTCAGGAAGGCACACTTTATATGTTACAATGCCGTGCTGGTAAAAGAACCGGTACTGCTGCGCTTAACATGGCAATGGATATGCTTCATGAAAAACTTATTGATGAGAAAAAAGCTGTAATGCGCGTTGATCCTGCTCAGCTTGACGAACTTCTTCACCCGATCTGTGACCCCGCAGTCGAAAAGAAACACACTCCCGCTGTGAAAGGCCTGCCTGCAGGTCCGGGAGCAGCAGTAGGCAGAGTTGTTTTCAACGCTGAAGATGCAGTTGCATGGTACCGCAAAGGTGAAAAAGTTATTCTTCTTCGTGAAGAAACCAATCCTGAAGATGTTGAAGGAATGCGCGCTGCAGAAGGTATCCTTACTGCTCGTGGAGGGATGACATCACACGCTGCATTAGTTGCACGCGGTTGGGGTAAATGCTGCATAGTAGGTGCTGGCGGACTTCATGTTGATGCTAATAAGAAAATATGTAAAGTATCAGGTTCTGATATAGTTATCAAAGAAGGTGACTTCCTTACCCTTAACGGAACAAAAGGTTTCGTTTACATTGGTGCACTTACTCTGATGGATGCTTCAGAAAACCCACGATTCAAAGAATTCATGGCTATTGTTGACAAATTCCGTAAAATGGGTGTACGTACAAATGCTGAAACACCTGAAGATGCAATAATAGCACGCAACTATGGTGCAGAGGGTATCGGCCTGTTCCGTACAGAGCATATGTTTTACGGAAAAGGATCAGAAGAACCTTTATTCCTTCTTCGCAAGATGATCCTGAGTGCAAACGAAACTGAGCGCCGCAAAGCTCTCAACGAATTGTTTGCTCACGTTAAAAAAGATATGAAAGCCACTATGGCTGCAATGGACGGTCTGCCCGTAACATTCAGACTTCTTGATCCTCCTCTCCATGAGTTTGTTCCCCAGGGAGCAGAAAAACAGGAAGAACTTGCAAAAGCTCTTGGAATTAAAAAAGAAGACGTTGCAAAACGTGGCGAGGCATTACATGAGTCAAACCCTATGATGGGACACCGTGGCGTTCGTCTTGGAATCACTTTCCCTGAGATCTCAGAAATGCAGATCCGTGCAATATTCGAATCATCACTCGAACTTATCAAAGAGGGTAAGAAACCTCATCCTGAATTAATGGTTCCTGTTACATGCGAGGTTGCAGAACTTGACTTTACAAAGAAAATATTTGATAAAGTACACGAAGAAGTTTGCAAAAAATTCGGCGTAAAAGAGATTTCATGCAAATATGGAACTATGATTGAAATTCCACGTGCATGCCTTCTTGCTGACCGTATGGCCAAGACCGCTGAGTTCTTCTCTTTTGGTACAAACGACCTTACACAGATGACCTTTGGATTCAGTCGTGATGATACCGGTGGTTTCCTTCACGATTATCTTGATAAGAAGATTCTTGCTTCAGACCCATTCCAGACAATTGATCAGGATGGCGTTGGACAACTTATTAAAATGGCTGTTGAGAGAGGACGTGCAACCAGACCCGATCTTAAAGTTGGTATCTGCGGTGAACAAGGTGGTGATCCTGCATCTGTTGAGTTCTGCTTCAAAGCAGGTTTAACTTATGTAAGTTGCTCGCCTTTCAGAGTTCCTATAGCTAGACTTGCTGCGGCTCAGGCTTCGATTAAATATGGTAAGTAACCTTATTTAAATAGTTTTAAATTGGGTCCCCCAGACAAGGGGACCCTATTTTTTTTGACTTAACAAACTAATTGTTAATTTGAACCAAATATCCTTTTTACTTTATAAAAGACCTATTGATGTGACTTGCCTTATGTTGAACATCATAAAATATGTAAAGAATTAAGATTATCTTTCGACTTTATTGCTGTCAAAGTGAGATACCAGTATTACTGTTGACATTTTTAATCAAAAATTTCTGATTATGATTACTCCTTCCGACTTACTAAAATATGGCATTACCGACCCTATCGAAATTATTTACAATCCATCATTTAATGTTCTCTTTGCTGAAGAAACAAAGCCTGGCCTTATCGGGTACGAGAAAGGCATTATTACGAGAACAGGAACTGTTTCGGTAGATACGGGAATATTCCACGGCCGTTCCCCAAAAGATAAATACGTTGTATTGGATGATAAAACCAGGAATACTGTATGGTGGAAATCTGAGAATGCAAAAGTGTCTGATAATAAACCAATCACAAACGAGATATGGAATCATTGTAAGAATATCTCAGCCAGACAACTGTCCGGAAAACGATTATTCGTTGTCGATTGCTTCAGCGGAGCAAATGAAAATACAAGACTAAAAGTCAGATTTATTCTCGAAGTTGCATGGCAGGCGCATTTTGTAAAAAATATGTTTATCAGACCCGAACCAGAAGAACTGGAAAACTTCGAACCGGAATTTGTAGTTCTGAACGCGTCAAAAGCAACAAATCCTGATTGGGAGAAACAGGGACTGAATTCTGAGAACTTTGTCTTTTTCAACCTCACCGAAGGGATGTTAGTTATAGGTGGTACCTGGTATGGAGGAGAAATGAAAAAAGGAATTTTCTCTGTAATGAATTACTATCTGCCACTCAAAGGAATAGCCTCTATGCATTGCTCTGCAAATGTTGGAAAAAATGGAGATACTGCTATATTCTTCGGACTGTCAGGAACTGGCAAAACAACCCTTTCAACAGACCCGGAAAGAGCTCTTGTGGGTGACGATGAACATGGTTGGGATGATGATGGTATTTTCAATTTTGAAGGGGGATGTTATGCAAAATGTATTAAGCTAAGCAAAAAGAATGAGCCCGAAATATACAACGCTATTCGTCGCGATTCACTTCTTGAAAACCTTGTTGTCTTATCAGATGGGACAATAGATTTTAATGATTCCTCAAAAACAGAAAACACCAGAGTTTCTTATCCGATTTATCATATCAATAATATTGTAAAGCCTGTTTCAAAAGCAGGACACGCAAAAAAAGTTATTTTCCTCACAGCTGACTCATTCGGTGTATTACCTCCGGTAAGTCATCTTACTGAAGAACAGACACGATATTACTTTTTAAGCGGATATACTGCTAAAATTGCCGGAACTGAAAGGGGTATCGAAGAACCAGTTCCTTCGTTCTCTGCCTGCTTTGGAGCAGCTTTCCTGATGCTCGATCCAATAACTTATGCTAAGGAACTGACCAGAAAAATGAAAATGCATAATGCAGATGCATGGCTGGTAAATACTGGCTGGAGCGGTGGTCCGTACGGAATTGGAACACGGATAGACCTGCCCGCTACACGAGCTATTATAAATGCAATTTTAGACGATTCAATTAAGGATTGCGAATTCGTCACACTTCCTGTTTTCAATCTAAGTATACCAATAAATGTAAAAGGGGTAGATGAAAACATTCTTGATCCGGGTAAAGCATGGAGCACAAAAACAAAATGGCATACTGCAGCAACTGACCTCGCTTTAAAATTCATTAACAACTTCAGCAAATTTACAGGGAATAAAGAAACTGCCAGGCTCTCTGATTATGGCCCTACGATAGGAGATTTACCAGTATAATATTTTACTATATTTGCCCTCTAAAAAAAAATATTAAGGGATGAATGCATTAAACGCAATTTTGGTGTTTATACTGGCTTATTCGCTCGGATCAATACCTGCGGCTGTCTGGGCTGGTAAAATATTTCACAAAATTGATGTAAGGGACCATGGAAGCGGGAATGCAGGTACAGCAAATGTAATAAGAGTTCTCGGATGGAAAACAGGTATCCCTGTTCTTCTCATAGATGTTGCCAAGGGATGGACTGCGACAATGTTACCAGTCTTTTTTAATTTGGCTGAACCAGGCAGTTCCCTCATTACCAATCTCCAGATTCTGGCAGGCGTAACAGCAATAATCGGACATATTTTTCCTGTTTTTGCAGAATTCCGCGGTGGAAAAGGCGTTGCAACAGTATTTGGAGTACTTCTGGCTTTGAAATTTTTTCTTACCCTTAGTTGCTTTGGAGTTTTTCTTGCTGTACTTTTAATGACAGGAATTGTTTCGGTTTCATCAATGGCAGCAGGACTGGCATTTCCTATATTGCTCTTTTTAGTATTTGACAGTCCCTCTCTGATTTTTAAAGTTTTTTCAATTTTAGTTGCTGTTGCCCTTATCGTTACACACAGAAAAAATATTCGAAGGCTTATAAGAGGTGAGGAAGTGAAACTTATTAAATGGGGTAAAAAATAGGTATAGGGAGTATTAACAGACTATAATTTTTTTGAGTTATCATAATTCATTAATCTAAAAAGATATGGAAAAGAGTTTAAAAGGAACAAATACTGAAAAGAATCTGCTTAAGGCATTTGCTGGTGAATCTCAAGCCAAGAACAGATATGAGTTTGCAGCAAAAGTTGCAAAAGAAGAAGGTTATGAACAGATTGCAGGGATATTTCTGGAGACAGCACTTCAGGAACAACAACATGCCAAAAGATTTTTTAAGTTTCTTGAAGGCGGCAAAGTTGAAATAACAGCTTCATATCCTGCTGGTAAAACAGGCACAACAAAAGACAATCTTTTTGCTGCAGCAGACGGGGAGTATGAAGAATGGAGCGATCTCTACCCTTCTTTTGCAAAAACGGCTGAAGAAGAGGGATTTAAGAACATTTCAACGGCATTTATGGCTATTTCTGCAGCAGAAAAAGGTCATGAAGAAAGATATAGAAAATTACTTGAGAACATTATGCAGGATAAAGTTTTCCAGAGAGGTGAAAAAGTGTTCTGGTACTGCAGAAAATGCGGTTATATACATTTCGGAACCAAACCTCTTAAAAACTGTCCGGCCTGCCTCCATCCCGAAAGTTATTTTGAACTTTTGCCAAACAACTATTAATAATGATCGATGGTAAAACAATGCTGGATCTGATAATGAACCGGCAGAGTGACAGAAAATACAGTGACAAAACTGTTGAAAAAGAAAAGCTCGGGAGGATAGTTGATGCTGGCAGAATGTCTCCTTCGGCTTGCAATGCTCAACCCTGGAAGTTCATTGTTGTAACTGAACCAGATCTCATAAAAGAAATTGCAAAGGCAGCTTCAGCCAAACTTCTGGGAATGAATAGTTTTGTTACTCAGGCTCCGGTGCAGATTGTAATTGTAAGAGAAAAGCCGAACTTCTCATCAAAAGTAGGAGCAACAATCAAAAACAAGGATTATTCCCTTATTGATATCGGTATAGCAGCTGATAATATTTGTCTGCAGGCTGAAGCAGAAGGGTTAGGCTCGTGCATAATTGGCTGGTTTGACGAAAAAATGTTAAGAAAGCTTCTTATGATTCCAGGTTCAAAACGCGTCGAACTTATAATAACATTAGGCTATTCGCTCAGCGACCAGAGAGAGAAAAGGAGAAAACCTGCTGAAGAAACGGTTTCATATAATAAGTACTGATTTCTTACCCCAAACTTTTTTGCCCCTGAGTTTTTGCCCCCACTTCCCCTAAAGGGGGGGCTAATCAACAACATATGACCCATGAACCCCCTTCAGGGGGCAGGGGGCCGTTAATTCAGTTTCTCCAGTGCCCCCTTTATTCTCTTTACAGCTTCAACCAAAAGTTCATCGGCTGTTGCATAAGAGATTCGGATACAGTCTGGTGCTCCGAAAGCATCTCCGCCAACAACAGCAACCTGAGCTTTGTCGAGCAGATAAAGTGCAAGATCTTCTGAATTTACTATTTTAGTTTTACCATCTGATTTACCTAAGAAAAAACTTATATCCGGCATCACATAAAAGGCGCCCTGGGGTACTCTTACTTTAAGACCTTTGATTTCTTTTAACAAACCACATATAAGATCGCGGCGGCGAAGAAATGCCTCCTTCATTATTCTTTGTGACTCACCTGTACCTTGTATCGCAGCCAAAGCAGCGCGTTGAGCAATAGAACAAACTCCCGACGTGAACTGTCCCTGAAGTTTGTCGCATGCCTTTGCAATCCATAAAGGTGCACCAATATATCCTATTCTCCAGCCAGTCATGGCATATCCTTTTGAAACTCCATTGACGGTGATCACCCTGTCGTAAATGAAATCAAACCCAGCCATGCTTACATGCTCCCCTTCAAAGATGATGTGTTCATAAATTTCATCAGATATTATGAATAATCCTTCATGCTTTTCAATGATTCTGGCAATTTGTTCCATTTCCTTCCGGTCGTATATCATACCAGTGGGGTTTGATGGAGAATTGAAAATAACTAACCTTGTTTTGCCCGTAATTGCTGCCTCAAGCTGTTCGGGCCTGATCTTGAAATTATTTTCAATAGACGCATTAACAACAACAGGGGTTCCTCCTGCGAGAATTATCTGATCATAATAGCTTACCCAGTATGGAGCCAGAATAATAGCTTCATCGCCCGGGTTAATAATTGATAGTATAACGTTAATCAGGGAGTGTTTTCCTCCTGCGGATACAATTATCTGGTCAGGAGAATAATTAATACCGTTCTCTGCTTTGAACTTCTTTGAAATTGCTTCACGCAGATCAAAATACCCCGGAACCGGCGGATATTTGGAATAATTATCATCAATTGCCTTCTTGGCAGCTTCTTTAATATAATCGGGTGTATTAAAGTCTGGTTCACCCAGGCTAAGGCTTATAATATCAATACCTTTTGCTTTTAATTCCCTGCTCTTCTGAGCCATTGCAAGGGTTTGGGAAACTGATAAAGCTTTAATTCTGTCAGATAAATATTCCATAATAATAATTTTATTGTGACTATAATTGATCGAAAAGACGAAATCAAATGTAGGAAGTATATCTGAAAAACAAAACTCAAATAAATCACCTTCTTTATCCCCTACGGGGAATAAATAATTAAAAACCCTGGTTTTTTCTACAAGACCTAAACCGCTACGCGGTAGAAGAATTAATTCAGATTTTGACCGTAGATCATAAAATTTTTTCTACAAGATCTAAACTGCTACTCGGTATAAGAATTAATTCAGATTTTGCCCGTAGGGCATAAAGTTTTGTAGAAAAATATTTCAATGAATACAAATACCTCGTAGAGGTTTAACAATCAATCATATATTTCACCGAAATATCAGGTATGTTTTTGCATGTTGCACGAAGAAATCTATTTATATCTGTTGATTCTGCGTAATAATAATTATGATTGAAAATAAAAAAGAATAACCTAAGTTTGTGTATTATTAAAAATGAACCAATATGGAAATCCTACCCGATATTTTGAAAATTACAATCCCTGCCCTTATTGTTTTCTTTACTGCATGGCTCATTCTTGATAAAACTATTAAGAACGATCAGGATAAGAGAAGACAGGAAATTATTTTGCAGAACAGCCGGACAGTAACTCCCATAAAACTTCAGGCTTATGAAAGAATTGTTCTTTTTCTTGAAAGAATCTCACTCGAATCACTAATTGTCAGGGTGAGCACCTCTGAGATGAAAGCCACACAGCTTCATTCCGCTTTGCTTACTGCCATCCGAAGTGAATTTGAACACAACCTGTCACAACAGATTTACATGAGCCCACAGGCATGGGAGGTAGTCAGAAATGCCCGGTCGAGTACAATCAAAATAATTAACAGTGAAGCAGAAAGCATGCCACTTAATGCACCAGCAATGGTTCTCAGTAAACAACTACTTGAAAAGGTCATGGAACTCGATAAGGAACCTACAAGAGTAGCTATTGACTACCTTAAGGGAGAGATTGGCAGGATGATATAACTAAAGAAGATCCACACTCCTCTTTACAAATGTACTCAACTCTTCACCACGCAGCATGTTATTTGCAAGTAAAGCTAAATCAATTAGTTGCTTAACTACCTTATTACCTGCGCCATAAGTTTCAAGTATACCTTTCCTGTTATTTTCAACTTCAGAAAGTTCTTTTCGAAGTTTTTCGAGGTCATCCTTTTCAACCTGACTTATCTCCTCAGACTTTTTCTTCTTTTGTTCCTGGTCCATAAAAGCGACCTCTTCTTTAAGTCTTTTTCTTTCGGTATCATTCTCAGTAAGCTTTGCACCGGCTGTAGCCTGAAGATCTTCAGAAATTTTTATTACAAGCTGGTGATTTGGATTAACCACCAGGTTAAAACTATCAGGAAGTTCGCCATAAAAGTTCATCCCCCCTCCCATCTGTGACATTTCCTTCATCCTGCGCGTAAACTCTGACTGTGTTATAATTACAGGTGCGTCATTTTCATCGAGTGATTCAAAAACAACATTATAAATCTCTTTTGATTTTACACTGACGTTGAAAACATTTTTAAGATCATCCTTTTGTTCTTCAGATAATTTCGATGCACGCGTTTCTTCTTTTTGAATAAGTTTGTCAACCACATCGGAATCGACTCTGACGAATCTCGATTCCGTCAATTTTGATTCAAGGTGATTGATAAGGTGTACATCGAGCTGGCCATCGAGAATTAAAACATCGTAGCCTTTATTTTTCGCCTTGTCGATATAGGAATACTGATCTGTTTTGTTTGTTGAATAAAGATATATCAGTGTTTTATTTTTGTCAGTCTGGTTTTCCTTTATGAGCTTTTCGTATTCTTCAAATGTAAAGTACTTATCGTCACTGTTTTTAAGAAGTGCAAATTTAGAGGCTTTCTCATAAAACTTTTCTTCTGTAATCATACCATATTCAATGAAAAGCTTCAGGTCGTCCCATTTTTTCTCAAACTCTTCACGATTATTTTTAAAGATGTCTGCAAGTCTGTCAGCAACTTTTTTAGTGATGTGACTCGATATCTTCTTTACATTTGAATCGCTCTGAAGATAACTTCTGGATACATTAAGCGGAATATCCGGTGAATCGATAACACCATGCAAAAGAGTAAGAAACTCTGGTACAATACCTTCAACAGAATCAGTTACAAAGACCTGATTACAATAAAGCTGTATCTTGTTCTTTTGTATTTCAATGTTGCTTTTTATTTTCGGGAAATAGAGGATACCTGTTAGTTTAAAAGGGTAATCAACATTCAGGTGAATATGGAATAATGGTTCATCTCCTGAAGGGTACAACTCGCGATAAAATTTAAGATAATCCTCATCTTTTAGATCAGCGGGTTTAAGAGTCCATGCCGGCTTAGTGTTATTAATGATTTTATCTTTTCCTGTTTCGACATTCTTACCATCTTTCCATTCTTTTTCTTTTCCGAAGGCTATATCGACAGGAAGGAATTTGCAATATTTCTTTAAGAGTTGTTCAATTTTATTCTCTTCCAGAAAATCTTTTGATTCCTTATCAATATGTAAAATTACATCTGTGCCTCTGCCTTCTTTTTCAACCTCTTCCAGAGTAAACTCCGGACTGCCATCGCAACTCCATTTAACAGCCTGGGAACCTTCCTGATACGATTTGGTTATCACCTCAACCTTATCGGAAACCATGAAAGAAGAGTAAAAGCCAAGACCAAAATGGCCGATTATAGCGCTTGACTGGTCTTTATATTTATCGAGAAAATCGTTTGCACTTGAAAAGGCGATCTGGTTCAGGTATTTATCAACCTCATCCTTTGTCATGCCAATGCCACTGTCAGAAACTGTAATAGTTTTTTTCTTTTTGTCGAACGATACATGAATGGTTGTTTCGCCTATTACACCCTTATAATCGCCTACCGAAGACATCGTTTTCAGCTTTTGTGTAGCATCTACAGCATTTGAAATAAGCTCACGCAGAAAAATCTCATGATCAGAATAGAGGAATTTCTTAATTATCGGGAAAATGTTCTCAGTTGTTACGCCAATCTTACCGGTTTGCATATGTATAATTTTTTGTTAAACATGAATAGTCAGCCGAACACTTTCAAAAGATGTGCCGTAAACCAGTTACTGACAAATAGTCATTTCCCTAAAAGTAGTCTGGAAGTTTAAAAAACGCCACAAGGGCCAATAGAGCTGATATAAGAAGAAAGGTTATAAGCACATAGAACGAAAAGTTTCTTCTTTTTTTGAAGATTCCAATGCTATGCTGACTTATCAGTCTTTTCACTGTATTATGTATCCGAAGAATGGCATTAGCGTTTTTAGGAATATAGGCATCTATATTAAACTTCACTGCCTTCTTAATATCTTCCATCTTATCCGGAGGACCAACAAGTATGAGACCCGTTCTCTGGTCGATTCTTTTTGCTTCTATAGTAAGCTGTTCGATCATTTCAAACTGCTCTTTTGTATCGTGCAGACCAAGAATTGCAACTTTACAGAAATTATGCAGCTTTTCCGATTCGAGATGATTAATAAATTCCTCACGTGTTTGAAATAAAACTACCGTATATCGTTTTGTATCAGTAAAGCGCTTTCGGACATCCTCAGCGAATGCTCTGTGGTCGTCGTAGCAGTAAAGATGAGTTTTTATATTCTTTGCCATAAAAGAGTGCCTAGAGTGCCTAAAGTTATTATAAACTTTCGAATAATTAGTTCTTAAACTTTAAGTACTCCAGGCACTTTAGGCACTTTAAACTTCTTCTACTCCTTATTTCTTGCATCAACATTAATTATCATTCTCCATAACCCATTGGTAAAATTGTAAGCATCGTAAGAATAATCCGGACCATAGAATTTACGGTCATTCTTCTGAGAAGCCGAAAACGGTACCAGATGATCAAAAACGACAGAGCTGTCAGATTTGAATCTCAAAGACATCATCCCGTTCGAATCATACTCAAAAACATCCCTGAATTTTAACTTTCCCTCAGATTCAAACCATTTCCTGCCAAAAATGACAGAATCATCCGGTGTAATATTTAATACATCAATGATTTTTCGTGTGATGTCCGGGTTGCCATAATCAATACCTAGCAATATCCAGCATTTTTTTCCATCAATTATTTCAGTTCTTACATCATAATACAAGGCACCATACCAGTCTTTTTCATTATACGTGGTATCAGTCTTTATGGTTTCCTCTTTATACGAGGCTGTCAGTTTGTAAATTTTGTTTTCCCTACTGTCTTCCGGTTTCCTGATAAAATAGCAAAAATATCTGCTCTGACTACTTTTAAGTATAAGATTCCATGTAATAATTTTAAGTAAGGAATCAGGAGAAGTAATCTGACCAAGATATCGAAGGTTTTTAAACCTGTGAACAAATACAGTATCAGAAGTCGCGTAGCTTTCAATAATATACCTTATCGAGTCATTTATCTGCAACCTGACTGAATCAGCAGGATTACTTATAAGGCGGGCATAAAGCTTCTCCAGTTTCAGAGATGTGTTGTTTGCGGCATTCTGCCCACTCACAATTCCTGTTGATACATAGGCTATTATGATAAGAGATAATAATATTCGTTTCATTTCTTTTTTGCATTATTCATTGCATCATCAAGCAGTTTTTTCAGCTGTCTGCATGCCAGAACTATTTCATCCTCGCGGATTATAAGAGGAGGAGCTATTCTGAGAGCATTGTTACAGAAAAGAAAATAGTCAAGAATCAGGCCGAAATCCGGACCGTGAGCAATAGCATAATGAATATATTCGGGATCAGTTAACTGAACTGCAAGTAAGAGACCCTCCCCCCTGACCTCAGAGATTAAAGGATGATGGAGTTCGTTTTTAAAAATTGCTGATTTTGCATCACATGTTTCGACAAGCTTTTCTTCAATGATCACATTAAGGGAAGCGAGACCTGCAGCGCAACAAACAGGATGCCCACCGAACGTTGTAATATGACCTAGAATCGGGGATGAAGCAAGTGTAGACATTATTCTGCCTGAAGAGATGAAAGCGCCAAGAGGCATTCCTCCACCCAGTGCTTTCGCAAGGAGCAGAATATCAGGAATAACATCGAATCTATTTAAGGCAAACATAGAACCAATACGGCCGAAGCCCGTCTGAATCTCATCAAATATCAACAACGCGCCGGCAGAGGTGCACTTGTTTCTAATCTTAGTAAGGAAATCATTTTCAGGAAAAATTATTCCGGCTTCTCCCTGCACCGGCTCAATAATTACACAAGCTGTTTTAGTGTCAATTGCCTCCAGTGATTTTTCGTCATTAAAATCTACCTGAAATGTATCGGGAAGCAGAGGCCTGAATGCGTTCCTGTACAGTTCGCTTCCCTGTATACTCAATGCACCGTGGGTGCTGCCATGATAGGAGTTTTTGAACGATATAATCCGGCTTCTTCCTGTGAATCTTTTAGCAAGCTTCAAACCACCCTCCACGGCCTCACTGCCTGAATTAACAAAATAGCAATTGTTTAGTTCCGGGGGCAGAATTCCTGCAAGTCGTTCAGCATATTTCACCTGGGGACTCTGAATTATTTCGCCATAAACCATCAGGTGCATATAAGAATCGACCTGGTTTTTAACGGCCTCAACAACTTTAGGATGACAATGACCGGTATTGCTTACTGAAACTCCGGAAATAAGATCAATGTATTTCCGTCCATCCGGTCCAAACATATAGACACCTTTAGCACTTGAAATCTCAAGCATCATTGGGGAAGGTGAAGTTTGTCCAAGGTATTGGAGAAAAAGCTGACGATTGGTAAGCATGAGAAATAAAAGGAATTATCGGGCCATCACATTAATATCGTTCAGAAGAGAATCCCTGAATGATTTTCCTACCGGAATGCTTTTCAGGGAACCTCCAACATTCAGATCGAGAGAGTTTTCTTTTATAGCCTGAATCATGCTCTTGTTTATGATAAAAGATCTGTGCACCCTTATAAAGACCCCTGAAGGCAATTGATGCTCAATGGCTTTCATAGTAAAATGAATCGTAAACTTATCATCATTAGTGTTCAGAGTAACATAATTCTCAAGAGCTTCGATATAAATTATCTCCCGTAGTTTCAGTTTTACAAGTGTAGATCCCTTTTTGATAAAGATCTCTTCATCACCGGCATTTAATAAATCTTTTCGTGTAAAGTATCTGAATGTCTTATCGATAGCTTTACAAAACCGTCCGTACGAAATTGGTTTAAGAAGGTAATCAACAACGTTAAAATCAAATGCTTTTAAAGCATACTCATCTGCAGCTGAAATTAATATAATATTGGGAGGAGAGTCCAGACTGCCTATAAAATCAAACCCGTTCATTTCTGGCATTTCAATATCGAGAAATATAAGGTCAATATCGTGTCGGGCAGTAAGGATATTCCTTGCAGCAACTGCATCATTAAATGAGCCAATCATATTAAGGGCAGTAAATTTACTTACATATCCCTCAATAATTTTACAACTAATCTTATCATCGTCAACTATAATGCAGTTCATGCTTTAGTGATTATACAAGGTAATATCCCGATCAAAAATAATAAAAAAACGGACATATTTTTAAACAAGCTGATTATAATAAAAAAAGGGGTGTAAAAAACACCCCTTTTCAATTCCTTAAACCGGAATTAAAGGCCTTTGTTAAGAGCAGGAGCTGCTTTAAATTTAACAACTTTTTTTGCAGGAACGTTGAGTTTCGCACCGGTACGTGGGTTACGAACAACTCTTGCACTTCTTTTATCAACTTTGAAAGTACCCATACCCGGAAGTTGGATTCTCTCACCTTTTTTCATGGCTTTTCCAAAAACTGCTACAAATGAGTTTAAAGCTTTTCCGGCATCTTTAATTGAAAGAGTTGCATCTGCAGCCAGAGCGTTAACTAATTCTTTTTTTGTCATAATGAAAAATTTAAGGGTTAGACCAATCTTATTAATTAAATACAAATTTATTTTTTTTTAATTCATATGCAAATTTATTTTGTCGTTTTTCCACAAATAGTGCCACTTTTAGGTTAAAATGGCATTATTTGCGGATAAAAATCAGTTTTTATTCAAAATGTCGCAATTGCTCACTAATTGTAGTTTTCAGAATCAAAAAACAAATATTTTGTTCACATCTTGTTGATAAAAATTATAATATGCTGATTATATGTTATTTACACAATATTCACAAAAAAATTCATAAAAAACAAAAAAATATTATCTTTGCGGCGGAGAAATGGCGGAGTGGTCGATCGCGGCGGTCTTGAAAACCGTTGTACGGGTAACCGTACCGGGGGTTCGAATCCCTCTTTCTCCGCAGACAAAATTACTCCTCCGGCATCGCCGGAGGATTTTCATTTTACAGATGTCCGAACGATGTTTACATGAGTAAGGACAGATGTAAAATGAAAATACCTTATGAGTGAAACGAATAAGGTAGTAATTTGTCTGCAAGGCCCCCCTTTAGGGATCATGAGCGCAGCGAATAATCCCTCTTTCTCCGCCAAAGTTTAAATTGAGACTGTCTCCAAAGCTGTTTTTTGCCCCCTGCCCCCTAAAGGGGGTTCCCTAAGATACTGATAATCTGAAAGTTCCTTTTAGGGGATTGGTAAAGCCACTGCCCTTGACCATATCTGGCCAGAGGAAATGACCATCAAAAGCCAGAGTTAAGCGTTTGTTAATAAGTAATGTGTCTTAATTGTTATCCG